>VBML01000132.1 GCA_005878915.1 Methanobacteriota archaeon | reverse complement strand
CCCGTCCCGCCTCCGCGGGGCACGACCGGCAGGCCCGCCTCGTACGCGAGCTCGACGAGCCGCGAGACCTCCTCCACGGTCTTGGGAACGACAACGAAGTCCGGGATCATCTTCCACTGCAGGAGGGCGATCTTCGGGAGGGAGGCGACGTCATGGCTGTGGATCAGGCGCTCCATCGGGTCCCGGGAGACCCGCTCGGGCCCGAGGATGTTGACGAGTCGTCGATAGCTGTAATCGAGGCTCGCCACGGTCCCGGTCCACCGGCTACCGCGCGGAAAGGGAGGGTCCGCCTTAAACCTAGCGAGTTCGCATCCGATCGGCTCGCGCCGGTCAGACCCCGAGGGACTTGATGATCAATTCGCGGAGGCGCGATGGAGTCGCGCCGGGCTCCGAACTCCCGAGAATCCGTGCGACGGCGACGACGGTGTCGTCCGGGGCAAGATCGATCCTCCGGGCAATTTGCAACTTGTACTCGGACTCCCGCATCCCCGACGGGTCCACCCCAAGCTCCCGGACGGCGTCGCGCAGCCGCGACCCGGAGTCCTTTCGCTCCTCGTCGGAAAACTCCTGACGAATCTGCCGCTCGACCTCCATCTTGCCGCGGCGGAGCTCCCCCCACGCCCGCCCGAGCCCCCTCGCGAGCTCAGGGAGCTTCTGCGGACCGAAGAGCAGGAGGATCGCGACGATGATGAGGAGGATGATCCACTCGAACCCGCCGGGGAGTTGAGCCCCGAGGTTTAGGTAGTCTGCCAACGATTTTCGACCCCCTAACCGAGACTCATGTTCGCAAGCTCTTATGAGCTTTTCGCCGGGGTCGTGTTATGAGTCGTGTTACGAACGCGAAGACGAATGGCGACATACCCGCCAACGTAGAGGAACAGCATCGGCAGGGCGACGAGCAGCATCGTCACGCCGCTCCCATCCGGCGTGATCGCCGCGCCAAAGAAGAAGATGGCAATCACGGCAAACCGCCAGTGGCGCCTCCAGAACTCCGGCTCGACGATGCCGAGGACGGAGAGCCCGTACATCACGACAGGGAGCTCGAACGCGACCCCGAAGGCGAGGCTGAAGAGGAGCACGAAATCGAGGAACTCCTGCAGCTGGAGAAGGGGCGCCGCCCCCATCGCGATCGCAATCCCGTACAGGAACGTGAACGTGAACGGCAGGACGACGACCAGGGACATGACAACTCCGCCGAGGAAGAGGAGGACGACGGGAATCGAGACTCGGAGGATGAGCCGCTTCTCCTTCGGCCTCAGGGCCGGGGCCACGAACCGCCAGAACTCGTACGTGGAGATCGGTGACGTCACGACGATCGCCAGGAACAGGGCGACCTTGAATTGCACGACGACGGGTTCCCAGGGAGTTAGGACGACAGGGTTGACGTACGAGGGAACGAGCCACCTCCGGAGGGCGACGAAGAACTGCTGCGCAATCCCCTCCTGGAGGTTGAGCGCCGGGAGGGGGAGCCACATGGGGACCCCCAAGACGACGACATACTGGAAGCTGAACGTGAGAAAGACCCCAAAGGCGATCACGAGGGCGTACACGACGACCTTGAGCCTCTCCCGAATCTCCTCGAGGTGCTCGAAGAACGAGAGCGGGCGGTCTCCCCCTCCCGTGGAGCTGTCCCCCGCCCATGCCATAGGTGTGCAACGTGGACGCTGCTATATGGCCTTTCGTCGGAGTGGAATCAAAAGGAGTAACGATCCTCGGTCCAGGGGTCCGCCGTGTTGCTGTATCCGCGGACTTCCCAGTATCCGGGCTCGTCGCGGCCGACGAACGTGATCTGGCGAAGCCATTTCGCGCTTTTCCAAGCGTACCGCTTCGGGACGACGAGCCGCATCGGGCCTCCGTGCTCGAGCGGGAGTGGGCGGCCGTCGTGGCGGTATGCCAGCAGCACGTCTCCGTCGAGGAGGACATCGAGCGGGAGGTTCGTCGTGTACCCCGCGTCCGAGCTGGTGAGGACCACGTTCTTCGCTTCCGGCCTTGGGCGGACGAGGTCCGCGATCGTCCGGAAGCCGACGCCCTCCCAGTGGTTGTCGAACCGCGACCACGCGGTCACGCAGTGGAAGTCGGCGGTGACCTCGATCTTCGGCAGCGCGATGAACTGGTCCAACGTCAGCTTAGCGGGCCGCTCCACGGCCCCATCCACCGTCAACGTCCACGTCTTCGGGTCGAACCTAGGGATGATCCCAAGGTCGAGGCGGGGCCACCCGCTGGTGATATGCTGCCCCGGGGGGAGCCGCGGCTTCTGCATCGGACGACGACGAAGGCGCACACGGATATGAACCGTCGCTCGGCTCCGCGCAAATCGCGCCCGCGGGGTTCCGTTACTCGAGTGACCGATACTCCCGAAGAAAGGTTTTATTAGGAGGGGTCTTTAGCCAACCGGATGGCGTTATTGGATGCGTATGTTCCAGTCGTTCTCTTCCTTCTCGTCGCCCTTTCCTTCCCCCTCCTAACATTCTTCGCGACCCGCCTGTTCCGCCCCACGCACCCCACCCCGCTCAAGGACCTCACATACGAGTGCGGGGAGCTCCCCGAGGGCGAAGCGGCGATCCAGTTCCATTTTCAGTACTACATGTTCGCGCTCATCTTCGTCGTCTTCGACGTCGCGGCCGTGTTCCTCGTCCTGTGGGCCCTGATGATCTACGGCACTGCTAGCGGTGTTGGCCCGGGCGCGTCCCTCGCCGACCGGCTCGTCGTGTTCGGGCCGATCTTCGCGCCCATGCTCCTCGGATTCATCCCAATCCTGTTCGTCGCAACGCAGTACGCGCTGAAGAAAGAGTCCGTCATCCACATATGAGCCCCCGGGGCGGCTCGGACCGGTGCCAGAAGTGAGCGGGACCGAAGAAGACGTGATGAGCAAGCTCCCGGCGGAGTTCCCCGGGGCCATCCGCGAGATCCGGGTCACCCGCCCCAAGGTCGTCAAGGTCGTGATCGATCGGAAGGATCTCCTCCCGGTCTGTTCCTTCCTCAAGACGGACCTCGGCTTCGAGCATCTCTCCTGCATCTCCGCGGTGGACTGGAAGGACCACTGGGAGTCCGTCTACCACCTCTACAACTACACGACCGGGACAACGGTCCAGCTCAACGCGGTGATCCCGTACGACGACCCGAGCATCGAGAGCCTCGTGAAGCTCTGGAATGCGGCGTACTATCACGAGCGCGAAGCCTGGGACCTGATGGGGATCACGTACCGAGGGAATCCGAAGCTCGAGCGGATCCTCCTGCCCAAGGACTTCCGGTACCACCCGCTGCGGAAGGACTTCCCGCAGGAGACGGAGCGCCAGTACATCAGCCGGCGGAAGCTCAAGACGGGGGGCCGGTGACGTGGTCGAGTTCTGGGTGAACATGGGCCCGCAGCACCCGATGACGCACGGTCTCTGGAACATGCGAGTGAAGATCGACGGGGAGACGATCACGGATGCCGAGCCGGAGATCGGGTACCTCCACCGGGGCTACGAGAAAATCATGGAGGTCCGAGAATTCCAGAAGAACGTTGTCCTCACGGACCGCCTCTGTTACGTCTCGAGCATCACGTGGTCCCACGCGTATTGCCTCGCATGCGAGAAGATGATGGACGTCGAGGTCCCGCCCCGGGGACAGTGGATCCGCGTGATCTCCCTCGAGCTCCAACGGATCGCCTCTCACCTGATGTGGCTCGCCGCGTACGGCCCCGACCTCGGCCTCCTCACGGGCCTCCTCTGGGCGCTGCGGGAGCGCGAGCTATTCCTCGACCTGCTGCAGCTCCTCTCCGGCGCGAGGATGAACCAGAACTTCCCGCGGATCGGCGGGGCGCGGAACGACCTGCCGCCGGACTTCGACAAGTACTGCTTCAAGATCATCAAGCACTTCCGCGAGAAGCTCGACGAGTACGAGAGCTTGTTCCACGACTCGAAGATCTTCCGGATGCGAACGGAGGGGGTCGGCCGGATCTCCCGAGCGGACGCGATCAACTGGGGAGTGACGGGACCGAACCTTCGCGCGTGCGGGGTCAACGTCGACTTCCGCCGCCTCGAGCCCTACGAGACGTACGACGAAGTGGACTTCGAGCCCCAGGTGTGGAAGGGGGGCGACGGCGGGGACTCGTACGCGCGATTCATGTGCCGGTTCAACGAGCTGGAAGAGAGCTGTCGAATCATCGAGCAGGCGGTGAAGAAGATCCCGGAGGGCCCATACCGCGCGAAGGCGCCGCGGAGGGCCGAGGGGGAAGGGTTCGCCCGCACGGAGGACAGCCGCGGCGAGGCCCTCTTCTACGTCATCGGTGACGGGGACGACCGCCCCTACCGCGTGAAGATCCGGAGCCCCGTGTTCTGCACGATGGCGGCGACACCGATCATGCTCCGGGGGTACAAGATGGCGGATGTGGTCTCGATCCTCGGGAGCGTCGACGTCTGCGTGGGGGAGATGGACAAGTGAGCGGCGCCCTCGTCTCCCCGGACCTGTTCACCCTGTGCAAGGTCCTCATCACAGGGATCATGAAGATTCAGTCGGATGCGATCCTCGCGAGCGCGCCCGTCGGCAGCCCCGTCGAGCCGCTCCGCGGCATCGCATATTTCCTCATGGAGGACTGGTTCCTGACCTTCAACGCGTGGATGATCGCGATCACGATCATGGTCACGTGGGCGGCCGCGATCCAGCTCCTCACCCTGATGTGGATGGAGCGGAAGTTCTACTCCCGCCTTCAAGACCGGTACGGGATCATGATCAGCATCTGGTCCCTGCCGTTCTGGCCGTTCTCCTGGTGGGCGAAGCGGAAGAACAAGCCGACGCACAAGGGCCTCGGGTACCTGCAGAACGTCGCGGACGGCGTGAAGCTGCTTCAGAAGGAGAACATCACTCCCGCCACGGCGGACTCGGCGATGTTCCACACGGCGCCTGTGCTCATCGCCTCGTCGACGGTCATGATCTTCGCCGCGCTTCCGTTCAGTGAAGGGTTCGTCATCGCGAATGTGCCGATGAGCCTCCTCTTCATCCTGGCCGCGTTCTCCCTTGCGCCCCTCGGCATCCTGATCGCGGGGTGGTCCTCGAACAACAAGTACACGCTGATCGGCGGGATGCGGGCCGCGGCCCAGCTCATGGCCTACGAGATCCCGCTCCTGCTCGCGGTCGTGGCGGTCCTCATGTACGCGGGGAGCCTGAACGTCATCGACATCGTCCACAAGCAGGAACTCCCGCTCGCGATGGCGGGGCCGATCCCGATCCCGAGCTGGAACGTCTTTTCCATCCCTCAGTTCATCGGGTTCGCGGTCTTCGCCACCGCGATGATGGCGGAAATGGAACGCATCCCCTTTGACATTCCAGAGGCGGAGGCGGAGCTCGTGGAGGGTTGGCTCACGGAATACAGTGGAATGCGGTTCGGCCTCGTCTTCGGGTTCAAGTGGCTCCGGGCGTTGGCAGGGTCAGCCCTCGTCGTCATCCTCTATTTCGGAGGGTGGTCCGGACCCGTCTTCCTGACCCTGGCCCCGTCTGTGGGGAGCACGGTGGTCCCAATCCCGATCATCCCGCACGAGGTGTGGTTCCTCATCAAGGTCTACCTCCTGTACCTCGTGTTCGTCTGGGTTTCCTGGTCCGTGCCCCGCGTCCGCATCGACCAGATCCTGAACATCGGCTGGAAGCGGCTGATCCCGCTCTCCCTCCTGGCGATTCTGCTTGCTGCCGGCTTGGCCGCCTTCGGTCCGGCTCTCGGGGGGGTCCGGTGAAGGGGGCCGCGCGTTGGCGGTAGACTGGCAGCTTGCCGCGTTCCTCGTCCTCTCCGTCCTGGAGATCGGCGGGTCGATCATGGTCGTCACCACGCGGAAGCTCGTCCACGCGGTCTTCTGGCTCGCGCTGACCCTCGTCACCATCGGAGGGATCTATCTCGTCCTCCAGGCGGAGTTCGTCTTCCTGATCCAGATCCTCGTGTACGCCGGGGCCGTGCCCGTCCTCTTCCTCTTCGGGATCATGCTCACCCGGAGGAAGATCATGGAAGAGGTCCCGGCCGCGGAGATCCCGCAGACACCCGCCGCCCCGACGCCGGGGGAGGAGCTGCCATGAACGTACGGAACATCCTCGTGGCCGTCACGCTCGGGTTCTTCTTCGTCCTCCTCTCCCTGTTCTTCGTCAACGTTCCCTGGAGCAGCGAGCTCCACGAGGTGCCGATCTTCACCCCGGGCGGGCCCGGGGTCGCGAACGACCTCTTCACGACGTACGCGATCACCCTCATCCTGATCGCCCTCCTCCTCTCGAGCGCGATGATCGGCGGCGTGTACCTCGCGAAGATGGAGGGGAAGCCCTGATCCCCGTTGAGTACGAGCTCATTCTTTCCGTCGCCCTCTTCTGCATCGGGCTCTACGGGGTGATGATCCGCAAGAACGCGATCATCGTCCTGATGTCCGTCGAGATCCTCCTTAACGCGGCGATCCTGAACTTCGTCGCGTTCTCGGCGTACACCCCGCCGGCGGGCGACCCCGCGGGCCAGGTGTTCGCCCTTCTCGCCATCGCAATCGCGGCGGCCGAAGCGGCCGTGGGCCTAGCGATCTTCCTCGCCCTATACGAGACACACGGAACGACGGAGCTTGACAAGATCCGGCTCCTGAGGTGGTGACCTGCTCGAGAACGCGTGGCTTGCGTGGCTGATCCTCGGGGCTCCGCTCATCGCCTTCGTCGTCGTCGGTATTGCGGGGCGCCGCCTCCCCGAGGGCGGGGCGCATGTCGTTGTCGGCTCCTTCGCGGTATCCTTGATGCTCGCTGTCTATTTCCTGATACAAGTCCTCGGACAGGGGGCCATCGGAGCCCCCACCTCCACGACGGTTCCTGGGTTCACTTGGATCCCCGGCAATCCCACCACCACGCCACCGGAAGGCGCGATCGGAATCAACCTCCTCATAGACAACCTGAGCGCGTTCATGCTCGTTCTCGTGTCCTTCCTTTCTCTCCTCATCGCAATCTTCTCCATCGGATACATGCACGAGGAGGAGGGCAAGCCGCGATACTACGCGGAGATCGCGCTGTTCGTCGCGGGGATGCTGGGGACCGTGAGCGCGGACAATTTCCTCCAGCTCCTGATCTTCTGGGAGATCATGGGGCTGTGCTCGTACCTTCTCATCGGGTTCTGGTATCACAAGCCGGAGGCGGCGAGCGCGGCGAAGAAGGCGTTCCTCGTCACGCGTGTGGGCGATGTCCTCTTCCTAGCGGGGGTTCTCATCATCTGGAACGTCTTTCACACGTTCCGGTTCGAGGAGATCGTCGCAAGGCTCCCTGCGTTGTGGCCGTCCATGGGGCCCGGACTCATTCAGCTCATCCCCCTGCTCCTCTTCGGAGGGGCGGTGGGAAAGTCCGCGCAGTTCCCGCTCCACGCATGGCTCCCGGACGCGATGGAGGGCCCGACCACGGTGTCCGCCCTGATCCACGCTGCGACGATGGTGAAGGCGGGCGTCTACCTGACCGCGCGTTCGTTCATCTTCCTCGTCCCCATCGTGCCAGCGACGGGCGAGGTCATCGCTGCCGCGGTTCCGTGGAAGGCGATCCTGATCATCGCCGGCGTCGGGGCCTTTACCGCAATCTTTGCGGGCTCCATGGCCCTCGCGAGTTACGACATCAAGCGGGTCCTCGCGTTCTCCACGATCAGCCAACTCGCATACATGTTCCTCGGATTGGGCGCGGGCGCGTACCTGATGGCCTCCGAGGGGACACGGCCTGGCGGGGAACTCACCACCGCCGGGTACAGCGCGGCCCTCTACCACCTGACGAACCACGCGTTCTTCAAGGCCCTCCTCTTCCTCTCGGCGGGCTCCGTGATTCACGCCGTCCACACGAACGACATGCGGGCGATGGGAGGGCTAAGGAAGCCCATGCCGTGGACCTCGCGCACGATGCTGATGGGGGCGCTCGCCCTCGCGGGGATCATTCCGTTCAGCGGCTTCTTCTCGAAGGACGACATTCTCGCCGTGACGTTCGAGACGGGCGCCGAGAACCCTCTCTTCTATCTCATGTGGCTCGCAGGAATCGCGACCGTCTTCATGACCGCGTTCTACACGTTCCGCATGTGGCTGATGACGTTCCACGGGACGTACCGTGGCGAGGGCCACCCGCATGAGTCCCCCCGGGTGATGACCTCCGTCCTTGCGGTCCTAAGCGTCTTCACGATTGGGAGCGGACTGATCGCCTTCCTGACAAACGGGTTTGGGAATCTCATCTTCTACGGGGAGCCGCACGCGGCCTTGCCGCTGATCGCCCCCATCGTTGCGGGGAACATTGTTGAGATCGGATTGACGGGGCTCCCCCTTGCCCTCGGGCTCGCCGGCGTGGGCCTCGCATGGGCGGTGTACGCGAGGGCGAGGGCCGTGGACTGGTTCGATCGGAACGTCGTGGACGGAATCGTGAACGCAATCGGTCGGGGGACGGTCCCACTGGGATCCCTCTCGGACGTCTTCGACCGGAAGGTCATCGACGGCGCGGTGAACAGCATCAGCTTCGAGACCGTTCGATCGAGCCTCGCCCTCCGGACCCGCCAGACCGGACAGGTCCAGAACTACACGTGGGTGATCGTCCTCGGGATCGCCGCGATCCTCGTCTTCGCGGTCGTCCTCGGGCTCCTGCCCCGCGTCCTCGGGAGGCCGTGAGCGGATGTTCTTCCTCTCCCTCCTCCTCATCGTCCCCTTCGCGGGATTCGTAACGGTGCTCGCGGCCGGCGGGAGCCTGAGCCGGGCCCGGTGGATCGCCCTCGCGTTCTCCCTGCTCGACACCGCCATCGCGGGCGTCCTCCTGCTTTCGTTCCTAGGCACGTGGTTCGACCCGCTCATTGGACCGCGGACCGCGTACCCCTCTCCCGCGGGCTCGTTCCCCCTGTACTACGTCGAGCGATATCCGTGGATCCCTCCCCTGGGGATGAGCTACATCCTCGGCGCGGACGGGCTCTCGGCCCCCCTCGTGTTCCTGACGCCGCTCCTCACGACCCTGGCGATCGTGTTCAGCTGGAACAAGGATGTCCGCCCGCGGCAGTTCTTCGCCCTCCTCCTCCTCATGGAGTTCTCGATCTCGGGCGTGTTCATCTCCTTCGATTTCTTCCTGTTCTTCGTCTTCTGGGAGCTCGTCCTCATCCCGATGTTCTTCCTCATCGGGATCTGGGGAGGCCCGAACCGTCAGTACGCGTCGATCAAGTTCCTGATCTACACCCACGTCGGCTCCGTGATCATGCTCCTCTCGATCTTCGCCCTGTACTGGAACGGGTCGTCCGCGGTGAACCAGGCCGTGTATGGGAGCAGCGAGAGGACTTTTGACATGACGGCGTTCCTCATCGGGGCGACCCTGCGAGACTCCTTGGGCCGCCTCATCTACCCCTCTCTGATCCCGCTCGCCACCCAAGTCCCGATCTTCATCGCGTTCTTCTTCGGCTTCGGGGTGAAGCTCCCGATGGTCCCGTTCCACACGTGGCTGCCGGACGCCCACGTCGAGGCCCCGACCGCGGGCTCTGTGATCCTAGCGGGGCTCCTCCTGAAGATGGGCGGGTACGGAGTCTTCCGGATCGGCCTCGGGATGCTGCCCGCCGCCGCGGCGAACCTATGGTGGCTCCTCGCGGTGTTCGGGACCGTGTCGATGCTCTACGCGAGCTTCGTGTGCCTCGCCCAGGTGGACCTGAAGCGGCTCATCGCCTACTCGAGCGTCGGCCACATGGGCTTCGTCCTCCTCGGCGCCTCGAGCCTCGTGCCGATCGGCATCGCGGGCGGGATCTACCAGCTGTTCACCCATGGCCTCATCACCGCCGTTCTGTTCATGCTCGCGGGGACGATCAAGCACTCGGCGGGGACGCGGGACATCCCCCTCCTGCAGGGACTCGGCCGGGAGATGCCGCAGTATTCCGCGGTATTGATCGTCGCGTTCCTCGCCTCCGTGGGCCTCCCCGGACTCGCGTCGTTCTGGTCCGAGTTCTTCGTGTTCGTGGGCTGGTTCCAGGGGCTCCCCACGGAGCCGTGGCGTCCCCTCATCCTCGTGCCCCTCCTGTCCCTTGGCATCACGGCGGCGTATTACGTCTGGACGCTCCATAAAGTCGTCATGGGAGAGCCGAACCCCAAGCTCGGACATCTGCATGACCTCAACGAACACGAGAAGGTCTCGTACACCGTGCTCATCGGCCTCATCGTCTTTGCGGGCCTCTTCCCGCTGCCGTTCTTCGGAATGATCTTCGACTACGCGGGCACGATCCCCCGCCTCCTGGGGTGATTCGTATCGTCCTCGATTTCCCGATCCTCTCCGTCATCCTCCTCGCGCCTGCTCTCGGGGCCCTCGTCGTGTACCTCGTGGGCCGCAACGATCGGACCGCGCGGATCGCCGCCCTCGCGATCTCCTTCATCCCCCTCCTCCTTTCAATCGTCCTCCTCCTCGGATTCTTCCCCGCCACGGGGGTCGGGCTCCGGTCGTACACCTCGCCGGGGAGTTCGCTGACGTACCGCGCATATGAGTCCGCTCCGAGGGTCCCGAACGCGGCGGTCACCTACACGGTTGGTGTAGACGAGCTGTCCGTGCCCCTGGTGTTCCTCACCACCCTCCTGACGACCCTCGCCCTCATCATCAACTGGGACGAGCGGCATCGGGTGCGGGAGTTCTATGCGATGTTCCTCTTCATGGAGACGACGATCCTCGGCGTCTTCGTCTCCCTCGACTTCTTCCTTTTCTTCTTGTTCTGGGAGGTCGGCCTCGTCCCGATGTACTTCATCATCGCCGTGTGGGGCGGGCCGCGGAGGCGGTACGCCTCCCTGAAGTTCTTCCTCTACACGTTCGTCGCGAGCGTCCCCGTCCTCATCGGGATCTTCGCGTTCTTCCTGTACGGAAAGACGTTCAACATGGTCGAACTCATCGAACTCGCCCGGAGCGGGGCCCTGATCCCCGCCGGGACGTTCCAGAACATCCTGTTCGTCGCCCTCCTCGCAGGCTTCGGTACGAAGCTTCCGACATGGCCCCTTCACACATGGCTTCCCGATGCCCACGTCGAGGCCCCGACCGGCGGGTCCGTGATCCTCGCGGGCGTCCTACTCAAACTCGGAGGGTACGCGCTCATCCGAGTGAACGTTCAGATGCTCCCCCAGGGGGCGCA
>VBML01000234.1 GCA_005878915.1 Methanobacteriota archaeon | reverse complement strand
CCTTGGCAATCTTCGCGAGCCCCCCTGCAGGGGGCCTCCGGGCCATCCTCTGTCTCCCCGAAAGAGCATGCCATGGTCGCGGAAAAACCATTCGGATGAGGCAATGCGATTGCCGTGACGGCAAGTTTATCACGCGCCCTCGAATCCACGGCGCGATGCGGGTCACGACGTTCACCGCTCCGCCCCTGAAGAACAACGCGTACCTCGTCGTGGACGACTCGAGCCTCGACGCGGCCGTGATCGACCCGGGGCTCGCCGGGCAGAAGATCCTCGACTCCCTCAAGCTCTCCGGGGCGAGCGTGAAATTCATCCTTAATACGCACGGGCACGCGGACCACACCGCGGACGACGCGAAGGTGAAGGCGGCGACAGGGGCTAAGGTGGGGATCCACGAGGTCGACGCGTTTTGGTTCGATCGGAACGCGAAGAGCGGCCGTCCGTACCTTCAGGGCCCGGCGCTCCCCGTGAAGGGGGACCTCTTGCTGAAGGAGGGGAGCGAGATCAAACTCGGCAACACGGTCCTCGTCACGATGCACACCCCAGGGCACACCCTGGGCTCCGCGGTGTTCTACGTTGCGAGCGAGGGCGTCCTCTTTTCGGGGGACACCGTCATGGCGGGGAGCTCCGGCCGGACGGACCTCCAGGACGGCAGCCCCGCAAAAATGGGGTTCAGCCTCAAGCGACTGTACCGAGACCTACCGGCGGACACACGGGTCCTCCCGGGCCATGGGCCCGAGACGACGCTTCGCAGGGAATCCTGGATCGCGGACCTTTCGTATCCGCTCATCCGCTGAGGCGCGGCCTTACTTCCGGCCGTTCGCCGCGCGGGGAACCCACGCGTTCCTCAGGGGCCGCAGCCTCCGGCCCACGAGGGAGGACTCGACCCGCCGCCCCGTCCCGAGGACGAGAGTCCGGTACGTCGCCTTCATCGAGAACACGACGAACAGGAAGTACCCGTACAGGGAGAGGAGGGTGGCGGGCCACCAGACCTGCCAGATCGCCGCGACGATTCCCGCGCTCGCGAGAGCGCCGATGACGATCCGGGAGACGAGGCCGTGAATCACGTCCTGGGAGCCGGGGTTCGAGTCCACGCCGTAGTTCGTGTGGCGGACGGGTAACTCAAACGTTCGAAGGGCAACCCGCCACATCCCATACACCGCCGCGGGGAGGGCGAGCGCGGCACCGAGGTGCCACCAGCCCGTTGTAATCGCCAGGACGATCAAGAAGACGACGTACGAGAAGAGGGAAAGCACAAACACGCGGCTGTGCCGATAGAGGGGGAGGGACGCGGGGAGGACGAACGTCCGGAGGGTCCGCTTCACGAGCTCCCCGCCGAAGGTGAGGTACTTCGGCAGATGGCGGGAGAACCAATTCGCGAGCCGCTCCGAGCGCCTCATCATCGTCGGGGTGAGGGCCGACATCACGATGCACAGGATCCCCGCAAACGGAGTCAGTAGCGTCCCCGCGTACGCCTTGGGGAGATTCGGATTCGACTGGATCGCGCGGGTACCGACGCTCGCGTAAAGGATCGCCTCCTCATTGCGGCCCAGCATGCTCGTGCCCATTGCCGTCGCGGCCCGCCCGCCGAAGCCGATGAAATATGCCAGCGTTGCAGTCAGGAAGAGATCGTTCAGGAAGATCAGGGGGATCGCAATCAGGACCATGGGGAGGACGACGGGGAGCATCGCGGGGTCGATCATCATCCCGAAGGACAGGAAGAATACCGCCACGAACGAGTCCCGCAGCGGCTCGAGCTTCGCCTCGAACCGAGTGACGAGCTTCGTGTCCGCGAACACCATCCCGATGAAGAACGCGCCGATGATCGCGGGGATCCGGAAGGCTTCGGCGAGGGCCGCGGCGAGGAACACGATGCCGAGGGCGAAGAGGACGAACAGCTCCTCGCTCTTGATCCGCTCGAACAGGAACGCTGCACGCGGGATCACCAGGAGGGCGAGGAACGCGAAGAAACCGATGAACAGGCCGACCCCGACGAACAGGTACAGCGGATTCGGCGGCGTCGTGTCCGAGCTAATCACGAGCCCGTTCACGAGGGTCAAGAGGAACATCGCCATGAAGGACTCGAGGATCACCATTCCCAGGAGGAATTCGGTCTCGTTGTTCCCCAGGCGGCGGAGTTCGATGAGGGACTTTGCCGTGATCGCCGAGCTCGACATCGACACGACTCCCGCGACGAAGATCGTGTCGATCAACGGCCAGCCGAGATATGCGCCAAGGGCGAATCCGCAGAACATTCCCACGCCCAAGTTCACCAGCGCGAGGACGACCGCGGCCTGCTTCGTCCGCCTCAGCTTCTCGATGCTGAACTCCAGGCCGACGAAGAACAGCAGGAGGATCAGGCCGATGCGGCTGAGGTCCTGGATG
>VBML01000213.1 GCA_005878915.1 Methanobacteriota archaeon | reverse complement strand
CCGGGTCGATGGAACACGGGGGTGCCGAACTATCGGGAGATCGTGTATGAGGGGCTGTACCCCGGAATCGACCTCTCCTTCCGGAGGGCGGGGGCGCGCGTCAAATATGAGTTCGACCTCCGACCCGGCGCGGACCCCGCGGAGATCCGAATGCGGTACGAGGGCGTCGACGACCTCCGGCTGGACGACGCGGGGATCGCGGCGATCACGCCGCTCGGCGAGGTCCGGGACTCGCCGCCTGTCTCGTACCAGGGAGGGGGGGAGGCCGTGGACTGCCGCTTCGCCGCGCGGGGCGCCGGGTCCTATGGCTTCGCGTGCGAGGGGCGGGACACGTCGAAGCCTCTGACGATCGACCCGCTCGTCTACTCGACGTTCCTCGGGGGGAGCGATGACGCATTCTTCGGATACCAACGTAATCAGCAGACTGGGGAGTGGGAACCGGTCACCTGCGGCCAGGGTGATCGCGGCGTTTCGATTGATGTCGACGGCGCGGGCAACGCCTACGTGCTAGGCTCGACGTGCTCGACGAACTTCCCCGTCACCTCCGGGGCGTTCAACACGACGTACTGGGAGTATTGGGACCCAACGTGGCAGCAGTACTTTACCGGCGACCCGCAGCAGCTGTTCATCGCAAAGCTGAATCCGAGCGGGAGCGCCCTCGTCTACGCGACGTATCTCGGCGGATACCGCGCCCCTGGTTACGCCACTGGTGGTCATGACCAGCCGGCATCGATCGCAGTTGATTCGGGAGGGAACGCATACGTGGCAGGCACGACCCTCTCCTACGATTACCCGACGACGGCGGGCGCCTTCCAGCGCAGCTTCACGTGCTGGAGTTCCACGGGCGGGCTCTGCTCCTGGAACGCGTTCGTGACGAAGCTCAACGCGGCCGGGAACGGGCTCGTCTACTCCACATTCCTCGCGGGCCGGGGGTACCAATTCGGGTGGTCCCTCGCGGTCGACGAGGGAGGCAGCGCCTACTTGGCCGGGGAAACGAACTCCACGGACTTCCCGACGACTCCGGGCGCCTTCGACCGGACGTTCAACTCGTACTACGGACCGCTACTGGACTTTCCCGATGTCTTCATTGCGAAGTTGAACCCCACGGGGAGCGACCTCGCCTACTCCACGTTCGTCGGCGGCGGCGGCTGGGACTGGCCGTATGCGCTCGCGGTCGACTCGGCGGGGAATGCGTACGTCACTGGTGACACGAACTCGGCGGACTTCCCGACGACACCCGGGTCCTACAGGGCGGCCTTCCGCCCTCCCATGGATACGTTCGTCGTGAAGCTGAACGCGACGGGGAGGACCTTGGCGTACTCCACGTTCCTCGGCGGGAGCGGCTGGGAGAATGCCTTCGGGGTCACGGTGGACAGGGCGGGCTACGCGTTCGTCACGGGCCAGACGAACTCGACGGACTTCCCGACAACGCCCGGTGCCCTCCGACAGGTCCTGATGGGCCGCGCGGACGCGTTCGTCACCAAGCTCGACCCATCGGGCGCGGCCCTCGTGTACTCCACGTTCCTCGGCGGGACGACGCCCAACGATTGCGGGACGTCGGTCGCAGTCGATTCGCTCGGCCACGCCTATGTTACGGGCTACACGTACTCGGTGGACTTCCCGCTCACGCCGGACGCCTTCGACACGCACCTGGATCTCGTGGAGGGCTTCATCA
>VBML01000212.1 GCA_005878915.1 Methanobacteriota archaeon | reverse complement strand
TGACGATTCCTGAGAATGAGAGCCGTGGCTCACCCGCCGACCGGTGGTAGCGGGGGGTTGCACTCTATTGCTCCCGGCGGGATTTGAACCCGCGTCCGAGGCTCGAAAGGCCTCTATCCTTGACCGGCCTAGACTACGGGAGCGCGGCGGCGCGTACGTCCGGGGGCATTAAAGCCTTTGTTGGCTAAAGTTCGCCGGCCATCTCCTTCGCGAGGACGTTGTACTCCTGTTCCTTCATTGCGTCCGCGTTCGCGCTGATCAAGAGATACGAATCGTTCACGACCACCTTTTCGTTCAGCGTCTGGACGAACCGCAGGACGGACGAAAAGCCGTTCAGGCTCACCAGATACTCGAGCCCTTCGACGACCACAGCGGCGTCCCCGCCCGCCTCGAGGAACTCGATGACCGCGCCCGCGAGGGCGACGAGGTTCGTCGGGTCCGCGACGCTGCTGTCCGCGGACTTCCCCTTGTCCGTCGTGCGGCTAAGCCAAATTGCGTCGACAACCGGGAGATGGAACCTTCGCGTGACGTCCTTGGGGTGCGTTCGGGAAATCGAAAGGCCCCGGGCCCCCGCTTTGAGGAGGCCATGGAAGTGGCGATACACGGCGTCCGCCTTTTCCTCGTTCACCAGGTACGCGCCCCGCTCGGCGATCTCGCCCTCCTCCTCGGCGTCCTGGATGCCCGCCTCTCCCTCGAGGCGAGACGCCATGGACTCGACGTCACGGTTGATCGTCGCGAGCTTCGTCTTCGCCATCACGCCGAGCTCCGTCGAAGAGTACCCGCGGGAGGCCATCTTCACCACCTCGTTCCACGCGGTCTTGAGGCCCGCCTCGAACCCTTCCAGAAACGTTTTCTTCCGGTCGCTCGCCATCAGGGGAATCCGCAGCGAGATACCGGCTCGCGGCGTAAAAGCTTTCCAGCTCTCCAGCAGCGTCAACCGATGTATCCGAGGTCTTCCTTCGACGGCGCCTCGGGCTGCCCCTCCGACTCCCGGAGCTTCGACGTGATCTGGTCGATCTGCTTCGCCTTCGACTCCAGCTGCTCGAAGCTGATCTCGACGCCGAGGACCTTCGTGAGGACCTGGAGGACCGCCTGCGCGCTCTTCGGGTCGACGAAGTAGCCGCTCGTCTCCCCCATCAGGCAGACGGACCGCAGGCCGTACAGTTTTCCGAGGCCCAGGACGAGCCCGCTCGCCCCGACGATCCCTGCCCCCGGCTCCCCGCGGGAGAACACGACGCCGTGTTGCTCCATCTCCTTGACGAGCTCGGGGTCCGTCGCCGCGCCGAGGACGCGGGGCTTGGTGACCATGCGGCCCATCCCGTACCCGCCGAGGGTGAACGCCTGCTTCACGCCGAGGGCCGAGATCTCCTTCAGCACGCGGTCGCTGAGCTCGTACTGTCCCTCCGGCGTGAGTCCCTGGTAGTCCCCGACGAGGATCACGAGGTCGCGCCCGCCGTTCCGCTTCACGTAGTGGAACTCGTTGTTCACGAGCTTGATCAGCCCGTTCTCGTGCACGAGGACCTGCGGCGGGAAGTACTTCGAGAACATCTCCGCGAACTTCACGCCCTTCAGCTCGTCCCGCAGGTGCTCCGCGGCGAGCTTCCCGACGTTCCCGATGCCGGGGAGGCCCTCGATGAAGATCGGGTCGTGGAGCTTCGGGTGTTCGAGGTAGTTCACGAGGATGTTTTCCATCCGGTACCGCCTTCCCTCTTCAGCTGCCGCCGATACCGCCCATGGCGGTCCTCAGGCGAGTACCGCGGAGGGATCGGGCTCGCCGTCGCCG
This sequence comes from Methanobacteriota archaeon, assembly GCA_005878915.1. Lineage (GTDB taxonomy): Archaea > Thermoplasmatota > Thermoplasmata > RBG-16-68-12 > RBG-16-68-12 > EA-19. The sequence continues at coordinate 171 of VBML01000212.1, read as the reverse complement.
CGCCGCACCGCGGGCACGCGTCCCGCAGGGTGTACGCGCGGCATTCGCGACAGATTCTCATGAAGGTGCGCATAGTAAAACCTTGCTTATTAGTTCCTACCCTATTCCTTCCGGAGGAACTTTCCGATCCCGCCCTTCGCCTCCAGGTGTTTGAGGACGCGGGCCGCGGCC
>VBML01000211.1 GCA_005878915.1 Methanobacteriota archaeon | reverse complement strand
GCGTTCCCGACCCCGGGAATCTCGACGGGGTACTGGAAGGCGAGGAACAGGCCCTCCCGAGCGCGGAGCTCCGGCTTCATCGCCAGAAGGTCCTTCCCCTCGTACAGGACCTGGCCGCCGAGGACCTCGTAGTTCAGGCGGCCCGCGAGGACGTTCGCGAGGGTGCTCTTCCCGGAGCCGTTCGGGCCCATGATCGCGTGGACCTCGCCTCGGTTCACGGTGAGGTCGACCCCCTTGAGGATCTCCTTGTCCCCGACCTTCGCTCGCAACCCTTTGACTTCGAGTAGAGCCATCGTGCTCTCCTTCCGCACCGCGCCGGCGGTTCAGCCGACGGTGCCCTCGAGGTTTAGGCTCACCTGGATC
>VBML01000210.1 GCA_005878915.1 Methanobacteriota archaeon | reverse complement strand
CACCGCGCCCTTGTGGATCTGCACGCGACCGCGGTACGTGTTCTGCCCGAGGCCCGCGCTGATCCCCTTCGAGATGATCGTGCTCTTCGTGTTCTTCCCGATGTGGGTCATCTTCGTGCCCGTGTCCGCCTGCTGGTAGTTGTTCACGATGGCGACGGAGTAGAACTCGCCGATGGAGTTGTCCCCCATGAGGATGCAGCTCGGATACTTCCAGGTGATCGCGCTGCCCGTCTCCACCTGGGTCCACGAGATCTTCGAGTTCCTTCCGAGGGCCTTCCCGCGCTTCGTCACGAAGTTGTAGATCCCGCCCTTCCCGTTCTTGTCGCCCGGGTACCAGTTCTGGATCGTGGAGTACTTCACTTCGCCATCATCCAGGGCGATGAGCTCGACGACCGCGGCGTGGAGTTGGTTCTCGTCCCGCATCGGAGCCGTGCATCCCTCGAGATATGATACATATGCCCCTTTGTCCGCGATGATCAGGGTCCGTTCGAACTGGCCCGTGGCCGCCGCGTTGATCCGGAAGTATGTGGACAGCTCCATCGGACACCGCACGCCGGGCGGGACGTACGCGAAGGAGCCATCGCTGAAGACGGCGGAGTTCAGGGCCGCGAAGAAATTGTCGTTGAAGGGCACGACGGAGCCGAGCCACTTTCGGACGAGGTCCGGGTGCTCTTGGACCGCGTCGGAGAACGAGCCGAAGATGATCCCGAGCTCCATCAACTTCTCCTTGAACGTGGTCGCTACGGAGACGCTGTCGAGGACCGCGTCAACGGCGACGCCCGCGAGCGCCGCTCGTAGTGGATGTTCGCCCACGTCGGCTCCTTCATCGTGAGCCAATGGCGATACGCCCGGAGCCGCCACTCGAGCAACCACTCGGGCTCCTTCTTCTTCTCGGAAATGTACCGGACGGTGTCCTCCGTGAGGCCCTTCGGGAGAATCTCCTCCTCGATGTCCGCCACGAACCCATGCTTGTACTCCGGGGCGGTGGCGAATTTCTGTTCCAGCTCAGCCTTGCTGACCATCAGGCGCACTCCGAACGCGAGGCCATAGAAATCTCTTGCCCCGCGTGGTATTTCATCTTATATAACCGCGTTATAAATAGGTTGTGTAGCAGGTCTCTACAAGCGGTAAGATTCCCGCGAAAATAGGGAGGGCGGGACACTTTCGGGGACCTCCCCGAGTGAGGCGGAAGAGGGTGCGCGCGATGACGAATCGATGGACGACCTCATGGGAATCCATGTCCCCCCGCCTCGCGAGGATTTCGCGATCCGGGAGGTGTTCGTCGACCACGCCCTCCGAAAGGACCCGCTGCCCCACATCGACTACTCTTTCAATCCGTATGTGGGCTGTTTCCATCAGTGCGCATTTTGTTATGTTCCTCGCCTGATGCAGACCGACCGCGCCGCGTGGGGTCGATCCGTCGTCGTGAAACGGAACGCGGCCTCGGTCCTCGCGCGGGAGGTGCGGAAGCTCCCCCGCGGGCTCGTCGCGATCTCCACCGCGACGGATCCGTACCAGTTCGTCGAGGGGGCGTACCGCATCACCCGCCACGCCCTCGAGGTCCTCCTGCGGGCGGGGTGGCCGGTCTCCGTGCTCTCTCGGTCCGGGCTGATGCTCCGCGACGTGGACCTCTTCGTTCAATTCAAGGAGATCGAGGTCGGGATGTCCGTGCCAACCCTCGACGACAACGCTCGTAAGCTCCTCGAACCATGGGCGCCGTCAATCGAGTCCCGGCTTCGCTGCCTCCGAGAGCTCGCGGACGCCGGCCTCACGACGTTCGTCGGCTTCGCGCCTGCGTATCCCCCCACCGGCGGGTGGACAGCGGGGGCGATCGCGGACATCTTTGAGTCGATCGATGTCCGCAAAGTGTTTACGCGTCCCTTGGACGCGCGATGGGGCGTGCGGGAGTCGATGCTCGCCCGCCTCGAGGACAGCGCTGTCTCCAGGGACCTCGCCCGCATCTCCGACCGCGGGTACATGGCCGGATTCATCGACGAGCTCGCTGCCGAGTGCAAGGCCCGCGGCATTGAATTCCGGAACGCGGAGGAGTTCCGGATCGGCGTGCGAATGGCGCCAAGCCTCAAAGTCTAGGAGAATCCTGCCGTTCGCGGCCCGGACTCGCCCGAGATTCTTTTCGTGACGCGACAGAGATGATAAGACGAATGCCAAGCGGTCAACGCCGGCCGCGTGGAATCTTGCCGGACAATGCCGATGCCGGCTCGCTTTCAGGGTCATAACCTGCCTCAGCGAATTCGTCTTGGTTCTTCTGCAAGAGCCAATTCTCACGGCTTCCCCCTCCCATCTTGGTTTTCAGGATTGCCCACTGTCCCCGAAGTTTCGTCCCATACAGAGCGAATCGCATCAATCCATCGCTGAGCGCCACCGCTGCATCCTCTCCTCCAGGGCCGACTATCTCAAATTCGCCGAAGTCCCACACGATGACTTCGCCGGCGCCATACTCGCCTTCCGGGAGGGTTTCCTCAAACAGAAGGTAGTCGAGCGGGTGGTCCTCAACACGAATCGCGAGGCGCCTTACGTTGGGATCCTTGGTTGGCCCCTTCGGTACCGCCCACGAGACGAGGGCCGTGCCGATTTCCAGTCGGAAGTCGTAGTGGAGATTCCTGGCCCAGTGTTTCTGGACAGTGAATCGGGCTCGCCGGGCTCCGGTCCGAAGAGCCGCTTCGGGGATGATTGGGGAGGTCATGCCGAGGACGCTGAGGGGCCCTCAGGTTTCTGCCGCACTAGACCCTTCGTACTCATCGCCGCGATACGCCTCGGTCCCGTAAATGGTCATATATCGTGTGGAGGTTCGCATACCCAAAGGGTGAAGGTGAGAGCACGAGCGACTGGATCACGATGCGGCGGTTCCACGAGTCCGACGGTGTCGAGGATTGGCGGGTAGTGGGCGAAGGAGCGTGCGCGTACTTCCGCACCGGGTCGTTCGCGGCAGGCGCCCGGCTTGTGAATGCAATCAGCGAGCTCGCCGGCCTCGAGGACCACCACCCGGACGTCGACCTGCGGTACGATGGCGTGATTGTACGCCTGATCACGGTCACGCCCGAGTACTACGGGCTCAGCGAGCGCGACCTTGAGCTGGCTCGGAAGATTTCGGCGATCGCCCGCGAGGCGGGCGTCCCTGCTGACCCGTCCACCCTGCAGACCGTCCAAGTCACGATCGACGCGCTCAACATTCCCACGGTGAAGCGTTCTGGCGTG
>VBML01000232.1 GCA_005878915.1 Methanobacteriota archaeon | reverse complement strand
CGCGATGAAGTCCGGAGGGCAGCCCGAGGGGTACTCCTGGTACCACAGCGGCGCGAACGTGTATGCCGGGGGAAAGGCGATGGTCAGCGGCGGTTCCTCGTGGGTGGACCCGGCCACGCCCACGGACATGTATTTCGTGACGTACGGACGACCCCTCGCGGCGAACGTTACCGTCACGATGACGGCCACCCCGTCGCGGGTGCTGGTCAAGGATCTCGTTACGCTCACCGTCTTCTTCAACAACACGGGCGATCAGGCTTCCCCGAAGGTGTGGTTGAACGCGACCCTACCGTCGGGCCTCTCCTACGTCTCCGACACGGCGGGCGCCATCCCCTCCGCGACTCCCTTCCCGGCGTACACGTTCAACAACGTGGCCAATGGCGCACACACCTTCACGATCGCCACGAGGGTCGACGTTGGCGTCCCCGCGGGCGCTACTCTGACCGCAACGGCGGCGCTCACGTTTACGAATTCTACGGGAGGCCTCGGGCCTACATCCTCCGATTCTGCGTCCGTCCTCGTCGGACTTCAGGGGAAGGAGCTGTACCTGGTCCCAGGGAGCCCGCGCGGCCTCACCCCTGTCCCGCCGACAGGCACCACTGGCCAAGCCACGTACCGGGTGAACAGAGGCGGCTCGTCCTTCGATTTCGATCTTACAGCGCCGCTCGCCCGCGACTTCCGGGCGCTCAGCGTCATCACTTCCCTGTACCTTGACTCAAACTCCCACGCCGTGGAGGACTTGGGCATCAACCTCACCTTGATCGATGATAGCGGTGTCCTTACGGCGGTCGCGTACGAACAGCTCCATGTCTTCACGAACAACGCGAACGACTACGAGAAGTTCAGCTTCCCGTTCGCGTCGTTGGACAAGACCTTCGTCGCGGGCCACCGGATCGTCCTCCGGATGCGGGTCACGTCGAGTGGCTCCACGGATGACGCCTGGCTCGCCGTGAACTCCACCCTCACCCCTTCCCACTTGGATTTCGTCACCCCAACGTACGTCGCGCTCGACTCGATCGAGCTCCGCGACGGCCTTGGCCCAACGACGGTGTGGTCTCGGATGGATGCGCTCGTCGTCCGGGTCTCGATCAGCGACCCCTTCGGATCGGGGGAAATCGCGGGAGCATGGTGGAACCTCACCGACCCCGCGGACTCTCTGGTCGTGACGTTCGCTCCGATGACCTCCATCGGCACGGACCCCTCCTCGCCCTCCGCATGGAAGCAGTTCCAATCGTTGTACGGGCCGCAACTCACGCCCGGCACGTACCACGTCGAGGTCGTCGCGTTCGAGAGGAACGGGGCGAAGTCGTTCATCGCCGCTGACGCGGTCGTGCGATCCCCCGCCTTTACATTGCAGGTTTCCCCGACCCAGTCGAGCGTCCTTGGCGGGGACATCCTATTCTACCAGGTTTGGTACAACAACTCAGGGTCCAGCCCCGCGGGCCATGTTTGGATCAACGCGACCTTGGCCTCCGAGGTCACGTTCGTGACGAGCTCGGCGGAGGCGAGTCGCACCGGCCCCACGAACTGGACCTACCTCAACACCAGCGTCGGCGGGCATCTCCTACTGATTGAGGTCCGTGTCCGGTCCAGCATCCCGCCCGAGACGTTCTTCCGGTCATCGGTCACCCTGTACTGGACGGACGAAAAGGAGTACGCGGGACAGCCGCTTTCCGCCACCGCGGATGTCACCCTCGGCGGCCCCGTCGCTTCCATCGTCATCGTCCCTGCCCTCCGAACGATCCATCCGCGGGAGGCGTTCGTCATGACGGTCAACCTAAGCAATTCGGGGGACTCGGCCGGGACGCTCTGGGTGAACGTGACCCTCCCCTCGGGACTCACCTACGTGTCCGACTCCTCCGGGTCCCTCAGCGGGACCTCGACACCGACGCCGAGCGGTGTGAACGTCCAGCTCCCAGGTATGCCAGGGGGCGCGTCCTGGTCGTTCGACATCGGCGTCCGGAGCGCTCCCGGCCTCCCTCGGGGCACTCAGCTGAACACGACCGCGACCCTCGCCTATACGAACGCCCACGGCGGGATGATGCCGACGGGCGCGGCCTCCGGCGCCGCCGTGGTCATCGCCCCCCTCATTGTCAATGCGACGATTCGCCTCGGACTCACGATCGCGGTCCCGGGAGACATCGTGCCCATGACCGTCGAGTTTCAGAACGTCGGAGACGAAGCGGCCCCGAACGTATGGGTCAACCTCACCGTGGATCCGCGCTACGCGTTCGTGAGCGCGAGCATGGCCGTCACGGTCCAGGGAGGGGCCATCCGCTTTCACATGTCAGGCGTGGGACCCGTAGGAATCCGAGTGTACCTGAACGTCTCGGTCTCTCCCGCCGCACCGGACCTCGCCGTCCTCGGAATCGTGGGGACGATCGAGTACACGGATGCCCTCAACGGCCCCCTCCCCCAGGTCCAGTTCGCACCCGTCAACGTGACCGCTACCGCCCCGCGGTTCACGCTCGGCGTCGACCCCGCCGTCAGCACTCTGGAAGCGGGCACGACCACCGTGCTCACGATCACGCCCGCCAACGAGGG
>VBML01000231.1 GCA_005878915.1 Methanobacteriota archaeon | reverse complement strand
CGATCTCGGATACTATTACTTCATGAGCAAGAAGATTGACGGAATTCCTGTCGTGATCACGCGGACCGGTTGGACGGCGGAAGTTGGCTACGAAATCTATCTGACGGACGGCCGTCGGGGCGTCGAACTCTGGGACCGCATCATGGAGGCCGGGAAGAAATACGACATCCGCCCCATTGCGCCCTCGGAGATTCGGCGGATCGAGGGAGGAATTCTGAACTACGGGTCTGACATGACGCTCGAGAACAACCCGTACGAGGTGGGCCTGGGCTGGCTCGTGGATCTCAACAAGAAGGCGGACTTCGTCGGCAAGAAGGCGCTCGCGAAGATCAAGAAGGAGGGCGTGAAGCGAAAGCTCGTCGGCGTGGAGATCGAAGGCCCGCAGATTCACCCATGGGCGACGGAGTTCTGGGACGTGAAGAAGAACGACAAGAAGGTTGGCCATCTCACGGCCCTCACGTATTCACCACGGCTCGAGAAGAACATCGCCTACGCCTGGGTCCCGATTCGTCTTGCGAAGCTCGGGACGCGGCTCACGATCGCGACCTCCGCAGGGGAGCGCGCCGCAACGGTCGTCAAGAAACCGTTCGTCGATCCCAAGAAATCGATTCCGAAATCTTAGCGAGCAATCCGGGTGATGTGGAGAGGAGCCCGCGGTTCGTCCGATCTCACTTTGAGCGGAAGATGGGCCGTGTCAAGCAAGTCGCGCCGCCCTCCGCTTTGAGTGAAATTTCCTTTCCCCGGTACGTCCGGACGCGACAACCGGCCTCCTTGAGCCGCTCCAGCGTGGTCCGATTACCCTCGAGCATGATGCAGTCGCGCGGGGCGACCGCGAGCACGTTCGGGGCCATCGTTTCGAATTCTTCATCCGGGACCTCGACGAATTCGAACCCGTGTTCCTGGAGGAATCGCCAGAACGGTACGGGGAACAGACGCGGGTAGACCACCGCGAGGTCATCATCCAGGATGCTGATGAGAGACATCAAGTGCAGGCACGCCGCGGGGCCCCGGAAGTACGGTAGTGGGACCGACTCCACGTCGACCCCGATCGGTTTCATGGCTTCGCGGATCTGTCTCAATCCGTCGGTGTTGGTGCGGAATCCTTGGCCCACAGCGAGGACGTCGTGGTTCACCCATAGGAGATCGCCGCCTTCGGCGGTCGCATCGCCTTGCAGGCTGGCGAGGACCGGGACGCCGACCGTCCTCAGGGCCTGTGCCATGGAGGCCTCTTCCCCGCGCCGGAGTTCTTTCCCCATCCGGAGGATGAGCGCCCCGCCGTCCGTGACGATCGCGGGATCGTGCACGAAGATTGAATCCGCCCGTCCCGGTTGCGGCGTCTCGTGATACCGGACCTCGACACCGGATTGCTTCAGCAGTTCGACGAGTCCGTCGTGCTCCTTCTGGGCGGCAGCAAGATTCGGCTTTGCCTGGTAGCCCCATCGTTTCGGGTTGGCCCGACCGAAGGACGCGTCGGGTCGCCGCACGAGCACTGTGCGAAGTGACTCCGACATGCTCTGGCTTCCGTAGGATCCGGCCATTGAAGCCAGCAAGTCCTGAGGGCTTCTTACCCCTTCTGCCTCCGCAACCTTCTTGCGGCCCCGCTCCCCATTCGCGACCGGGGAGGTCATGGGAGAGCCACCCGCCTCGATTCCGGATCGGTTCAATGCAGCGGCGTTCTTCGTCGATCGTCACGTCGTGGAAGGCCGTGCAGCCCGACCCGCCTTCTACCAGGAGGCCCGCGTCGTTACCTACGGGGAGATCTTCGAATCCGTGAATCGTGTCGGCAACGCGCTCCTCGATCTCGGCGTTCAGATGGGGGACCGTGTCCTCCTGATTCTTCTTGATGGCCCTGAATTCGTCGCCTCGTTCTTCGGCGCGATCAAGCCGGGTGCGGTGCCCGTGCCTGTGAACACCCTCATGCGTGCGGCCGACTACCGGTTTTTCCTCGACGACAGCCGCGCGCAGGTCGCGATCGTCTCGGAACCCCTGCTCGTCGAGGCGGGCCCGGCCCTCGCTCAAGCGAGGCATTTGAAACACGTGGTTGTGGTGGGAGACGCGAAGCGTCATCATCTTCAGTTCGAGTCATGGGCGTCGAAGGCCTCCCGGAGCCTCGAGCCCGCGGACACTTCGAAGGACGACGTCGCCTTCTGGCTATACTCGTCGGGCTCGACGGGATTTCCGAAAGGGGCCGTCCACCTGCATCACGACATGGTCGTGTGTTCCGACGCCTACGCGTTGCAGGTGCTCGGCATCACGGAGCGTGATCGGACGTTCTCGGCGGCGAAGTTGTTTTTCGCGTATGGTCTCGGCAACAACATGTATTTCCCGATGCGCGTCGGCGCGGAGGCGGTCCTGTATTCGGGCCGGCCCACCGCGGAGGCGGTGTTTCAAGTCCTTGAGCGGTACCGCCCCACCCTGTTCTTTGGCGTTGCAACTCTCTACGCGTCCATGCTCCAGATGCAGGATGCGGAGGATCGATTCGACCTCTCCTCGTTGCGGCTC
>VBML01000003.1 GCA_005878915.1 Methanobacteriota archaeon | reverse complement strand
CTCGCTTCCCATCCCGTGGCGTTCGCCGTTCCCATCCCGTCCTGCGGCGGCGCGCGCGTCGCCGCGGTGTGCATCCCGGCCCGACCTCGTTGCGAGGGCGAGGGTCGCTACCGCTCCACCTTCTCGATCGCCTTCGTGACCCGCCGTCGGACGTACTCCCGCACCGCGTTGCGGATCGCGTCCTCCACGCTCACGGAGTCGCCCTGCTTGACGAGGTGCTGGAGCTCGACGACATTGCCCTTCGGCAGGTCGATCGTCAGCTTCCGCAGGTAGTCGGGCGCAAACTGCTGGTCGATGAACTTGTCGATCGCGGCGCGGATCGCGTCGGAGATCGTGTCGAACTCGCCCTGCTTCACGAGTTGGTGGAGCTGCTGGATCTTCTCGGGCGGGATTCGGATCGTCACCCGCTCGCTCTCCGACGCCATGCTCTTCTCCTGCCTTGTCCGACGTTTTCTGGAGCTTTGTCTGACAAATGGCGGCACGCTTACTTAAAGTTATGTAAATCTGCCGCTGTCGGGTCGCTTTGATGGTCGCCGCAAAATCCTAGGGAGAGCGGCGCAGGGACCGTCGGCGCGCGACGACCAGGATCACGATGATCCCCGCCACGACGGCGAGGAGCAGGATCCTCGTATCGATCCCGAACAGGGTTTCCGGCCACCAGCCTCTCGGGACGTCGGGCGGCGGGGCGGAAGTCTCGTAACACGCTGCTGGGTCGAACAGACGCACGTTGATGCTACCGTAGGCGGGATCGATCGCGGATTTCTCATAGCAACGGCGGGCCGGGATCTTGTACGCGTGCCCCGCGTAGCCGGGGATGTCGCCGCCCACGACGTCGGGGCCGATGGCAGGCCACGACCCCGTCCCCCACCAACTGGGCTTGGGGGATCGATACAGCGACGGCGGTAGCGCCTGCGTGGCGGGGACCGGATTCGCGAAATTCGCCAGCCCCGACGGAACTTCAGCGCTGTCAAAGCGGGACGTTGTGCTCACCGTATCGTAGTTGCCCCACCGCATCGCGGTCTCCTTGGTGCGCGAATCGCCGGCTAAGCCCGGATAGGGCTGCCCGAACGAATAGATGTCCACGTCATCCGTCGTGAGATTCGTCTCGTACGTCGTGTAGTATCCGGTTCGACCGAGGACGTTGCCGATGATGTTGAAGAACCGGGAGTACCGGAAGAGATGCATCGTCGCCGTGTTCGCCGTCTTCGCCGGGTCGCCGTAGAAGTGGTTGCGGAAGAAGGTCAGGAAATGATGGGTGCCATGAATGTTGTCCGTGTACATTCCAAGCCCGTCGTTGCCCTCAATCAGGAGCATCGCGTCGCCGCCGTTGTGAGAGGCATACGTCGGCTGCATCCAGGTGCCCCCGCCCAGATTGTATAGGTCGTCGATCGAGAAGTTGTACGAGATCACGTCGCCGCTTCCGGTGCCGACGAGCAACGGCGACGTCACATGCTGGAAAATGTTGTTCTCGACAAGATTGTCCGAGCCGGGATACCATTCCACGCCGTAGCTCTGCGACTCGCCGCCGGACCCGAAGAAGTAGTTGGTCCGGATCTCGTTGCCGCGGGTCAGCGTCAACCAGACGTGGTTCCGCCCTCCCCCGGGCCCCCCGGGAGGGGCGACCTTGACGGACCGCACGCCCTGGATCCAACACTCCATCGCGTTCGTGATGATGATGCCTCCCGCTCCGTCGGGAGGCTGGATCGTCATGTTCTCGATGCCCGCCCTCCTCATGACCGTCGTGGGCCACCAGGCCTGCGGGGACTGAGAGGAGCGCCAGCGACCCCGCAGTTGTAGATGTCGCCGCCATCGACGCTGTCATCGACCTGATCGAGGATCAGAATGCTTTCGCCGGCTCGCAGGTTCGCCGTGTTGCTCAGCGTGAGCACCGTCGTGCCCTTTGCGTAGCCGGCCGTCCAGTCCGCGGAGTTCTCGACGCCTCCTGCCCAGTTGAAGCTCCCCTTGATGCAGATGACCGGGTATGGCGGGGGCCCGCGGTCACACGGCGTCGTACCGGCGAACACCAACTTCGTCTGATTCGCCCCGGCGCCGCGGAGCGTCACATCGCTCTTCATGTTGATTCCCGCCGAGAGGTTGAACGTCCCGGCGGCAAGGAGGACCACCTGCCCCGGGGGACACACCACGATCGCGTCGTTGATCTCCACCGCGGTGCTGCCGGGATTCAGGGTCGCACAGATCGTCATGCGGTTCGGAATCCCTCCCGGGATTCCCGCCCGGCTCCAGTCGATGGCCCGCGAGGGGTCCAAGATGCCGGACCACGGCTCGGCGGCGACCGGGAGAATTGAAACCCCATTCAGTGCGAGCGACAGCCACAGTGCGAGCGCAATCCCAGCCCACCTCGTCCCCCAGGTTCCGAATTTCCGGTCCTTCATCTCAACGCCGCCAATGCCACCACCAGTGTCCGCCTTCAAGCGTGGGTGCGTTCGTACCTCCCTTCGAATACACGCGAACTGGAGAGCGCGCGTCCAGCCGCCAACCCTCTGCCCGCGCCAGGCCAAGACCGACTGACTTCTCGCGGGCCATCCTGTAAGGCTATCCGCAGCCGGACAATAAGTATGGCGGCGTGACAATCGCGAGCATCCGCCGGCCTATCCGTCGGCATCGTGACCTGAGTTCACGCCGGTTCCCACCGAGTCGTCTGCTTTCGAAGGGCGAACGGGCCCGCGGCGGACGACGTCTTGGGCGATGGTCGCAGTCGTGCTCTCCTCAGAAGATTCTAATCGCAGCGGGGTGCGAGAAGAAACGTCCGTCGCCCGCCTTGCCGGCAACAAACACACTGTGGTTCCCGAGTCCGAATGTCGCGCTCATGGTCGCGAGGTCCAAGCGGAATGTACAGACCGGCGGTTCGTAGAGGATTTTTCTGCAAGGAAACGGAATCGCTGGGACCTTGTCGTGAGACGGTACGACGACGAGGAATACAGAAGAGGCTCGTCCCGCTGGGAGTTCGTAACCTGCGGGTAATTCCCAGCTTGCGGTGGCGCGCCCGGCTGACCTCCGGTCCCATTCGGCCGGAAAGATGAACAGGGTCCCACCGAGCGCAAGATTGTGGCAGACAACGGGCCCCGCGGGGCGTCCATCCGCCACATCGTATCCGTCCCAGCCTTGGAGGCAAACTGGCCACGAGCCCTCATGGTCGTACTGAGGGGCAACATGGTGATCCGTGACCCACTTGCCCAATTGGCCTCCCCCGGTTTGGTCTGGATAATCGTAGATGCCATTCCCGTTCAGGTCCCAGCGGAGAAAAACGAGCGATGAATCTTGTATCGTGGCTTGAAAGGAACAGATCCAGGTCCCCGGGATGTCCGGGTAGCAACTGACGTCGAAGTCAACTCCAGCCTCTGAAGTCAGGAATGGCAGCGGTCCCGCGGAGGATGCCGTGGGGAGCAGTACTGCAGCGACACTAAAGATCAGAAGTGGTTGCATTCCCTCGTGGCAGTCCGCATCGTGATTCCCTTTCTTCAAGGTTCGCCTACCAAGTAGCGCGGAATCTTTCGGCGACCTGCGTCGCGCGCCCGCTTCCGGACTTCGACAAACGCGCACAGCGTTGCGGCGGCAAGGGTTCCCCAGAAGACATTCCAGAGGACGCTTAGGAGTGCACTCGAGGGGTCGAGTCGTCCACGGTAAATCCCGATGAGCTCCCCATCGTTTTCCACGATCGTTAGATCGCGACCCTGGAAGCGCGGAACCCCTTCATTGAGCCCAAGGGCTTGGTATTCAGGGGAGTCCACACGCACGTAGCGGTCGACTTCATGCTCAACACTGAGGTCGTTGCCGACGTCGTCCCAGTAGGCGCGGGCATCTCGGGCCTGCTGGTCCAGGGGGGTCGTGAAGGCGAAGGGCGGCGCCGCCGCGGTCGAAGTCGACCCAGGACCTTGGAGGCCCTGGGGCGCGGAACCGGGGCCCGTGAGAAGTCCCCCGCCGAACGGGTCAAAGCCCGCGAGATCAAATGCGGTCGAGCCCTCCGTAGCTGGGGTCCCAGGGTTCGTCCGTGGAATCGTGACGACGAGGGATGTGTACGGCGTCACGATCCGGTTCGCCGTCGCAAACGCCTTGAGTTCCGCGACGGTGGCCGGATCTCCGGTCGCCTCGATTTCCACTAGGAGGGCGTGAACACGGAAGAGAACCCATTGCTTCCTCAAGAGCGGCTGGAGCGGGATTTCCCCGCTGGCGTAATCACGAGTCAGGAAACGTTCGTCGCCCGCCGGTCCGCTCCCGGAGACATCGAGCGATAGCGGGTCGGTCGCCCCTCCCGACATCTTCGCGACGGCGACGACCTCGCCGCCTTGGATGACAACCTGCGTGTTCGGGGACGCGAACACGATTCCCTCTCCCCCCGTGAACGCGGTCTTGACGCTCTCGAGGACGGGGACGCGAATCGCGCCCACCACCTGTCGGACGGCGGACTCCACCCCCCCGTCGGAGTCGATCGTCGGATGGCCATCGGTGAGGAGGAAGAGAATCGGTTGTTGGCCACCGGCCGCAGCGTCTCGGGCCCATCGTTCAGCGGTGGGGACTGCGACCGTCAGCGATGTGCTCCCCGCGGGGTGGATAGACTCCAAGAACCTTGCGACATCTCCCTCGGAGTCGCGGGTCCATTGATGGGGGACGTCCGACTGAGTGATGACCTTCTTGCCTTGGAATGCCGCGATTGCGTACGACTCCCTGGGCCCGAGGCTTTGCCCTAACCGCAGGACCGCGTCACTAGCGAGGGACCATCGGTTGCTGATGCCCATGCTCCCGGAGGCGTCCACCAGGAAGAGGAATGATCGCGGGAGGGGTCGGAGGGATCCGGCGAACGCCGGATCGCGCACATCCACGGAGAACCGGACGTATCTCTCCTGGACCGTCGCGTCATCGACGGTCCTCGTCACGACCTGTTGACCGATCGAGGGGCCCGAGGATCGGAATTGAATTGTTAGGTCCCTCCCACCTGCCTCTTCTGTGGAGTTGATCCACGCCTCCGCCGCATTCATCCCGCGGCGGGAAAACGCGAGGCCGGGGTGGCTTGGGACTTGTACGGTCTCGAGGGGGGCCGATGTCTGCACGGTCGCGTGGAGGCGCAGATATTGCGTGCTCTGCCGCGCGTCAACGGAGAGGCGGTAGTCGTATTCGTAAAGGCCGTCCCGCTTCGTGAGGGGCATCTCTAGGGTCGTCACCGTCGTCCGGCTCTCTTTCGGGGGGATCGTCACGGCGATCCAGTACACGTCGCGGGCGGGGTCGTATTGAACTAGGGCAGCGTCCTTCCCGTTCGCTAGCGCGCCCAGGAAATCGTCGAGCCCTTCCTGCCTATCAGACGCCGAGGAATGGTAGACGACGTTCCCGATTTTCAGGCTCAGGTCCGTGATCAGCTCGTGCCCCTTCTCTAAGGGGAAGAACACCTGGCCCTCCTTCAGTCGGTCGCTCGGGTTGAAGAACTCCTTGATGATCACGATCCGCGCGAATCCCTCCGTGAGTCCGATTTCGACTTGCGTCCCCCGCACCTCCGTCGGGACGTCGGATGCGAGCTCGAGAATCTCACAGAACGCGAGCGAACGTTGCCCCGTCGTGGCGAGGACGGTGAACCCGACGAAGCAGAGGATTACGGACGCCCGCAGGATTTTGTGCACGACTTGGTGATGGCGTCGGGGTGCGCATGCCACGCAGGTCCACCCCACGCGCCGCCAGTGGCCACCCGCGACCAGGGCGCGCCGCCCGCAAACGACGCATGCGGCCGTCCGTTGAACGGGGTTGAGCCGTGCAAGGAAGAGCTCCTCCTTCGTGCCCGTTCCCGCGTGGATGGCGAGAAACGCGAGGATCAGCACGATCGCGACAATCCATCCGAGGGGATGGAGAGCGATGAACACGAGGCCGTTGAGAGAGGCGGAGACGATGATGCCGATCAGGGAAGCGAACCAGCCGACTCTCCCGTAGACCCGACCGAGCTCCCACGGATGTCTCCGCGCGCTGTGGGTCGCGCGATGGGACCAGTAGACGCCGGCGAACCCCGAAGCGACAGAGGCTCCCGTCAGCGCGATGGCGAGAGGGAGGGAGAACCAGGGACCGAAGGTGGCGAGCGTCGTGAACAGGAAGAGGAGGCTCGCAAGACCCGCCTGCAGGGCACGAACCGAGTCGATCCCCACGCCGCGAAATCTCCCACCGAGTTCGAGACGCACGCCGCTGCCGAACATGCCCGGCACTCCCCGTCTCTGCTATTTGTGGCGGTGGAAACCGTTAGGCGCCGGCCGAACCGATTGCGAGAGGGGAAGGCGAAGGACGCGGTGTCGGGTCAGTGGAGGTTCTCCCGCCTTCGGCGGTAGTCCTCGAGATAGTCGTCGCGGAAGGCCATGTCCTTCGGCATCGCATCGAACCACCGGGCCTCCCGGACCTCGTCATCGTCCGGGCGGAGGTCGCGCGTGGTGGCGCGCGACACGAATTGCACGAAGTAGAACGGGTACCGCTTTCCCCCTGGCTCCTCGTACGCATTGTTGAAGATTCTCGTGACGTGGAGATCGTCCACCTCGAGGCCTGTCTCCTCGCGCACCTCCCGCCGGAACCCGTCGTCGGCGGTTTCGCCGGACTCGAGCAGCCCTCCTGGCGGGACCCAGACGTCCTCCCACCCGACGCCCGGATGATGCTTGACAAGGACGATCCGTCCATCGTCGTCGAACACGAGTCCACCGGCGACCCATGCGGCCACCCGCCAAGTATCCTTGATCTTCCCCGCCTCGACGGGGAGCGTCCGCTGGATGATTGGAGGCCGACCGAACTTTCCGATCAGGTCCGCGAGGACATCCTTGCATGCGCCGGGCACAGGAGGCACAACACCGGGGAAAGCTTATTAATCGCACGCTACTACCACCGCCTCCAGAGGATTCGAGGTTGCCCGAGGACACATCGGACCGCGCATCGAAGGTGTATGACACCATGAAATCCGCGGGGGTCACCTCCGAGGACAAGATGCGCGACGCGGACGCGATCACGAAGATGGTCAAGCTCCCGAAGGGGATGGTCCTGTCCGCCCTCCAGGAGCTCGAGTCCAAGGGCTATGCGAAACGCCGCGCGCGGGAAAAGGCCGCCGGGTACTACTTGGTCAAGTGAGGGCTCGTCGTCCCGCCGTTGTTCCGGTCACATCGGTTAGCGACGGGTCTCGAGGGCCGCTGCGATCATCAGCGGAAGGAGTGCAGACGCGTCCCCCTCGATCGTGACTTGGCGGGCCGTCTCCTTCACCTTGCCCCAGGAAATCCCCTCTCGAAGGCGCGCGCCGCTCAACGACCCGTCGTGCTCCGCCGCGGTCGTGATGTAGACGGCAAGGTCGAGCCCGCCCCGGAACTGATTCCACCAGATCGTGTGATGCTTGGAGACGCCGCCCCCGATCATCAGCGCTCCCGTCCGCTTCGCGGGGAACACGATGTCCGAGAGGTCCCTCTCATCCCGGAACTCGTCGATGCGGAAGTCCTGGTGCTCCTGCCAGAACGACCACAGCTGGTAGCCGACCGCCCCGTCCGTGATCGCCGGCACGATGACGGGAATTTTATTCCGAGAGCACCAGTACAAGATCGAACTCTTGTCTCCCACGCGGCGGCCGAATTCCCAGAGGAGCTCCTTCGTGGACCACGCCGTCCGCCCGTTGTACATGTCCCGCAGCCAGGGCTGGAGCTTCGCCTCGAGAATGATCCCGTACGACTCGTTCGGCACGAGGATGTTCCCGAGCCGGTTCAGTCCGAGGCGGTGGAGCGCGACGTCGTCCATTTCGAACTCGCCGTGGTAATAGTCCCGCCACGCACGCGCGAGGTCGTGGTCCACGGTCCCGCACGTCGTGAGGACGACGTCGACGAGCTTGCGCTCGACGAGAGTCCGTAACACCCCGCGCACGCCCGTCGCGACGAGCGCCGCGGGGAACGATAGGAACGTCGTGCACCGCGGGTCTGTGAACATCGTCCTCAGGATGTCGACGCCGACCGCGACCTTCTTCGCGGTGAAGCCGCCGGCCCCCTCCATTTGGACCACAAGGTCGGCGACCCCTTTCCCGCCTCGGATCTCGATGTCCCGCACGGGACGTCGAAGAAGGTCCGACTTGCGCATCGGCCCGCGGGAGCAGAATGCCGCTCAAATAAGTTCCGAGGATTGCGGATGTTTCATTCGATTCGGGAAGATTCTCCCGCCGATGATTCCCGCGATCGCGCCCACCCCGGCGGCGAGGATTCCGAGGAGGAGAGGGACGACCATCCCCGCGGAACCCGTCAAAGAAGCGAGGAACGTATCGATTGTGTAGACCCCGGGGTCGCGACGCAGACCCGTGAGCCCCCATCCGAGGGCTGCGATGACGTAAAGGGTGACCGGGATCACGACGGTGACGAAGGCGGCGACGAATCCGCGGGTGGCGGACCGCGCCCACATCCCAGACCACCACGGGGCAAGAACGAGAAGGAATGCGCCGATGAGATAACCGTTGTATCGATACGGACCGTCAGGGGCCCAGAACAAGAGGTACGCGGCGCCGATCGTCCCGATCGCGGTACCGAGGAACCAGGTCATCGCGCCGCCGCCGCGGATGTTGAAGAAGATCCAGTTGGGGATGTGGCTCGGCGTGGCGGCGAAGTGCGGGTCCAGTGGCCGCTGGGTCTCCGTCCGTCGCAGTGCGGGCATGATCTCCGAGAGCGTCCGGGCGCTGGCGGCGTCCTTGTGCAGGAACGCGAAGTGCCGCGAGTGCATGAGGAACCGGCCTTTCTGCGCGGGGAAGTCCTCGTGGGGCGCGACGAGCACATGGACGTCGACGCCCCTCGTGCGCCTCCGGAGCTCGAGCTCGACCCCGGGCCCCATGCCGGAGCGCGGGAGGGCCTTCATCAGTGCTCGGTCCTCCGAACGGTCCACGTCCGCGACGAGGAGGCCTTGGTTCTGGATGACGCCGAGGAGGAGCGTGTAGTACGGATCGAACTCCGTCCGCTTGAGGGAGAAGTGCGCTGCGGCGCCCCGGGTCATCGGCCCCCGGCGACGCCCCATGAGGGCATGAACCTGCCGCCGTCCGTATCGACGTGAGCATCCGTCGACGGGAGCGGGGCGCCCTATTCGCGTGGGCGATAGCGACGCAGGATCTCGACGGCCCAGTGGATTCGCCGGAACTCATCGGCGTCGCCGCCGGCGTCCGGATGATGGCGTTTCACGAGCGCCCGGAACCGATGCTCGACCTCCTCCCGCTGGGGCCACCCGCTGCCGAACCGCGGCGGGTGGATTCGCACGTCCGCGAAGCCGAGGATGCGGAGCGCGGCTTGGACCCCCTTCGTCTGCAGGTAGAACTCCCGGATGTGGGCCTGCACGGCCGACGTCGATGCGTCCGCGTCGATGTCGTACCGCGCGTGGCTGCGACCGGTCGCGGAGGCCGCCTCGTGGCGGCGGTTGCACGCGTAGCAGAAGAACGTCTCCCGGCCAGCCATCCGACCTGCCATCGGGGTTCACCGCCAAAGCTTTTATTCGCACCGTTTCGTATCAACGCAGGATGAGCTTCCGCACGGGGCCCTCGGTGTTCAAGGACCGGGCCAAGGTCTCCTTCGACTACCTCCCGGAGAAGCTCCCCCATCGCGAGGGCCAGCTTCAGCGGATGTTCTCGATCTTCCGCCCGGTCGGGGACAGCGGGCTCGCAGCGAACGCGTTCCTGTACGGTTCCGTCGGGACCGGGAAGACGCACACGGCGAAGCGGTTCTGCGAGGACTTCCGCGTGTACGCGAACAAACAGGGCCGGGGGCTCGACCACGTCCACGTGAACTGCCGGCAGAAGATGGGCGACGACGCGGTCCTCCTGCACATCCTGAAGCACTTCGACGCGAGGTTCCCGGACCGCGGGTTCTCGATCCCCGAAAAGATCGACTCCCTCCGGAAATGGCTGGAGAAGCAGCAGGTCCACCTCGTCATCATCCTGGACGAGGTCGATGTCCTCCTCAAGAAGAGCGGGTCCGAGCTCGTGTACACGTTCTCCCGGTTTGGCGAGGAGATGGGGAAAGGGAACGTGTCCATGATCCTGATCTCCCAGCGGTGGGAGGCGATCGACCGGCTCGATGCGGCCTCGATGAGCACGTTCCGCCGGACGAACGCCGTGGAGTTCCCGAAGTACTCGAAGGAGGAGCTGGAGGACATCCTGAGGACCCGGGTGGACCTGGCGCTTCATCCGGGGACGTTGGACCGGGACATCGTCGACCTCATCGCGGACGTCGCGTCGGAGTACGGGGACGCGCGGTACGCGATCGACCTCTTGGAGCGGGCGGGCGCCCTCGCGGACGAGGAGTTCGCGGGCGAGATCACGCCGGAGAACGTCCGGGGGGCGAAGGCGAGTGTGACCCAGAGCGACCTCCACGAACGCCTGGCGGAGACCGACCGGCCCCAGAAGCTCGTGCTCCTCGGGATCGCCCGCCGGATCCGGAGGAAGACGTACATCACGACGGGCGAGGCGGAGGACGCGTACGGGCTCGTGTGCGAGGAGTTCCGGGAGAAGCGGCGGGCCCACACGCAGTTCTGGAAGTACCTCCAAGATCTCGACGCGATGGGATTGATCGACGCGAAGAAGAGCGGGGAGGGCGTCGTCGGGAAGACGACGATGATCTCCCTCCCGGGGATTCCCGCTAAACTCCTTTCTGATAATATCGAGGCAATGTTAAAGCGACGCCGGTCCATACAGTAGGTCGGGATGGGACGGCGGGCACGGTCGAGGGGCTCCATGGGATCCACGGTTGAGCAGGTGAGAGAGAGCGGGAGCGCGATGCCCCTCGGCCCCGGCGCCTGCTATCTCGTGAAGGAGAAGAAGCCGGACCTCAGCTACCGGCTGTTCTCGATGCTCACGCAGGGAGGCACGCCCGGCCTGATCATCACCCGCCAGTACCCGGAGCGGGTCCGGAGGGAGCGGTCCATCTCCAGGGAGCGGATCATCTGGCTCAGCCACACGCCCGGCGAGGACTACCACAACCCGACCGCGATCGGGTCCCTTGCGAAGTTGATCTCGGGCTTCGTTGACGAGAACCAGGGCCTCGGCGTCGTCCTCCTCGACGGCCTCGAGTACCTCTCGATCAACAATGGGTTCCTGCAGACCCTCATGTTCGTCGAGCACGTCAACGAATTCGTGATGCAAGGGCGGTCGACCCTCATCCTGCCGGTCTCGCCGGACGCGCTCGAGGAGAAGGAGCTCGCCCTGCTCGAACGGAACGTCGAGGTCGTCGAGTCCCCGGTCGTGAAGATGGACCTGGAGACGCAAGAGGTCTCGAATCTCTTGGACAAGTACTGACGTTGGGAGGGAGGCTCGCGCTTCAGGGGCTCCGCGACGCCACGGGACGGGCGGACCTTGACGGGGTTCGTTCCGAGTTCGCAGCGGTACATGCCGCATACGCAAAGGCGGGGCGGGCCGCAAAGTGGCCGGTCAGCGTTGTCGTCGAGGAGATGCCAATCATGGGAGCGACGCAGTCCCGCCCGAACGAGGGCCACCTCATCCACCTCTCCCTCCGGGCCACGAAGAGCGACATGCTCGCGGGCTTGATTGCCCACGAGATGGGCCACATCGCCCGCACGGAGGCGGGCCACCCGTCGCACGACCGGCGCGTCCACGATGCGGCGATGGCCCGCGTGACGGTTCCGCGGGCGTTCGCCCGCGGGTTTCCTCGGCTTGCCCGCTCCGCGGTCGGACACATGGAGGACATCTACGCGGACGATCTCGCCATCCCCCTCGTGATCGGCGAGCGGAGTCGCGGGTTCTTCGCCGATTGGATCCGCAACGCGATGGCGATGAGCGGGAACGCTTGGGACGAGGTCTTCGGGCTCCTCGACATTGCGTTCTCCCTCGGGAACCTCGAGCGGCATGGGCTTGTGAAAGGGTCGGACCCGCTGAGCAAGGAGGCGACCGAGTTCGCGAAGGTCCGCGGAATCCGGTCTCTCGATGCGTTGACAGCGGCGTACCGCGACCTGCCGGACCCCGTGACGAGCGACAAGTGCGAGGACATTCTCGTGGACCTCCTCCGCACCGCCATGGCGGAGCTTCGGAGTCGCCCGGCCTAAGCCTCAGGCTTCGGCGTAAGTTGGCGGCCGACGATCTCGTCGACGAGGCCGAGGAACTTCTCCTCCTTGCCCTTCGGCACGGTCGCGCCGCTTGCGATATTGTGACCTCCCCCGTTCCCTCCGAATTCCGCGGCCGCCTCCCGCAACCCGACGGCGAGGTCAAGGCCTTTCGACACGAGGCGCTTCGTCGCCCGCGCCGAGACCTTCGTGCTCTTGTCCATCACGCTGAGGCCCAACGTCGGCTTCATCGGGTCGAGGAAGTAGTTCATCCCGATCTGTGCGACGGAACCCGCGAGCGACGGTTCGTCGGTGTAGAAGAACTGGACATGTTTCTTCGTGAAGGGGCCGTCCGCCTCGAGCTTGTGCAGGTACGAAAGGAGCCGGTCGTCGAACTCCTTTCGGATCGCGTCCGCGCGGGCGAACGCCTCTTTGTCCCCCAGGCAGAGGGCGAGGCCGAGGCCCTCGAACCCGAGGCGGGCGCATCCGTCGACGTACGCGCTCAGCTCGTCTGCGTAGACGCCGTCGGCGGCGGCCCAGTATTTCTCCTTAACGAGGGCCTCCACCGCTTCGGCCTCCGCGCCCTGCTTCAGCAGGATCGTCGCGAGGACGGACGTCAGGCGGCGACGTTCCTCGGGGACGAGTTCGCTCACCGGGACCTGGGCGTCGATCGTCAGCTCCGCGAGGAGTTTGCGGGCGCCCTCAGGGCGTCCGGAGATGCCGACGAAGTACGGGATGATGCACCGGGTCAGGGCTTCCTCCGCCGGAGCCGAAATCAGCGCGAGGCCGCGCTCCCGGGAGAGGACGTTGCGGGCGACGGCCTCCTCGAAGAGGGCCGCGTTCAGCCCCGCGAAGCCCCCGAGGTGTTGCATGTCGCCGATCGCTCCCGCCATCGCGACGCCGGCGAGGTCCCAGTTCCGATCATCGAGGGCGAGGGCGAGGAGCCAGGTCGTCGTCGAGCCACACGCCTCCCGGGTTCCGTCGATCCCGAACAAGGCGGGATTCACGTGGACGACCTTCTCCGAGTCGCGGAGGGGCGCATGGTGGTCGAGGACGATCGTCGGGCACGGGAGGCCCTCGACGCGGTCGAGCTGGCCCGATCCCATGTCGCTGATGATCACGAGCTCGTTCGACTCCCCCGCAAGCCGCGCCACGAGGTCCTTGTCGATCACGGTGGACGTGGACGCATGGAACGCCTTCCCCGCCCGCGTCATCGCGCGTGCGAGGACCGCCGCGCTCGTCGTCCCATCGGGGTCGTAGTGACCGAGGATTCGCACGCGGGACACCCCGCTCACGAGGTCGACCCCCTTGCGGACCCGGTCCAACAGCTCCTTCGGGACGATCTCCGCCAGGCTCCGGGCCACGGCCCCGCCTCACTTCGCCTGAAGTTCGGCGACGGTGCGGGAGTAATCCCAATCCGCAGGGAGCACACCCTCTTCCCTGTAGTATCGGGAGAGACGGCGGATCTTCGACTCGATCAGGCTGAGCCCCCGCTTGTTCGAGA
>VBML01000229.1 GCA_005878915.1 Methanobacteriota archaeon | reverse complement strand
CACGAGGTCGTCCTTCAGGGGGTCGCGAACGCCGAGCAGCATCTGGAACTCGAACCGGCCGTGGTCCCCATGGCTCCTCTCGATCGCGTGCTCGATCATCGCGGAATCGTGGGTCCCCACCGCGAACCGACCCTTGCGCTCGAAGAGGATGTCCAAGAGCTTGCGGTAGTTCGCGTCCGTCTCCTGACGATTCGCCATCCCCTTGGGCGGCGCCTCCCGGTACGCGCCCTTGACGAGCCGCACGATGCCGCCG
>VBML01000228.1 GCA_005878915.1 Methanobacteriota archaeon | reverse complement strand
TCGGGTACTCGGCGAGGGCCCGTCGGTACACAGCCAGCGTGGGGTCCGTGAACGCCGACCTCTCCATGTCCATCCACAGGAATCCGTCCATGGCCCGCACGGGTTCGAGAATCCGCTTCACGCTCCGCCAGTACGCGTCCTCGCCCGCCATGATCCCGCACTGGGTGGGCTTGATCGAGAGGCACGCGTCCATCTTTCTCGCGCTGATCGTTTCGAGGAGGTCGATGTATTCATCCACCGCCGCGTCAACCGCGGCCTGTTCGGCGTGGTGTTCCCCGAGGAGGTTCAGGATCGTACCCAGTCCGCGGTGGTTCGCCTCCTCCGCCCGCGCGATCGCGTCCGCCATCGTCTCCCCGGCCACCCACTGGGACGCGAAGCGCATTAGGAGGCCCACGGCCCGCGATTTCCCGCAATCGCTCAAATAGGTTCCGTATGGAGACCGGGCGGCTCAGACGGCTTGTCCGCACGAGAGGCAGAACCGCGCTTCCTCCGGGTTCAGGCGGCCGCATGCGCGGCATCGGACTCGTACATCGCCGGCTCTCATCTCATCTCGCGCGCGGACCGTGTCCCCGCCGCTCCCGCCGCCGGTCACGGCCCCAATGAGGAGGAAGATCCACCACAGTCGCACGAGCCACCCGCCGATTCCCGCGAGGACGCCGCCGATGACGAATAGGATGATTGCCCCGAAGAAAGTCTGGAAGAAGCCCCCGACGGAGAAGGAGCCGCTCGTGGCCGCCCCGATTGTGCCCATCAAGAAGCCCAGCATCCCGTAGAGGATCATCACGATGCCGCCAATCAGCAGGCCGGCTCCCACGAGGAGAACCGTCACGGCACCCCAGCCGAACGGTAGGGTCGGAGGGCTCCGATGTCGTCGTGACGCCGCATACGCGAGGGGAACTTCCATCGGGTCGGCTCGTCGATTTCCTGCCGGATAAACCTTTCAACGGCGTTCCCACGACCGGTATTCACATCCGCGGGTCACCGCACGTTCGGGCTCGCGACGACGGTCTCTGCGAACAGGACGCCTTTGACGGTTCGCAGGCGGTCCGTGAGCTCCGCGACGCGTTTCGCCTCGCCCGCCACGATGAGGACCTCGAGGCATGTCTCCTCGTTCAGATGCGTGTGAGCCGTCGCCCGGATGGACCCGAGGAAGTCGTGCTGCCGATGGAGGATCCGGTGGGTCACCATGCCGACGTCGTGAGGAGCGGTCCCTCCAGGGAAACGCCGATTTGTTCAACGGACACGTGTTACCCCCGGGGGGCATACGTGCTACGGGCGGCATGAAGCCGACGGACAATGCTTAAGCCGTGTTACCCGCATCATGCGGGTGTTACTCGCCGATAACGCGTCGAATTGTTGATTCAATGGCCCTCGAGTTCCTCGCATATCTCGCACTCGCCCTCGCCCTGGGGTTCAAGCACAGCTACGATGCGGACCACTTGGTCGCCGTGTCGAACCTGCTTACGCGGAGCGCGAACCTCCGCCGCACCACGACGATGAGCGTGACCTGGGCGGCGGGCCACATGCTCACGGCGTCCGTCATCACCGTCACTCTGTTCCTGTTGGGCGCGACGTTCCTCGCCGGGTTCGTTAGTAACTTCGAGCTCGCCGTTGCCGTCATGCTAATCGCAATCGGCGTTCTTGGTTTGTTGCTGGAGTTCGGGCTCTCCCGCCGAATCGCTCAGGCCCTCATTCGGCTCGGGTTCCTGCACGATCACTCCCACGAACACGGGAGCGAGGCGCATCACCACTCGCACTGGCACCTACGGCGGTACAGGGAACACGGCACGATGTTCGGGATTGGGATTGTCCATGGCCTCGCCAGCAATGATGAGATCCTGGTGCTGCTCGTGGCATCGTTCGGGATCGCGACCCTCACGATTCAGGGGCTCCTCGTCGGCGTGGGTATGTTCAGCCTAGGAGTCGTCGCGGGGATGATCCTGTTCGGCCTCGGGCTCAGCTACCCGATCCTCCGGTGGGGGGAAGGAAAGGTGCGACGGATTGTGAACGTCGTCGTGGCGGGGCTGAGCATCGGGTACGGGATCTTCCTCTTCGCGGGCTTCGAGGGAATCAACCTGTTGCCCCTCGGATGATTCTCGCCGACGAGGGTTTAAGTCCCGCGGGCCTCTGACTCAGCCGTGGACTTCCCGGAGATGATGGAGCGCGCGCGGTCCCTCCCGGACGTGTTCGAGGTCGTGAAGCTCGCGGCCTCCCAATATCTCGGCCGCACCCGCGGCGGACTCATGCTCGCCCTCGCAGACCTCGGCAACTATCCCAACGGCTGGTTCGGGGCCTTCTACGTCGTCGCCTCCAACGTGATCGTGATGAACAAGGTCCCTTTGATGCGGATCCGGGACACCCAGCCACACCTGTACAAGCACTACGCGTTCCACGTCCTCCTCCACGAGTACCTCCACGCCCTCGGTTTCATAGACGAGGCCCGCTGCCGCACCCTTGCTCTGGAGATCAGCAGGTCCTTGTTCAGCGAGGGCCACCTCGTCACGCAGATTGCGGAGGACGTGAGCCGTTTCTTTCCGAATATCGTATACCCCGACGCGGCATGGCAGCCCGAGTCCCTGAAGTTCGAGATCGTCCCCGACTTCGACCGCGGGAACACGGGATACATCGCATAGCCCGGGGTCCGTGCGTTCGTTTATAATTCTTTCAATCGAATAAAGAACCATAAATAGCGCCCGACTATCGCTGAGCGGGGCGGGCCGCACGGAAGAGGATTGGTGGAGGAAGGCGATCGGCGAGCTGGTCGGCGCGTTCGTCCTCGTCGTGGGAGGCGCGGGTTCCGTCCTCGCAGCCAGCGCGGTAGGCCAGCCCGTCATCCTGTTCGCGGCGTTCGGCCATGCGTTCGCCGTCGCCGTCATGGCGACGGCCTTGGGACCCATCTCGGGGGGACAGATCAGCCCCGCCGTATCCCTTGGCCTCGTTATCACCCGGCATCAGCGGGCGGACACGGGCGCGGCGATCATCGCGTTCCAGCTCATCGGCAGTGTGCTCGGCGGCTTCGTCCTCCGTTGGCTCTATCCCGGCCAAGTGTCCACCAGCTTGCACCTGGCGACGCCCGCCGTGACCGCGCTCACCCCCGAGGGCGGGATGCTGCTCGAGCTCCTGATGACGTTCCTTGTCGTGTTCGTCGTCTTCGCGACCGCCATCGACCCCCGCGGTGCCGCGAAGACCCTGGGCGCGATCCCGATCGGACTCACCGTCGGCGTCGACTGGCTCTTCGGCGGGTACTTCACCGGCGCCGCGATGAGCCCCGGCCGTTGGCTCGGGCCCGCCGTGGCCTCCGGGTTCTATGACAACTGGTGGGTGTATTGGATCGGACCCCTCCTCGGGGGCGTCCTCGGTGCGGTCGTGTACGAGTACGTCTTCCGACCGCGGGCGGTGGTCGAGCACGCCTGAATTGCGAACGCGAGACGAGGTTGTGACGTGATGAGTCCCGCAGTTCGCGTCCGGGAATCTTAACAGGCAAATGTTTAAATCAAACTCGACTGTCGCCCGAGGTTGCATGATGCAACGGGAGCCGGTGCCCAAGCAAGAAGCCCCGCAACGCACCGCTCCGTTCAAGGCGCCCCCCATCCGATTTCGAGGCTCGCGACACACCGCCGTCGTGAAGGAAGTCTTCGACATCGCGACGCCGTACCCTGAGACGTACCTGATCCGCTTCACGTTTGACGGCGAGTCGAAGGTCTTTGACTACCAGGCCGGCCAGTTCATCTCGA
>VBML01000215.1 GCA_005878915.1 Methanobacteriota archaeon | reverse complement strand
CATCCGGACCGATTCGCAAGCAATCCTCAGTTCCCACATCGACGCGCTGACGGCATTCTTCGACAGGCGGTTCCCCTGGGAGCGCTAGGCGACAGTTACGATGCACGGGGGCGAGCGGTGGCCCGCCGCGTCAAAGGCAACAATGTCCTTCGACCCGTTACTAAGGTTGCCCGTCCACACGCCCCCTGCATAGGTAAGGTTCAAAACGCCGGCGGAGACGCGGGTCACACCGACGTTATCCCCCGCAACGACCGAAATCGTGTTGTTCCCGCCGGCGTTCGGGTCGGGGTGGCATCCTATGTCCTTCCCGTCGATTGACACCCGCACAATCGTCGGGCTCGTGAGGTCCGCAAAGGGGGGATTCAGCAGGAGGATCCAGAACGCGAGCCAGCTGAAGAAGAACGTGGCGGCGTGGCCGAGCCAGTCCTTCCGCTTGTATTCCGAGACGTCGACTTTGACGAGGGGAAGGATCCACTTCAGGAGGAACATCATCCCGATTCCCGCGAAGAAGGCGACGACGGCGATGCCTCCCAGCGTCAGACCATAGCTCAGTAGAGCCGCGGGGACCGTCCATAGGACCACGGCGATCGTCGCGCGAGCGGCGCGCATCTCCGTGTGCATAAACTTGACTTCGTCGAACTCGGGAGGTGCCCACTCGGCGGCCTTATCCTTCTTCGACAACGAGAGTTGCAAAGGGGGTGCGCTTATTACTCTTTGTCGAGGCTCGGAACCGGGGCCCGAAACCGCATGCTCCGGTACTCGACATCGAACTGCTTGATCGCCTTCACCATCATCCCGAGGAGGAGCCCCGCGACGAGCCCGCCGGGGACGCCCGTGAGGATGCGGACGGCGTTCGTGCTCTCATACTGCGTGACCGCCTGGAACAGCTGCGTGAAGCCGTCGATCCCGACGGGAAGGATCCCGAGGAACACGACGAGGACCGCGAACTTCTCCACACCGACCTTCTCCGCCCAGCGCTGGATTCGGGGAGGGAATGCGTTCGCGATTCCTCGGCTCGCGCTGGCCGCGGGTTGTGTCATCATCGCCCAGAACAGGCCGAAGGCCCCGAAGATGTAGAGGCTTGTCATGCGGGCATCGATTGGGAACTGATTCCCGTTGATCCAAAGGGAGCGGTACCACAGTTGGTGGCACTGCGCGTCGCCCACGGTGTAGATCACCTTCGCGTACCAGTTGAACGCGGCCCCTTGGTACAGGTTCCAGTGGTCCACCACGTTCGCCCCGCCAAGTGTAAACGCAAAGGTATTCGGCGCGATTGTTAACGGCGCGATGAACAGGGAAGCCGTCCAGAATATCGTGAGCCCAAGGAGGATGAGGAGGGCGCGGCTCCACTTCATCTGCTCCCACACGAGGCGGAGCGCCGTCACCTCGCCGAGAACGACCGCGCCCATAGATGAACCTTGTGCAGCTGCTTCATCGGACGGAAGATTCATCGGAGGAGCCCGCGTCATCTTGCGTACCGCACCGGGTTCTTTTCGAACGTCGTTTTGCATGCGGAGGAGCAGAAGTACCACGTCTTCCCGCCGTACGCGGTGGTGAACTTTGCAGTGCGTTCATCAACGCTCATCCCGCAGACCGGGTCTTTCGCCATCTCAGGTCCTCCCAGGGCACTCCTGCCGTTCCGCAGATGCACTTCGCATATAAGACGGGCACACAAAGCGGTGAGATAAACGCCTCCGGGCGTTGAGTGTGACAAGCCGCGGTCGGTTCTCGCTGGCTGTTTGGGGGCCACGTTAGTCCGCTATCGGGAGGATCGCACCCGCGGAGCGTCGTTCTCGCTCCCGCCCGCCTAAGGGCGGAGGCCAACGTCAGGAACCTGTCCGCGATCTTAATAGCGAACCCAGGAGCGCGTATCCCACGATTAGCGTGTCGACGGAGCCCGGCGGCCTCGGGGCGATGGGTGGTTGCGTCGACGCACGGCAACACGCCAAGATGCGAGTCCCCCGACCCCGACGGCGAGCACGAGGCCCGCCACGAGAACTCCAGGGATTCCGCCTACGTAGCCGAAATCCCAAATTGAATCCGAGGAGCACCCATCGCACGCTCCCGTGCCCCCCGCGCCGGTCCCGCCGGTCTTCGTCGTGGCCCGCGGGCTGTTCGACACCCCGGACCAGTTCGGGACCTCATCCGCCGTGCGGAGGGCGAACCAATATCGAGTCCCGCTCCGGAGTCCGCTGATTGTCGCCTGTTCAATCGTTCCCGCGGGGTGCGGGAAGAACGGTAGTTCGTAGTGAGTGGCAGCGTGGAAGTTGGCATTCGTGATCCGTCCCGAGGTGCTATATCGGAAGTCATACCACGTCGCCTGGCCCGTCGTCCCGTCGTCGCCGGGGGCCGTCCATCGAAGGCTTACGTAGGAGCTTCCAACAGAGACCACCAACAGGTCCTTGACAGTTGCAGGTGGCGTGGTGTCCCTGGGAACGCTGGACGGGCTGTTCGACACCTCAGACCAGTTCGGGACCTCATCCGCCGTGCGGAGGGCGAACCAATATTGTACCCCGGTCTGGAGGCCCGACACTGTGGCGCGCTCCACGGTGCCCGGGGAGTGCGGGAAAAACGGCAGCTCGTAGTGAGTAGCATCGTCAAAATTCGAGTCTGTGATT
>VBML01000057.1 GCA_005878915.1 Methanobacteriota archaeon | reverse complement strand
CGAGTAATCGTGCCCCACGACCATCCTCGTGCGAGCGTTGATGGCGCGGATGAATCCTTTTCCGAGGTCCGTATGCACGCGAAACGCTAAATCCTTCGCAGTGGAGCCTCTCGGCAAAAGGAACGCATCCGGGAGAACGTTCCCCTTTTTGTCCGTCCAGTGGGTCTCGTCTTCGACAGGGAACGCGACGACAAGATTGAGCAGCTTCCGAACCGCCTCCTCGATCACGGCTTGGACCCCGGTCGACCCGCGCGCCGCGAGGAACGCCTCGATTTTCCTTAGGCCCGCCAGCTGTGGTGCGCTGAGCTTCGCGGGGTCCACAATCTCGAATAGTCCCGCGCCCGGCTCGTACGCCACGAGCCCCGCCTTCGCGGCCCGCCGGAGAGCGAGTTCGAACTCCGCGGCCGTCGGGACGACAAGCCCGCCCGCCTCCGTCACGAGCCGTTCGAGGACTTCCGGAGGCGCGATGTCCGCCTTGTTCGCCGCAATCATCATCGGCTTCCCCCGACGGAGGATCCGGCTTGAGAGTCGGAGCATGTCTTCCGAGGTCCACTTCGAGGGACGCGCGTCCATCCCGGCGTCCATGAGGGCTTGATGGATTTGCGTCTCCGCGATTCCAAGGCCCGCGAGGCGCTCGTGGAGGACCCGTTCCATCGGAGTTTCCTCGAGCTCCGCGCGGCGGGCGATCTTATCGAAGTCCCGCGCAAGGATTCCGCGGACCCAGTGCGCGAGCTCCTCCTCCAAGAAGCGCACGTCCTCCAGCGGGTCGTGGGTTCCCGGCTTCACCGCGTTCCCCTCGAAGTCCGTCCCGCCGCTCGCGTCCACGACGTGAACGAATGCGGCCGCCTGCCGCAAATCGTCAAGGAACTTGTTCCCGAGGCCCCGCCCTTCGTGAGCTTTGGGCACAAGGCCGGCGACATCGAGGATGTCCACGGGCACGAACCGTTTCCCGTCCTGACACACGCCGTGGACCGGGGCGCACGGCTTCCCGAGTTCGACGTGCGGGCACGGGACGCGGATGAATGCAACCCCGCGGTTCGCCTCGATTGTCGTGAACGGGTAGTTCGCGATTTGCGCCGGCGCGAGGGTCGCGGCGGAGAAGAACGTCGACTTCCCCACGTTCGGTTTCCCCACAACACCGAGTTCCACGTCGTGTCGAATGGGCCCCGGGCACAAGTAACTTTAGACCCGGCGACGTTACGGAATCGCTTTGCGGTGATGGAGGAGCGGAAGATGAATCGAGTTTGGCAGTTGGCTATCGTGGCGTCCTCGGGACTCGTACTGCTCGCGTTCGTCCCAATCCCTTCCCAGGCAGGCGGGGGCCTCACGCACGTCGAGCATCCGAACGTCCTCGTGACAATCGACCCGGAGGCGAGATCGCAGAACGAGGTGACGATCGCCGCGTTCCCAGACAACCGTGATGTACTCGTGGCCACCGCGAGGGACACCCGCCAAGCGAGCGGATTCTCCTGGGCCGGATACTACCGGTCCACAGACGGCGGGAAGACATGGACGAACGCCCTCGTTCCTGGCTTTCCGGGCGATACGTCCACTGAGGGGCAGTCGTCGCCCGTTCATGAAGCGGGGTGGACGATCGGGAGCGATCCCGTGATCACGGCGGATCGCGAGGGTCGCGTGTACCTCGCTTGGCTCGCGTTCGGACCTTCGACGACGGAGTTCGCGGGCTGGCTCGTCGTCACGGTCTATTCCGACTTCGGCGCCACATACGAGTTCACGTCTGTCGCCTATCGGGGCCATGACACGCCGAGCGACAAGCTCGGCGGGCCGGGGAACTCTCGGGTCGTTGACAAGGAGTGGATCGCGGTCGACGACACGGGCGGCGCGTGCGATGGGTTCCTGTATACGGCGTGGGCCCTGTTCGAGAGCTCGGGCGGGTCCGTCCCGATCGTGTTCCAACGATCCACAGACGGCGGCCGAACGTGGACACCCATCCTCCACCTGAGCCACACGCCGAACTCCCAGAACCAGGGCACGACCGTCGCGGTCGGGAGGCGCGGCGAGGTGTACGTCGCGTGGGAGGACTTCCACAAGGACACTCAGCTCTTCACGCGGTCCCTGGATTGCGGGGCGACGTTCGAGCAGGAGCGGCCCATCTCCTCCGTCGTCCCGGTCCCGGAGCCCCTCCCGGGAAATCGGTATCGCCTCGACAGCTTCCCGCGGATGGCGGTGAGCGCGACGACGGGCACGATCTTCGTGACGTGGGCGGACTATCGGAGCGGCGATGCTGATGTCTTCTTGGTCCGCTCGACGAACCGCGGAATCTCGTGGTCCTCACCAAGCCGCGTGAACGACGTGACGGCGAACCATCAGATCTTTCCCGCAATCACGACGTTCGCCGGCCGGGTTGACGTCGCCTTCTACGACAGCCGGAACGACCCCGCCGCGAAGCTCCTCGACGTGTACTACGCGCAGTCGAACGACGATGGCGCCACGTTCCTCGCGAATGTGCGGGTCACAGATGCCGCCTTCGACCCGAACTTGGGAATCACGGCCAGCGGCGGCGCGTTCCTTGGCGATTACAATGGAATCGCTTCGAACTCGGCGGGAGTCCACCCGATATGGGCGGACAACCGGAACGTCTCGTCCAGCACCCCGCAGGACCAGGACATCTTCACCGCGAGGATTTCCTAGGGAATCCCCGTCGCCGGCTCCACGCGAGGAACAGGAGAACAACACCCGCGACGGGGAGGAGAAGGGCAAACTCCGGGGCGTCGAGGTGGCCCCATGTGTCGGGGTTCAGGGTGTCGACCTCGACGGAGTCGCTCCCCCACCGGTACCACGTGGATCCGCTGGAGTCAAAGACGAGGACCGCGAACCCCGCTCGCTGCGTGTCGGAGGGACTCGTCGTGTTCCACACGTCCAGGTAGTGAATCTTGAACTCGTAATACCGATACGTCGCAAAGGCGGTCTTCATGCTGTTCTGCGCATGGCATTCCGCGGCGCCGGGCGGGTCCGCGGTGGGACACGCCTCCCAACCCGAGCCCGTCCCGCGATACGGGGAGGACGCGTTTGACCCGTCCACTTTGAAGCGGCGATCCCCTCCGGTAGGGGCCGACCCGCCGCTGTCGTCCCGATCGAAGTGGATGTACGCAAAGTCTGCAGAACCGTCGTCCGTCGTGTCCAACGTCGCTTGGATGCAGATGTACGCGAACCCGCCGAACGTGCCGGCTTTGAGCGTCATGTTCGATTGGACG
This sequence comes from Methanobacteriota archaeon, assembly GCA_005878915.1. Lineage (GTDB taxonomy): Archaea > Thermoplasmatota > Thermoplasmata > RBG-16-68-12 > RBG-16-68-12 > EA-19. The sequence continues at coordinate 26,725 of VBML01000057.1, read as the reverse complement.
TAGGAATCCCCGTCCGCATACGTGGAGTCGGAGCAGAGGCCGTCGACGGTCGGCTCCGAACCCAGGGGCGGGGCGAGCAGAAGTTGGACCCCAGCGGGGTTCCCGAGAAGGCCCGGGCTCGAGAGGCTCCGAGTCCGGGGGTCGCCCGGACCGCTGGACCGGGTCACGAGGACATTCGTCGCCTCCCCGCTCCCCGACCAGTCGCTCGTCTCGAACACCATCCGAGTCCCGTTCAGCTGCGCGGGGCTCAGGCCCAGGGAGCCCTCCATCGCGGACTCGTTCTTCTCGACGCTGACCGCGAGCGAGGGCGCGAGGACCCATCCGGACTGCCACGCATACGATGTCGTCGCGGTAATTGCCCCCGCGGTCCCCCGGACCTCCACCATGTAGTCTGCGTAGATCCCGCCGATCGACTCGCCATTCGAGTCCGTCGCGTTCGAGTCGATGAAGACCCGCGTGACGTCCTCGCCGGTGATTCGAGGTGTCGGCGGGCCGGGGGGAGACGCCCCGCCAACCCCGCTCGAAACGGTCCGCGGGACTCTCTGCGGCGCGAAAGATCCATCGTAGAGGGGGCCCGCGACGTTCAGCATGAAGTACGTACCCGACGCGTTCGCGGCTCCCGCGTACGACCGGATGTCGAGGCTCCCGCGGGGGATCGGCACGGTGTCGGTATCCGGAACCTGCAAGGAGGCCCAGTCCGCGAACAGCCCGTCGATCCGAATCCCCGCGGGCACGCTCAAGAAGTATGCCTCGAGACCGGCGCCGACGACGGTGACCGGGCGAGGGGCCGGGGCGGACTGGAGGGAGACGGAGACGGGGAGCCCCGAGGGGAGTCCCGCCCCGGAGACAGAGACGACGACCGACGCGGTCGGCGAGGCCTGGGTCAGGGTGACCTGCGGAGAGGATGGGGACACCGTGAGCCCGCTCGTGGCCGCGAAGGTGAACGGCCCGACTGTCCACGCACCGGACGTTCCGACATCGCCAATCGCGACGACGTCGAGGCGGAGCGCGGGCGTGGTCCCGGACGATAGGATTCCGGCGAGCGGCACCTGCTCGATCCGAATTGCACCGAAAGCGGCCAGCCCCAAGGCTACACTGGCGCGGGATACCGAGCCTTCGAAGTCGTCCCCGGCAATGAGGATCGTGGAGTTCGTTTGGGAGAACGCGGCGAAATCATCCGTGGGCACGCGAACCTCGAGATACGACCCTGCTACGGAGGCGGCGACGCCCCGAAGGACCGCCCGCCGGCTCCAGTTCATCTCGGAGTCGGGTGGGAACTCGAAGAGGAGGGCGGAGGTGACCGTGCCCGATCCCCCGACGACCTCGGCAACGAAGTCGGCGCCGATCCCCCGCACGGAATAGCCCGTCGTGGGCGTTCCATCCGTATCGAAGAACATGTAGAACCCGTCGTTTCCCGTCGGATCGCCAAGGGCTTGGCCAGACACCTGCACGAGGAAGGAAAGGGAGTCCCCTTCCTGGTACACGCCGTACTCCTGGATCGCGACGTTCGGATCCCGTGCGGACCGCGGGTCCGCGTATTTCGGGATCGCGTTCCAGTCCTGGGGGTTCCCGTCAATCGCGATCGATGGGGCTTGGATTGGCGGGGCTGGGATGATCGTGGCTGAGATCGAGAACGCCAGGAGGAGGGAGGCGCCGATGACGGCGTACCGGAAGAGGAGAGAACGCGCGGGGATGCGGAGCTCCGTCATCAGGCTCGTGTCGATGAACCCGAGGCCGTTCACGAGTCCGTTGACCCGCCCCCTGCCGTTGACGAGGCCGTGCCCGTTGATCAGGCCCCGACGGAACCGGTCCTGCGGGGCCTGGAGGGTTCGCTCGCGGCTCACGGACGGTTCCACGGGCCGCCGCTGGGCGGGCCGCGGGACGGCTCGGTCCACCGGCTCCGGCGCGACTTCCGGCTCGGACACCGATTCCTCTTCCGACTCCTCCTCCCCTTCACGTTTCGAGATTCCGGGTACGGAGGGGGCGGGCTCGATTGCACGCTCGGGTTCCGCGCGAGCCTCGGGGACGGCCTCGTGAGCCGCGGCCTCATCGGCGAGCGGCTCCTCCTCGAGAAGTTGCGCGGCGAGTTCCCGTAGGCTCGGCACCGCCTCGAGCTTGTTCCCGCACGCGGGGCAGACGCGGGCGTCCGGGACCACGGGCTCCCCGCAGGTCGGACATTCCCGCTCCGCGAGAGCGGACAGGGATTCGAGGGCCTCGGACGTCGCCTTCACCTCCGGGTCGACGGCGGCCTCTTCCTCAAGGACCTGGACCTGCTGCCCCCCCGCCGCTCGAATGAGGCCCGTCAGGCTTCCGCGCAGAGCCTCCGCGGATTGCGTCGTTTCCTGCATCGACGCGAGGACGCGGGAACGGACCGTCATGACGCGCCGGGATGTGGGGTCGAGGCGGGTCGCGGTCTCAATCGACTTCAGCGCCTCGGGAAACTCCCCCATGTCGATGAGGAGGAGGGCCCGCGCGTACCAGAGGTCCGCGTCGTCGGGCGTTTCCTCGCCGTGGACGTCATAGAACGCGAGGAGCCCCTTCTCGTGCTCCCCCCGGACCTCCCGTCGGAGTTCGTCGTCCATCTCCTCCTCGTCGAACGCGGCCCCGCAGTCCGCACACGCTTTCGAGAAGAGGGAGGTGACACACCCGCACAGGGGACAGGCGAGCTCCGCCCCGAGGATCTCCTCCTTGGACTTCCTGCGGGGCAGGAGGAGGATGAACTTCAGGGAATCCTTGACCGCCTTCGCGCCCTTCGGCCCGATCTGGCGGACCCGGGCGAGCTCCTCCTCGGACGCCCGCTTGATCTTCCACAGGGCGCTGTAGCCCGCGGCGCAGAGGGCCTCCGCCTTCGCGCGCCCGACGCCCGGGATTCGGGCAATCTCCTCGACCTCCGAGTCCGTGAACTCGCCCCGGATCTTTCGCTTAGGGCGTTCCTTCTTGAGGACCGGAGCCTTCGGCGCTTCCTCCTCATACACGGCGCCGCACGCGGAGCACGACTTTGCGTCCGCGTCGACGAACGTCCCGCACAGGAGGCACGCGAACTGCTCCTTCTGCGGTCCCGCGACCTCCTCGAAGAGAAACCGGGTGTTGCAATTATCGCAGGTGAACTGTGTGGGGTTGCTGGCTTTGCACTTCGCGCACTCGAGGCGGCGGTCGACCTCGGTGAGATCCGGCCGAGACGCGACGACGCCGCACGCGTTGCAAATCGAGACGGGGACGACCTTGGAGGCGCAGTTCAGGCAGGGGCGGACGTCCGCGAGCAGGACCATCAGTCCTCGCCCCCCTCCTCGCGGGCGCGCTCGAGATCGACCTCGGCCTCCGGGAAGTCCGGCCGGAGATCGAGCGCCTTCTTGAGGCAGAGGAACGCGGCTTGCGGGCGCTCGGATTCCAGGAGGGCGTGCCCCTTGAAGTACCACGCGTCCGCGAAGTCCGGCCGGCGGCTCAGGGCAATGTTGTACACGTTGACCGCGTCGTCGTAGCGGCGGAGGGCGAGCAGGGAAGACCCGCGGTTGAACGCGGCGAGCCCGAACGACGGGTCTGCCTCGAGGGCCGAATTGAAGAGCGAGAGGGCCTCGAAGTGTTCCCCCTGGCGGGAGCGGAGGACCCCCTTGTTCATCAGGGCCGCGGGGTGGTGGGGGTCGGCGCGGAGGACCTTGTCGAAGCACTCAACGGCCCGGTCCGCCCGACCCATGTGCATGAGGACGATCCCCTTGTTGCACCACGCATCGAGATACCCGGGCCGAAGGCGAATCGCGCGGTTGTGAGACCTCAGGGCCTCCTCCGGCCGGCCGAGGGCCTCGAGGACGATCCCGCGGTTGTTCCATGCGACCTCGTTGCCCGGGTCGATGTCCACCGCGCGGTCGAAGGCCTTCACGGCGGCGCTGAGCTCTCCGCGGCGGAGGAGATGGTTCCCGCCGTTCACCTCCCGCCGCGCCTGCTGCGCTTTGGAGAGGCCAAAGGGTGCCCTGGCTAGTCGCCCGCGCGGGCTCGCCATTCGACGCGACCACCTTTATAAGGCTTTAAGCAAGTTCTGCGACGATTATCACGCGTGACAGTGTATCTCCATGGAAAGCGCGCTGATCCTCTGTGAGGGGTCGTTCGGCGAACCGATGGGGAAGACGGCGAACGGCCTCGCCCGGTACTCGAAACGCTACCGGATCGCCGGCGTGCTCGACAGTACGCGGGCGGGCCGCGACGCGGGGGAGGTCCTCGACGGCCGCCCGAACGGGATCCCGATCTTTTCCCGCCTTCATGATGCCCTCTCGACGTTGCCGGAGAAACCGACAACCCTCATCGTCGGCGTCGCGACGTTCGGCGGGTACATCCCGAAGGAGTTCCGTCCCGTGATCCGCGAGGCGATCTCGGCGGGACTGAACGTGGCGGCCGGCCTCCACGAATACCTGTCCGAGGATCCCGAGTTCGCCGACCTTGCGACCCGCCACGGTGTGAGCTTGATCGACGTGCGGAAGGCTCGACCCCTCCGCGAGCTCGCGCAGTTCAGCGACCTCTCCCGCCACCTCCCGTGCCTTCGAATCCCCGTCCTCGGGACGGACGGAGCCATCGGGAAACGGACGACGGCGATCCTCCTGACCGAGGCGCTGCGGGAAGCGGGAACGCGCGTGGAGTTTGTCGCCACGGGCCAGACGGGGCTCCTTCAGGGTGCTCGGTACGGAGTCCCGGTGGACGCAATCAAAGGCGACTTCATGGTCGGGGAGCTCGAGCGGGAGGTCGCGCGGGCGTACGAAGAACGCAAGCCGGAGGTAATCGTCATCGAGGGCCAGGGGAGCATCTCCCACCCCGCGTACGTGTGCGGGACGCGGGCGATCCTCATGGCCTCCATGCCGAGCGGGATCGTCCTTCAGCACGCGCCGGGACGGACGACCCGGAACTTCCGCAGGGATGTCGTGCGCTGGCCGATGCCCACGGTTGAAAAGGAAATCCAGATGCTCGAGCTGTACTCGGACGCGAAGGTCATCGCGCTGACTCTGAACCACGAGGGCCTCACGCCGGACCGGGTGGCCTCCGTCGAGCGGGAGTATGAGGCCCGCTATGGGGTTCCCACCTGCGATCCGCTTCTCGACGGCTGCGAGAAGCTGGTGAATAAAATAAGGTCGATGATATGAAAATCCCCCCCACCCATCCGAGGTACACTTCCCTGATGACCCGAGAGAAGCTCGTGCGCGCTTGGAAGGCGGGCGTCGCCGTGCCGGAGGGATTGATTGCGCATGGCCGAGGGGAAGCCTTTGACTACCTGTTCGGCGAGGAGACGAGCGCTCCCGCGCTCGTCGCGGAGAAGGCCGCGGCTGCTTTCCTCGTGCGGGGGAAGAGGCCCGTCATTTCCGTCAACGGGAACGTTGCCGCACTTGCTGCGCGCGAGGTCGTGCATCTCGCGAAGGCGATCCCCGCCAAAATCGAAGTGAACCTGTTCCATCGAAGCGCCGCCCGAATGAATCGGATTGTTCGGCTGTTAGGTACCGCGGGGGCGCGGGACGTTCTCGGGCCCCGACCGGACGCGCGAATCCCCGGCTTGGACTCGAAGCGAGCCCTCGCCCACCGCGCGGGGATCCACGGCGCGGACGTTGTCCTTGTCCCGCTGGAGGATGGCGACCGCGCGGAGGCCCTGGTCCGAATGGGGAAGGTCGTAATCAGCGTTGACCTGAACCCCCTTTCCCGCACGACGATGATGGCGACGGTTCCAATCGTGGACGAGCTCACTCGCGCGTTGCCGACCGTTGAGAAATTTGTAAAGGAACTCCGCGGGGACCCGAAGGAGGTTGAGAGGATTTCCCGCACATACGACAAGGCGGGAAACCTCAAGGCCGTGTACTCATATCTCGGCTGGCGACTGAAGGGCTTGATGAAGACCCAGCAGCACCGGGGGCGATGACACGCGAACCTCGAGGGTTTTTGCGCTCGTTGGGACGCCGCTTAGGCGGAAAGTGACGGTCTTGATGCTCGTTGCTGCCGCGCTCCTCGGCTCCTTCCTCGCGACAGTCGCAACGGACACGCTCCGGCTCGGGCCGTCGAGTTACGTGCTGCCGCGGGATGCCCTGGGTGTGTTCGTGACAGTTACTCGAAGCGCCGACGGGGATCCCAAGACTGACTATTATTCGGTTCTAATACGTATTGAGAATCGAGTGACGGACCCGGCGATCCAACCTTACAGGGCCGATGTGATTGTCCGGGTTGCCTCGGGAGGGATATTTGGAGGGTGGTGGCCTGTCGCGGGCGATTACGAGGGCCCAGGGGCCCTCACCCTTCCTCCTCCAGATGGGAGGACCCTTAGCTTCCCGGCCGGGGCGATTGGAACCCAGCGCACATCCGCTTTCGACCTCATACATTGGACCGCAAGCGGCGAACGGGGTTTGCGCAGCCAACCCATCTTCGGATCGTCGACGAACTTCTACATAGAAACGGTACGGGTGCCCGAGGGCAACTCCTTAGCTCCGATTGTGACCGTGAGCCTCTTTTGGTACTTCCGCAACGCTCTGCAAGCCTACCCCGTGGCGTCGAGCACGATAACCGGCTCGCCCTAGCCGTCACTTGTAGTGAACCGACTTCCACTTAATCGAGCAGCCCATCGGCGGCGCGAACGTCACCGGCGGCTCTCGGCCGGCCACCATCGCATCGAGGACCTCGCGCATGTACCGGCGCTTCACGCTGCTCGGGTCCTTCGAGTCGTCGAGGCGTCCGCGGTACCGCAGCCGGCGGTTGCGGTCGAAGACGAAGAAATCCGGCGTGCAGACGCCGCCGTACGCCTCCGCCACCTTCTGGGAATCGTCCCGGAGGTAGGGGAATGAATATCGATGGGCCTTCGCGCGCTCCACCATGTGCGGGAAATCGTCCTCGGGGTACCCTTGCGTCTCGTTCGGATTGATCGCCACGAACTGCACGCCCTTCGCGGCGTAGTCGTTCTGCGCCGCGATCGTGCGATCCTCCCAGGCCTGGACGTAGGGACAGTGGTTGCACCAGAACGCGATTACGAGGATCTGCTTCTCCCGGAACGAGGCGAGCGAGTACGTCTCTCCGTCGACCCCGGGGAGGGAGAAGTCCGGCGCCCGCTCACCGATCGGCAGCCCTTGATACTGCGTCAGTTCCACAGGCTCACTGGGGCGAACTAGGCGTTGAAGCCGATAAGGCTTTGCCAGTGCCTCTCAGAAGGCTTTTCCCGGTGGGGTCGATGGACCCCCGTGGGGAAGAGCGTCGCCCGATTTATCGCGCCCGGCCTCGTCCAAGAGCAGGTTCTCGCCATGGCAACGGCGTTCGCCAACGAGATGGCACTTCACGTGGAAAGCGCCGGACCGGACCACGTGTTGCTCACCAAGGGGAGCATCTGGTGGACGGGGAAGCGGTTGCTCACCATCCTTGCGTCAAACGTGCCCGAGGGCGCGCACGTGCAAGTGGAGGCATGGGTGGAGGGCATCGTAGACCTGAACGCGAACCCGAACGAATTCGTGGGGATGGTCCCGAGGCGGGATGCCTGGCGGCTCGCATCCGCGTTCGTGTCCCGCTTCGGAATCGTGCCCGAAGCGGTGTTCCAACATTTCTGAACTAGACTTTGCACGCAACCTTTATGTGAACCGCTCGGAATGTCTCAATCCCGTGAGACGATGAAATACGTCGTGGTCACGGGTGGTGTTCTCAGCGGCCTCGGGAAGGGCATCTCGACGTCGTCCATCGGCGTCCTCCTCAAGTCCCGCGGACTGAAGGTCAGTCCCGTCAAGATCGACCCATATCTCAACGTGGACGCGGGGACGATGAACCCGTACCAGCACGGGGAGGTGTTCGTCCTCGACGACGGGGCGGAGGTCGATCTCGACCTGGGGAACTATGAGCGGTTCCTCGACGTGAACCTCACCGGAGATCACAACGTCACGACCGGGAAAGTGTACCGCGCGGTGATCGAGAAGGAGCGGCGCGGTGACTATCTCGGGAAGACCGTACAAATTATCCCGCACGTCACGGACCAAATTAAGGAGATGATCCGAGCCGTCGGGACAACGGAACACGCGGACGTCGTCCTGATCGAAGTCGGCGGGACCGTCGGCGACATCGAGGGGATGCCGTTTGTGGAGGCTCTCCGGCAGCTCGCCCTTGAAGAAGGGAAGGAGAACGTGCTCTTCGTCCACACGACCCTCGTGCCCATCATGGGAGCCGTTGGCGAGCAGAAAACGAAGCCGACGCAGCAGAGCGTGCGGGAGCTCCGGTCGATGGGCGTGCAGCCGAGCGCGATCATCGCCCGCGGGGAGAGGAGCCTGGAGCCCGAGATCAAGCAGAAGATTGCGTTCTTCTGCGACGTCCCCCTGGAGGGAGTGATCAGTGCCCCGGACGCAACGACGATCTACGACGTCCCGCTGATCTTCGACGGCCAGGGCCTCACGGACTACATCCTTGAACGACTCCACCTGACGCCCAAGGGGGAGGACCTGAAGGAGTGGCGGGCGTTCCTCGATCGGCTCAAGAGTCCGAAGGGCGAGGTCACGATCGCCCTCGTGGGCAAGTACACCCACTTGAAGGACTCGTACATCAGCCACATCGAGGCGTTCCATCACGCGGCCGCCTCGGCGGGCGTGCGGGTGAACATCCGGTGGCTCGAGTCGCTGGACATCGAGAAGAAGGGGCCGTCCCTCCTTGAGGGCGCCGACGGGATCCTCGTCCCCGGCGGGTTCGGGGACCGCGGCATCGAGGGAAAGATCCGTGCAATCGAGTATGCGAGGGAAAACGAGATTCCGTTCCAGGGCGTATGCCTTGGCTTCCAGCTTGCGACCGTCGAGTTCGCTCGCCACGTGCTAGGGTTCGACGACGCGAACAGCACCGAGTTCAACCCGAAGACGAAGCACCCCGCGATCGACCTACTTCCGGAACAGCGCGACGTGAAGTCCATGGGGGCGACGATGCGGCTCGGCGCTCACCTGGTGGACGTCGACTCGAACTCGAGGACGGCGAAGCTGTACGCGGGCGAGCCCGTGAGCGAGCGGCACCGCCACCGGTACGAGGTGAATCCCGAGTACATCGCCAAGTTCGAGGCGGCGGGATTGAAGTATGTGGGCCGCTCGGACGGCGGGCGCCGGATGGAAGTCCTCGAACTTCGGGGCCACCCGTACTTCGTCGCCTCCCAGTTCCACCCGGAGCTGAAGTCCCGCCCGCTCCGTCCCTCTCCCCTCCATCTGGGCCTCGTCCGGGCCGCGTTGGAGTCGAAGTAGCCCCGCTCACGCGCCCCGAGGCGGTAAAGCTCTATATCCGCGCGCGAATTGCTCGGGTCGCATGGGCGTCGATTACGACCAACTTCTGAAACGCGCAAAAGCGGCGTTGCCCCAAGCCCTCTCGACGGGCGAACGGTTCCAAGTCCCAGAGCCGGACATCGTCACCGAGGGCAAGACGACGATCCTCCGGAACTTCGAGGACATCGTCCAAGCGATCCGGAGGGACGCGACGATGGTCCTCACCTTCCTCTTGCGGGAACTCGGGACGGCCGGCGTCCAGGATGGGAAGCGTGTCGTCTTCAAAGGCAAGGTCACGGCGCAGCAGGTCGCCGATCGAATGAAGGCGTACATCGACAGCTACGTGATTTGCACGGAGTGCGGGCGGCCGGACACCCACCTCGTCAAAGAGGACCGCATCCAGATGCTTGAGTGCGAAGCGTGCGGCGCCCGGAGGCCCGTGAAGGCGATCAAGAAGCCCGCGAAGGTCGAGGAGAAGGTCCTCGAGGAGAACAAGGTGTACGAGGTGATGATTCAGGACGTGGGCAAGAAGGGGGATGGGATCGCCCGTCGAGAGCCATACATCATCTACATCCCGGGAACCGCGAAGGGCTCTGTTGTGAAGGTCTTCATCGAGAAGATCGCCGGGACCGTCGCGTTCGGTCGCGTTCACCGGGAGTAGGCATGCGGAAGGACCTGGCCTCCATCGTGGCCATGGCGGTCATGCTCGTGGTCTCCCAGGTCGCCGCCCTCGCGCTCGCCCCGATCTTCGTGGACTTTCAATTCCAGGCGTTCCCGGACGCGAGCAACCCCGTGAACCCGCTCATCTATATCGTGCTCATCCTTGCGTTCACCGCGGTGATCCTGCTCCTCGTCCGGTACAAGCGCAGGAACATCGCAAAGTACGTGGTCCTCGGCTCGATCTTCCTCACGGTCTCCTTCGTCTTCATCGTGCCCCTGTACCTCGCGATGTGGTGGTGGATGGACCCGGAGCTGGCGGGGAACTTGGCAACCCTCGGGGCATTCTTGCTTGCGATCTTGATTTCCTATGCGCTGTACAAGTACCCCGAGTGGTACCTCGTAGACACGGTGGGGATCTCCATCGCGGCGGGGGTGACCGCGGTCCTCGGGATCTCGTTCGCGATTCTACCGACCTTCCTGCTCCTCGTCGGCCTCGCGCTCTACGATGCGTGGGCCGTGTACCGGTCGAAGCACATGGTCACCCTCGCGGACGAGATGACGAGCCAGAAACTCCCGATTCTCCTCGTCGTCCCCAAGAAGGCGTCGTACTCGTACCTCGATCAGAAGAGCCTCAAGGAGCAGATTGCGACGGGCGAGGAGCGGGAAGCGATGTTCATGGGCCTTGGGGACATCATTATCCCCGGCGTGCTCGTCGTATCCGCATCGACGTTCCTCCGACCGGAATTCGGCTATCCGGGGACTGGGGTGCTCGGGCTTCCCGCCTATCTGTTCGTGGCCATCGCGACGATGATTGGTGCCCTTGTCGGGTTCACGATTCTGATGCGGTTCGTGATGAGAGGAAACCCGCAAGCGGGCCTGCCCCTGCTGAACGGCGGGGCGATCGCCGGCTACATCGTTTCGTTCGCTCTCGCGTTCGGAACGTTCCGGGCATTCGGCCTCGCCTGAGGTGGAAGCCCTGCGCATCCTGCTGGCGACCGACCTTCACGGCTCGAGCGCGGCCCTGGACCTGATCCCCGCCGCTATTCACGAGCATCGGCCCGACGTCTTCCTCGCGTGCGGGGACATCACGCACTTCGGGCGACCGCCATCCTACGCGGAAGAGCTCCTGCGACGGGTCTCCGTCCGGACGTTCGCCGTGCCCGGTAACTGCGACCCACCCGCTCTGCTCGATGTGCTCGAAAGGTCCGGGGTGAACCTCCACATGAAGAAGGCGACCGTCGAGGGCCACTCAATCGTGGGCCTTGGGGGGGCGAATCCGACTCCCTTCGGCACGCCGTTCGAGATCGGGGAGGACGAGATCTGGAAGGGGCTCGACACCATCATGGAACGGGGCGCCATCCTCGCCAGCCACCCGCCGCCGTTTGGACATCTGGACCTCGTGCCCGGCGCAGGGCACGTGGGCAGCCGCTCGGTCGCGCGCATCGTCGAGAAATATCGGCCGCACGCGGTCCTCTGTGGTCACATTCACGAGGCTGCGGGGATCGTCCAAGGCGAGGTCACGATGATCAACCCCGGTGCGGCGAAGGACGGACACCTGGGGCTCGTGGATGTCGACGACCGGGTCGTCGCCCGCATCTTGTAAGGGAGCGACGCGGCTAGCGCGCCCGCATTCGATTGCTCTTCGGATTGTGCTCGACGTCGGCCAGGTGCAGCGCCTCCATCACAGGGGGCACGTACATCCCGAACCGACCCCGTAGTCCCTTCTTCAATCCGTACCAGCCGCCGACGGGGTTCTTGGAGGAGCGAGCCCAGGCCTCGACGGTCCCGTCCGCCGCGGGCTTCTGCTCGTCCGCGGAGCCGAGGGGCATCCAGTCGCCCTGTTTTTTGAGCATCGCGTGCAGATCCTCGATGCACCGGAGATGATACCGCAGCTCCGTCGCACCGGACTTCACGACGAGCGCAGGTGGATCGAGCGCTTCGTCGCGGAACGCCGTGAACTCCGAGGTCCCGCTCGGAGTCTTCAGCTTCCACGGATGCTCTCGCGTCCCCTCTCCAGCCCCGCCCCCGGACTTGCCCTTTGTCGCCATCGAATTCCCTCGATCGCGCCCAAACGACCCGGCCGATATTTCAACGATTCGCCGCCTTCGGGTGGCGGGGTCCATGGAGGGAATTTCGACATTGCGACCCACGCAGCCGACGGCGAGCCAAACCTTTTATAGCGTCCGCTTCTTCGCACGGCCTCCTGAGGCACAGCGATGGCCCTATGGCAAGGACGCGCGCGACGGAAGCCCACCGGCGGCCGATACCGGCCCTTCCGCAAGAAGCGGAAGTTCGAAATCGGGCGGGAGCAGCAGTACGCGTTCATCGGCCCGCAGAAGGTGAAACTGTACCGCACGCGGGGCCGGAATCAGAAGGTCCGGATCCTGAATGCGGAGTTCGCGAACGTGATGGACCCGAAAACCGGGAAGACCTCGAGGTCGAAAATCGTCACAGTAAAGGAGAGCCCGAGCAACCCGCACTTCGTGACCCGGAACATCATCACCCGCGGGGCGGTCCTCCAGATGGACGCGGGCCTCGCCAGAGTCATGAGCCGACCGGGCCAGGACGGCGTGATCAACGCGGTCCTCATTGAGGCACCGAAGGCGGAGGCGGCCGCCCCGCCAAAGGAGAGACCCAAGCCCGCCTCGGTCACTCCGCGGACTTCGTAATCCCAATCTTCCTCGCGAGAGCGTACGGCGCGAAGGTCGGGACCCCGACCTCGCCCCACCACTGGACTTGGTCCACGTTCTTGCTGAGGCCCACGACGGACTTCCACACGTTGATTAGGTTGTCCGTGAGGCGGAGGTCCTTCCACACGCCGACGACCTCGCCTTTCTTAATCCGGAAGATGCCGTCGCGCGGGATCGTAGAGAAGTCGCCGGTAACGTAGCTCTGATACCGCGTGTACCAGGTGTTTGTGAGCCAGAGCCCGTCCTTGCACTCCTCGAAGATCTCGTCCTTCGTCCAGTCCCCGGGCTTGCAGAACAAGGCGTGCGCATCCGGCGCGATGAGTCCTGCGTTCGCGGTCGTCTTCGTCTTGAACTTCTTGGCCGTGGACGTGTTGTGGAGGTATGTCTTCAGAATCCCCTTCTGAATGATCGTGTTCCTCTTCGTGGGGACGCCCTCCGAATCGAACCGGCGCCTCCCGATGGATTCCGCGGAACCGTCGTCGGTGATTGTGACCGCCTCGGAGGCGACCTTCTTCCCGATCTTCTTCGCGTACGGTGAGAGGCCCGCCAGGACGGAATACGCCCCCGCGCGTCCGCCCGCTTGGTCGATGAGGGACCCGAAAATCAGCGGGTCGAAGACGATGTCGAACGTACCGGCCCGCCCGGTCACAGGGTTCTTCGCAAGGGCCGCGATCCGGCCAGCCTTGTGGCCTGCCTTCGCCGGGTCGAACTGGCTCAGCTTCGTTGCGCACGCGACCCCGTGCCCGCTGGACTCTAGGCCCATCAGGGCGCGAATCGACAGGTATAGGCTCGAGCGACGATCGTACCCGTTCACACCGTTAGAGGTCCGGAGAAAGTGCTCCTCGTCGTACTTCCAGAAGGACCCGGCACACTCATTGGCGCCCTCCTCGAGCGCGGCGCCCACGGCGGCCTGTACATGGTCCGAGCCGTCCGTGAGGTCCACGATCTTCTTGTCCACGACGAGTCGATCGTACTTGAACGGACCCTTCGCAATCCCCGCGTAGTCCGGGTTCTCCTGGGAGGCCTTCGCGATCTTCACGAGGTTCTCGACCTGCGCCTCGAGCTTTGTCAGGTCCTTGATATCCGAGGCGACGACGCGCTTCTTGTACACGATGAACGCGGAGGCGGTCGTCTCCCGCCATCGGTTGCTGATGACGACCTGGTTCTGGGCGAACCGGATCTGGTACGAGCGGTTCACCGCGACGTCGGCGACGGCGTCCTGACATCCAAGGTTGATTGCCCGGTTCACAATCCGTTCCGCAGTGTCCTCCATGTCCTCACCTCAGGGTCACGTTCCGGAGCCGCATCGTGGGCCCGCCGAGGGCCGCGTCGAGGGCCTGGCCCGGGTCCGATTTCCCGCAGAACCCCGCGTGGAATATCTCGAGGTCCTTCCCCACCGCATCGACGGCGCCCCAGAACGTCGGGGTCGTCAGCTCGATGACCGTCTTCCGGACCGGGGTCGTTATCTCCCCGTTCTCGATCCGGTACGCCTCCCGCCCGACGTACTTCCCGTTGTACCGCCTGTCGTCAATGTTCCACTCCATGAACGACTTCATGTACACTCCGGATTTGACGCCCTCGACCATCTCGTCGAAGCCCCAGTCCTTCGGCTCGACGAACGTGTTGGCCATTCGGACGATCGCCTCGACGTTGTACGTCGTCGCCCTCGCGGAGCCGTTCGATCGGGTCCCCAGAATCGCGGCGGTCTCCCGGTTCTGCAGGAACTCGTTGATGATCCCCTCCTTGTACAGGTACCGACGGCGGGACTTCACGCCCTCGTCGTCGTACGCGTAGTACGCGATCCCGTGGGGGATCGTCGGGTCGTCGCACACCGTCACGATCGGGGAACCGACCCGCTGGCCAATCGATGCGGGCGTGATGAAGGACTTCCCCGCTTGGGACGCCTCGCGCCCCAGGACGCGGTCCGCCTCCGTCGGATGGCCGCACGATTCGTGGCTCGCGATCCCCGAGACCTGCGGGCCGACGACGAGGTCCATCTTCCCCTCCGGGGATTTCTTCCCGTGCTCGACGGAGTTCTGCATCGACTTCGCTTCGTCAATCACCCGCCGTCGCATCTCGAGCTCGTTCAGCGCCTCCCACCCGCCGGACCAGCCGTAGTTCTGGTACGTCTGCTCGACGTTCCCGTTCGCCATCACGGTCAGGAAGTAATACAGCCGCACCCGCGGCGAGAAGGACTTGATCCGCGAGCCCTCGGAGTTCACGAAGTACTTGTCGATCTGCTTGTTCCCCTGTTGGAAGAACCGCGCGGGCATCTTGATCTTCAGGTCCGTCAGCTCGCGGTCGATGTGCAGGATCTCTTCGATCTTCTCCTCGACGGGGACGTCGGAGAGTTTTTTCACCTGGGGTACCGACCATGTCGTGACGACGGGGGCCTCGGGTGGGAAGACGATCGGGTCCTTCCTGTGGGCCGCCTTCGCGATCTTCACCGCATCGTCGACGATCGCCTTGACGTCCGCCCTCGTCATGGAGTTCGTGGCGGCGAACCCGAGCCCGCCCTTCGCGAGGACCCGCACCCCAATGCCGTTGTCCTCCCCGAAATAGAGGGCGTCAAGGACCGAGTTCTTCAGGATGAAGTTCTCCTCGATCTGGTGCTCGTAGCGGGCCTCTGCGTACGAAGCCCCTTTCTCCCGCGCATAGTCCACCGCGAAATCGACGAGGTCGAGGTCGGCCATCTCCTGCCCCCAAGTAGGCCGGGGAAGGCGACGCCCACCATAAAGGCTCAGTGCCGCCGATCGCAGGGACGATCCGATCTCTCGCTCAGCCTTCGACCCGATACCCGCGCTGCGAGAGCCAGGACTTGACGGCGTCGCGGTGGTCGCCCTGGAGCTCGATCCAACCCTTCTTCGCCGTGCCGCCCGTCGCCATCGCGCGTTTGAGGTCGCTGGCCATCTCCTTCAGGGTCGAGCTTTCCTCGAACCCCTCGATCCGCGTCACCGCTTTTCCGTAACGGCGGGTGTCAATGCTGATTCGGAGAATCGTCTGCTCCGTCTCAAGGTCCTGACAGACACAGACTTCTTTGGGCAGGCCACAGGTATCACATACCTCACCGGGCAGTACGGTCGCCTCCTTCGGGCTGCGCACTCCCGGGTCCCGGCCAATAACGCGATTCTCGGTGCAAGTCCACCTTGACCGAAATCAACGCACCGCGGGTATATGAGGACTCGCCCCCGGGGTCCCCGCAATGTATTTAGCCGGTCCGAGGGTCGGCCCAATGGATGGCGGAGGACCGCCCAATCGTCCTGTACCCCGCATATTTCGACCTCAAGCGCACGCGGCAGGAGGGGCGTCGGGTGCCCAAGTCCCTCGCCGTCGACGGGCCGACGACGGAGGAGATCGAGACCGCGGCGAAGGCCCTTGGCCTCGGTCCGCACGTCGAGGTGGACCGCGCGTATCCGCTGTCCCACTGGCGCAAGGAGGGGCGGGTCCTCGTGAAGGCCGACTACTACAAGACCTCGGTGATCCGGAAGGTCGCGGAGAGGTTGAAGGCGGCCCGCGAGGGCTGACGTCACCGGTTCTGCGGGATCCGTACATCCTCGACGAGCTTCTTCCCGACGGACACGCTGTCGACGGAGTGGATCACGGCCCCACTCTCCCGCAGAGTCTGCTCGACCCGCTCGAAGTCGATCCCGGGTCCTTCAAGGGTGATCCGCACGCTCTCCGTTTCCTGGTCGACCTCGTCCAGGGTGCAGTTCACACCGTCGACCCCCTTGATCGACGTCAGCTTCTGCGACATCTCGACAATGGAGGGCCGGTGGGGCTTCAATACGTCGAGAACGATGCGCTTGATGTCGCTCACGTTCGTCGGCCACCGGGGGAGGGGGGTGCCGAACGGGGGGTTCGTTATTAAAGGTTCCTCTGGGAGAGATGTTTCCGAAGCCACGGATCCGGCTCTGCCCCATCCTTGAAGCCGAGGTCCTGCAGCGCGGCCGCCAAGTGCGTCGGAACCGTTGTGCGATACCGCGCGACCCGATGCTGCCGCGCGATGTGGTCGATGGCCGCGGCGACGGCGGCTCGGAACCAGTGGAGGTTCCCGAGGGCGGGAACCGGGACCCAAAGATCGACCTCCGCCTCGGGCTCTGGCAACCAGGGGCACGCGCGCCCGGTTACGCCAAGGGTGGCGAAGTCCACGTGGAGGAGCGCGCCGAAGGGGCGCGAGACATCCGCCAGGAGTCCCGCGGACCATTCGTTCCCGAGGTCTCCCATCCGGAAGCTCGGGGCCTCGGAGTGGTTCATCGCCACGAACCCCTTCAAGTCCGTGGATGTGGGCGCGGTACTCTGCATGGAGTACTCTGGCGGCTTCGGGTGGCGACCCGCCTCGAGGTGGACCGTCCGGTGCTCAATGAGGACCGCGAAGCCGTCCGCTTGCAGGCGGGCGAGGTCCCCGCCCGCGTGAAGCGGCGCGATGTCGACGGCGCGGAGGTCACGCCCGCGAGACTCCCGGATCGCACCGGCGAGCAGAGCTCGCTCGATCTCGGACGACGCGGCGGGCGCGCTGGTCAACCGCTCGACGTCAAGGTACGAGCCGATCGGGAGGGGCTCCTCTGCGGGCCAGAGCTCCGCGGACCCCACGATCGCTCCGTCGCGCTCCGCTGCGAGGACAACCCCCTGAACCGAGTACACGCGGTCGAGGTGGAGAGCCAGGAGCTGCGGGTCCATCCACGGTCCGCCGTGGAGCCACCGCTGCGCGGGGGAGAGATCCTCGTATTTCGCCTGCTTCCCTCCCGCGAACGGATTCGTGAACCACGTTCCATCGAAGTCGTTCAGGGGAGCGTGCAAGGCCACGAGGGCGGGCACGTCGGACTCCGTGGCGGGCCGCACGGTCACGTCCATCGGCTCACCGCGTCGTGACCTCGACGCCGCCGCCGTCCACGATCATCGTGTGCTCCGTCTGGGCGACGATGCCTCGGCCGACGTCGACCAGCGATTCGTACGTCATGATCCGGCCCGCCCTGAGGAGGCGGCCGAGGTGCGCGGGCGCCTTCGCGTCGAGCGCGTACGCCCACCGCTCCGAGAACGGGAGGGTCTTGAAGTGCTCGTGGACCTGGTGGAGGAAGTCGTTCAGGGGCTGGGGCGCGATCTCGCGGGTGCTGAGCAGGCGGTAGATGTTCCCCGATTTCCTCCCCTCGACCTTCCCGGCCCCGTTCGTCGAGAACGGTTCGATCGCGAGGGTGTCCCCCGACTCGACGACCTCGTCCCCCACGCCGCCGACGTTCGGCACGGATTTCCCCGCGTGGAGGTTGTATCGCTCGATCGTGTGGCCGGTGAGGTTGGAGATCGGCTTGAAGCCGTAGCTCTCGATCGCACGCTCAATCGCGGCGCCGATGAGTCGCGTCGGGGTCTTCGGGCGGCACACCTCGATCGCCGTCTCCAGGGCCTGCTCGGACGCCTTGATCAGCTCCGTCCAATTGCGGGTGGCAATCTCCACGCTCACCGCCGTGTCCGCGATGTACCCATCGACCTGGGCCCCGAGGTCCAGCTTGACAACGTTCCCCCGCTTCAGCGTGAGGCGGTCGTCGTGGACCGGGGAATAGTGTGCTGCAATATGGTCGATCGAGAGGCACGTGGGGAACGCGGGCGGAGCCCCGTGCGACCGCATGTGACGTTCGATCCTTTCGGCGATGTCGAGGAGCGAAGCACCCTCCTTGCAGAGAGAGACACCAAGGGTCCGGGCCTCCGCGGCGACCTTGCCGGCCAACCGCAGCTTCTGCCGAACGGATTCATCCATTTTCCAAGTCCTCGCGACGTACCACGCCCTCTCTAATGACCCTTATCGAATCCCCGCTCACGTCGACGATCGTCGACTCGTTACGGTGACGCGTGGGCCCGCAGTCGATGTAGAGATCCACGGCATCCCCGAGTTGGGCGCGGGCCTCTTCGCACGTCGAGGGGGACGCCCCGCCATGGAGGTTGGCGCTCGTGGTCGTGATGGGACCGAACGCCTTTGCAATCGCGATGGCGACCGTGTGCTGGGGCACTCGGATTCCAATGAGGCCGGTCGATGAGACGAGAGGAGGAGGGGCGTTCGGCGTCGCCCGCAGGAGGAGCGTCACCGGACCCGGCAAGTGCTTGGAGATGACCCGCTGCGCGAGCGGCGTGAGGCGGGCGTACTTGAGAATGTGATCGGTGTTCGTGAGGGCGAGCGCAATCGGCTGGTCCGGGGGTCGGTGCTTCAGCTCAAAGACCTCCTCGACGGCGGATCCCTCGAAGGGATCGCACCCGAGGCCGTACACGGTGTCGGTGGGGTACACGATGAGCTTCCCCTCATCGAGCACTTGACACACGGCCTCGTATTCCTCGCGGGAGAGAGCCCAGTGTCCGCCCTTCATCCTGCCCTTGATTGTCCTCATGTTTAGGGCCCTGACTGACTCGCGGCAGATGCCGTAGAGCGGGCTTAACGATTTGGAAGTCAACGCGGCGCGAGGCTGGACTACTTCCGGGAGACAACAAACCACAATCCCCCGCCCGCATGGAAAAACTGTGACCCGCGGAGCCCGCCTTCCTGGAGCAGTTCTCTCAGCTCGTGTTTGGAAAGAAAGCCCGCCCCCTGAAGGGTGTACTCAAGATTCATGGCGGACAGTAGCTGGTTCGTCGGATTGCGTGAGTTTGTTTGCGCTTCAAGCAAACCCTCGGCGACGACTAGGAAACCGCCGGCTCGAAGCGCCCTGCGACAGTTACTCAAGACCTTCCGCTTTGCCGATAGGGCGTACAGCACCTCGCCTAGGTAGACAACGTCGAAGGCCTCTCTGTACGCCAACGATTCTCCCCTTCCCTGGGCAAATCTCACGCGCGCGCCGAGTCTCAACTCCGTCGCTGTGCCCCTTGCCCGAGCGACAGCTCGGCGGTCTGGATCGATCCCCACAAAGGAGGACTTCGGAAACCGCTGAGCGATTCTCAAGTCCCACCCACCGGCTCCACAGCCGAGGTCGAGGACACGGGCTCCCCGTGCGAGGAGGGATCCTAACCTGGGGAAGCGAGGGAGAACGAGGCGCACGAAGGCGGTGTGGTCCCACTTTGTCGCTTCACCGGACGCTTCCGCCAGATGAGTCGCGGCACCTCGGGCGACCCGACCCTTCTTGAACAGCTCGTCAAACGCACCGAAGTCCAGGCTTCGGAGGGCTAGATAGGAGAACTGCCCCCCGATGTAATCGTTGCTGTCCTCGGACACTAACAACCGGCGGGTGGAATTCGGCACGCGATAGAGCCCACCGTTGTGCTCAATAACGCGCAACGCAAACGCAGCCCTGCACCAAGCGCGGACTGCCGGCTCGTAGAGCCCGCATTCTGCAGCTAGTCCTGCGGGGCTCATGGGCCGCCTACCACGGGCGAGCGCTTGGAGGATGTCGAATCGCCTGCCGAGATGGGCTACCCAAACTGTCATGAAGCCGACGGAGCCCTGCCACAAGCCCCCAAAGTTCGTACTCACACCTCAGAAGACACCGACCGAGACTCCCGCCGGTCCGTCATCGCGCGCTCCCCAGGCAACCGACACACACAGAGAAAGCGCCGAAAGTGGCAACCCAATCGCGCCTCTTGGGGTTTGCCCCCCGGGCCGTAACCAATGAATCAGTCCCGGATGCCCTCCTCCGAGACCGTGAACACGGCCTCCGCCTCGGGCAGGCTCGGGCTGTCAATCAGGCGGGCGATCCGCTTGCCCCCCTTCGACTTCCTCAGGTAGATCCGGAACGTCGCGCTGTGGCCGACGATGTGCCCGCCGATCGGGCGGGTCGGGTCGCCGAAGAACGCGTCCGGCTTCGCGTGGACCTGGTTCGTCACGTACACGACGGCGTTGTACACGTCGCCGAACCGCATCAGGTCGTGGATGTGCTTGTTCAGCATCTGCTGTCGCTCCGCGAGGGTCCCGCGGCCGATGTATTCTGCTCGGAAGTGGGCCGTGAGGGAGTCCGCGACCACGAGCCGCACAGGGAAGTCCTTCGTAATCTCCTGTGCCTTGTCGATGAGGAGGATCTGATGGTGACTGTTGAACGCGCGGGCGACGTGGATCCGCTTGAGGACCTTCTCGGGATCCAGGTCCAGGGCCTCCGCCATCTGAGTGATCCGTTCGGGTCGGAACGTGTTTTCCGTGTCGATCCATACAGTGTCCCCGTCCAATCCCCCGTCCTCGGTAGGACGTGTTACATTAACGGCGAGCTGGAGTCCTATCTGCGTCTTCGAGGCGCCAAATTCACCATAGCATTCGGTAATCGCCTGGGTCTCCAGCCCCCCGCCAAGGAGCTCGTCGAGGGCCTTCGAGCCCGTCGTGAGCTTCGCGACGCTCTTCCGCCGCTCGAGGATGACGTCCCCCGTCTCGAATCCGCCGACGTCCACCGCCTCACGGGCGGCCTGGATGATCTTCTGCGCGACGTTCGTCCCAATCTCCGCGATGTCCGCGAGCGTCATCGGCGAGGCCACGGCGAGGGCCATGAGATCGTTGATCCCCGCCTCCCGGAGCTTCTCCGCGGTCGCCGGTCCTACGCCCGCCAGGTCCTCGATGGCTTTGATTGAAGCGGCCACTTTTTCACCCGGTTTCTCATCCTTCCCCATGCTTAAAAGGTAAGCCGGGGGGATGGGTGAAACTATCGCTTTTTGCACCCATCGACACGGAGGGATTCGTCCGGGAACTGGCTCATCCAGTGAACCGAACCGAGGCGTCACTGGTCTCGAGGAACCGCGACAGATCGCCCGCCTCCTCCTCTACCATCTCCCGCGCCCCCTTGGTGAAGGGCGAGAACATCGTGACGTTCACAACGAGCTTGCGGGGCTCCCGACGATACGACCACGTCCCGACGACACGACCGTCCAGCAGAACGACGGGGGCGAGCCAGCCCGCTTCCTTGTAGACCTCTCGGTAGCGGGCCTGGTCGACGAGGTGACCTCTGCTATAATGGCCTTGCATGAACGGGTCGAAACTCGGCAGGAGTCGCACGACTCCCCGATCGACGTCTGCCCTTTCGAGGTCGGGGAGGTCCTTTCTCAAGAGATAGCCATTGTGACCGTCGCTGTCCACTTCGACGAGTTCGTCCCTTAGGCGTTCGATGGCGCCTCGAATCCGCGTCATGTACCCCCCGGCCCATGCCCGGAAGTCCTTCGCATCCGCGGGGCCGAACGCATGAAGATACCGTCGAACGAGCTCTTCCTCGCCTTCGTTCTCCGGAGGGATTCGGGACGACCCGGGAATCCACTGATCGACTCGTACGAACGTGATCTCCTGTCCGTCGGGGGGCCCGAAACACACGAGGCCCCGGGCCACGGCGGGATCCACGAGATGCCACGCGAGGCTCGATCCCACCTTCTTCACTCCCCAGCCTCCGTCCCTCCAATTCCTTGTCCAAGCGCCGAGCTTCTTGTTAAGCGAGTCGGATAGCCGGCTCCGCGTGAGCGGGCCGTCCTTGAGAGCGTTGAGGACGATCCGGGTTGTCTCTTCCTCCTTCAGGCCCGCGCGGTGAATCCACCGCTGCTCACGGAGCAGCCGCTTGGGCATCAGACCGCCAACAACGACAGAGAAGTCGCTCGACCGATGCAGATGCAGCGCGGCCCGCAGAGACCAAGTCTTGACGATCGACCGCTTCTGAACGAGGGCTTGCTCGATATCGTCGGCGGTCAGTTGTCGAAGGCGTGCCCAGAGGGCGATCCGGGCCATCACGGTCACCTGTGTTTGGACTCCGCAAACGTCTCCTACGACGCTCGCGAGTCGGCCCTTGGGGGCACGGAGGTCGAGATGATGCCGGCGCAACCGGAAGGCGGACAGTTGCGCATCCGAGAAATAAGGCCGGTCTCGTCGCTCGACCACGGTATTCCGAACCCGAGAAACGTGTGGGCTCGTAAGGTTTCGTCTTCGGCGGAGCGCTTCATTCTCGGTCCGTTGGATCAGTGCGGTTTCGGAACCCCTTCACGGGGAGGGCGGCGGCCTCCAGGTCGGCTGGCCTAGGCCGCGGATGAGCTCCTCGAATTGTTCCTTCGTGATCTCACCGCGGGCGTACCTCGACCGAGCGATATCGACGGCCTCATCTCCGCGCCAATATCCCCGCCAGTACCCTCGGCGATATCCCCAACCGGGCCACAGGAACCAGCGAAGGACGCCGAATACGATGAAGATCCACAGGAACGCCCAGAATCCGATGAACGGGAACCACGAGGATGTACCGCGTGACAACCCTGCGGGTCCGTACGGAAGGCCCGCCACGAGGGCAATCCCGACAACCGCAAGAATCGCTCCCACGGGGACCCAAATCCATGCCCTCGACCGCCCGATCATGCCGACGCTCATCTCATGCCACCTCTCGTCCACTCACTTCGACGGGATTCAAAGACCTCGGACGAGTATTTAATCATGCGATAATTCGGCTCCCGGATGTCCGTGGGTCGACGAGGGTGGCTATATGGGTTCTTCGAACAATCCCCGCTCGTGCGACAGCCAGCCCGCCGCGGGTGGACCCGGGCGATCTCCGTTGCGGCTCTCGCGATCCTGATTTTTCCCGCACTCGCTGGGTCGTCCTCCGGTGCGAATTTCGGATCCCACGCGGGCCTCGCGGAGGACACGGTTCCGGACCGGTACTTCGTGGCGGGCGCTCTCCTCGCCGACCTCGACCACTTCCTCCCGCCGACGGAGCCGCAGACCGATTCGGAGGCCTTTGCATCGGGAATCGTTGAGCGGGCGTGGGAGGGAAGCCACCACGCCTGGTCCCTCGCCCGAGGGTGGCTCGAACACATCGACCAGGACACGAGGTTTGCAGCGGCGGTGGCGGCGATCCAAGCCTCATACCCCTCGTACACGGCCACGGACGTGCGCCTCGCCTTCGACTACTGGACCCTCACGAAACACCCGTTCTCCACCGCGTTCGACTTTCTCCTGGCGGACGCGGAGGTCCAAGGGATCGTCGCGGGCGGCCTCGTCGCAACCGATTCCGCGGGTGTGCGGGACGCGATTTACAATCTCCTCTACAGCGCGGACCAGAATGCGCCCGGGCTCTTTTTGCAGCTCAACGCATCCCGGCTCTACGCGATCCTGTATCCGCAAGTCGTGCGGAACGTCGAGCCGTACTACGATGCGTTCTACGCCGGTGCGGTCGCGGGACATAGAGACCCGTTCCCCCCAGTGGATCGAATGCTCTCCCGCCTTCACCGCATGATCCGGAACCTGGTCCCTCAGGTCCTTGACGCGCTGGCACCTCGATAGCCGTGCGCAATCGAAATAAGTCCGCGACTCCGTGTCTTCCCGATATGGCGGAGCGGGTGAGCTTCGACCGCATCGCCGACGTCTACGACGAGACCCGCGGCCTCCCGCCCGCCCCTATGGCGAAGGCCGTCAGCTTCCTCGCCGAGGAACTCCAAGGGAAGCGCGTCCTCGAGATCGGCGTGGGCACAGGGCGATACGCGGTGCCGCTGCAGAAGAGCGCGATCGAGGTCGTCGGCGTCGACATCGCGTCGAGGATGGTCGCTCGCGGCCTCGAGAAGGGACTCCGGAACGTCGTGTTCGCGGACGGCGCTCGCCTCCCGTTCCGGGACGCCACGTTCGACGCGGTCACGTCGAACCACGTCCTCCACCTCGTGGCGGACTGGCAGACGGTGTTGGGCGAAGCGGAGCGTGTGCTCCGCCCCCGAGGGGTGTACTTCTCGCTGTTCGAGCGGTACAAGGGGACGACCCTCGCGGACGAGTACCGCGCGATCGTGAGGAGCTTCGGCTATCAGCGAACGGACCCCGGCCTCCATGAACGGAACTTCCCCCGGCTGGTCCCGCCCGCCCGCGTGGTCCGGGTCGCGCATTGGGACGAGATCGGCCCCGCGGAGAAGATCCTCGAGGAAATGGACCGGAGGCTCTATGCATTCATGTGGAACGTCCCGGACGCGTTCCACGACAAGGCCCTCGCGATCCTCAGGGCCGAGCACGGCGGGAAGCTCTTGGACCGGACGTTCGACCTCGAGGTCGCGTTCTGGAACCGTGACCAGCTGGGGCCTTTGGCCCGGGCCCCTCTGCCACGAGGCTTGACGGAGCCCCCGCGAGCTTGACGAGCGCCTCCGCCTCCAAGAAGTGGAGCTTCCCTGGGACGACGATGCAGTGCAGAGGACTTCCGAGGTCCCGCACGACGAGGTCTCCCGCCCTCCCCGAGAAGCTCCGGGGCTGATCCGAGCCGGCGTGGCCGAGGACGCAAATGAGGGTGTCCTCCGAGAAGGCCACGCTCCCTTTGCTCTTCGCAAGCCCGAGGAGGTATCGGATCGCCTCCCGTGCCGTGAGGAACTCCCCGCTCTCCTTCAGGTCCAGGAGGATGAGGGTGTGAAGCCCCCGCTCGAGGTTCTCCTCGATCACGTCGAGGGGTGAGCCCGGCCGGAACGCTTCGCTCGTGAACGGCACCGTCGTCGCGCGGCCGAACTTGTAGCTCTGGAGACCGAGGAGGCCGGCCGCGGCGCTGATGATGCTGGGGCCGTGGACAATCCGCGTCGGGATTCCCGCGTCATGGGCCCGCAGACGGAGCTCGACGTGGGTCGTCGCTGCCATGGGGTCGCCGGGAATCAGGAGAGCGACGTTCCCGATCCGGGCCGCCTCCAGGACCTCCGAACCCTGCTCGAGGTCGTGCCGGGTGAGGACTCGTATCGGCTTTCCAACGAGGAGTTGGAGCGTCGGGATCGTCGTGCCGCGAAGGGCGGACGTATAGAATTCCGCGAACACGACGTCCGCGGCCTTCGCGACCTCGAGGCCCTTCAGCGTGACATCCTTCTCGTCGAACAAGCCGAGGCCGATGAAGGCGAGCTCGCCCATGGTGGACCGTATCACCGTGCGAGTCCCATAAGAATATTCGGAAATGGCGTCATTGGGTGGGAGTCTCGGTGAGCTTTCGCACTCTCGTCCAGGTTTTGCTCATGGTGGTGGATGCGTGTCTGCCCATGCCTTTCGAGCACGAGCCTCGTGACGGGTGTCTACCACCCGAAGCCAGGCGAAGAAGCCGACGAACCACAACGACGCCCCCATGAACACCAGGCCCCTTCCCCAATTCTCCGCGCCGACGACGTTCCCTGAGAAAATGAAGGGCTCGAGGACCGTGAAGAAGAGAGAGACGAGGACGACTATCAGAACTGCCGAACCAAGCAAGTAAGCCCTCACCCTCATTGCATACCCGACTTCCGCGGGGTGGACGTTCCGATTGTGGTCCCGCAGCCGATTCGCGGGCATCCGTTCATCGCAAATCCTGCAGAGAAGAGAGAGGCCCTCCGCTCCTTGACGCTCACGGCGAGTGACCCTTAGTGCGTAGGCAAGACCGCCAAAGATAACCGCGAAACTTGATCCGACTATGACCGGAAACTTGTAATCATGTGGGACGGCGTTCGGCGCGATGAAGACGACATAGACCACCAGAAGGAACCACAACACGAAACCCGGCAGTGCCACCTTCCCCCAAGCCAGTCGCTCTGCAGCCTCCAGTCTTCCCTGGGCGGCGAGGATGTCGGGATGGGCCTCTTTCATGTGCTTCGTATCCGACAACCGCAGCGGCTCCCCGCAGTAAGCGCAGCGGAGGGTCCGATGGACATTCTCGTCTCTCATCCGAAAGGCTGCACGGTTTCATCCCCGGATAAAGGTCGGTCGGGCCTCCCCACGGGTCCGGAAATCGAGAAATAACGAGGGACTCATGGGCGCAGTGTGCAGTCCCTGTGCCTGGAGGTCCCAGTCCGAATGGGGGAGGAGATCCGCCGCCGGCTCCAAGCCTCCGGTGTCCTCCGGAAGGAACTCCGTATTTCGCGCGCAGGAGACATCCTGTACATCCCGGTGACTTCGCCGCCCGGCCTCCCGTACCGGATTCTCGAACGAGAGTTCCAGCCGGGCTTCCCCGTCATCCGTAACTTCCGCGATTTGGTGGAGGTCCCGACCCGCCTCGAACCCCTCCTTCCAAAGGCCTTCGACGCAATCGGAGACATTGTCGTGGTCCGCCTCCCCGAGGAATTGCGGGAGTTTGAACGGGCCGTTGGCGAGGCGATCATGCGGTGGAATCCGAAGGTCCGGACGGTGGCCGTGGACGAGGGCGTCAAGGGGGAACTCCGCGTCCGGAAGGTCCGGGTCGTTGCAGGAGAACGGAAGACCCGCACGGAGCACGTCGAGTTCGGCCTTCGATACTTGGTCGACATTGAGAGGGCGTACTTCTCTCCTCG
>VBML01000230.1 GCA_005878915.1 Methanobacteriota archaeon | reverse complement strand
GGGGATCCCCCTCGGCCCCAAGGTCGTGGAGTCCCTCCGAAAAATCGGGGACGAGGTCAAGGTCCCGTTCCGGATAATCTAAAACGGCGGCGCGGGATAGAGAGAGCGCCATGGACACCTGGGATGTCGCCGTCGTTGGCGGGGGAATCCTCGGCACGTCCCTCGGCTACTGGCTCGCGGCCCGCTACGACGGCCGGATCGCGGTGATCGAGCGCGAGAAGACCGTCGCGGAGCACACGAGCCGCCGGAACACGGGCGTCGTCCACCGGCCCTTCTACCTCCACCCCGAGAAGCGGCGGATCTTCGCTCGAGCTGCGCAGGTCTCCCACGGCCTGTGGAAGAACTATGCCGCCGCGAAGGGCCTCCCGTTCGACGAGGTCGGCACGTACGAGGTCGCGCTCGACGACGCGGGGATGGATGTCCTGGGGACGTACACGGAGTGGGCGGTGCAGAACGGAATGCGGGCGGACGAGGTCGCGCTCCTGGATGGGCGGGAGATGCGGCAGCGGGAGCCGAACGTGTCCTGCGTGGGCGCGCTCCTCTCGAAGACGGACACGGTCGTTGACTACCGCGCGTTCACAACGGCACTCCGCAAGGATGCGGAGGACCTCGGGGCGACGTTCCTCATGAGCTCGGGGGTCCGCGAGGCGGACGCCCTCGGAGACGACCTCGATATCGTCCTCGACAATGGCCAGGAGCGATTTCGCGCCCGGTTCCTCGTGAACTGCGCCGGGGGAGGGGCGGTCGAGCTTGCCCACAGGGCGGGGGTCGCCCTCGAGTACACCGCCCTGTACTTCCGCGGGGAATATTGGATCGTCGACGGGAGCGTCGCGGGCCTCGTCCAACGAAACGTGTACTCGGTCCCCCGCCACAAGGACCTGCCGTTCCTCGACCCGCACTGGGTCGTGCGGGCGAACGGAGGGAGGGAGATCGGTCCGAACGCCGTCCCCGTCACAGGCCCGTGGCGGTACCAAGGCCTCGCCCTGCCGATCGGCCTATGGCTGGAGAAGCTGCTCGAGCCTCCCGTAGAGAACAAGGTTCGTCTCTTGCGGAACCCAGAGTTCGTGACCCTCACGATGGGCGAGATGCTCAGCTCGATCTCGAAGGCAGAGATGCTCGGCCGCGTCCAGAGGTTCCTCCCCGCCTTGCGGGAGTCGCATCTCGTCCGGCCCGGAACCGCAGGAATCCGCAGCCAGGTCATCGACCGCCGCGGCGGGATGGCCCGCGAGGCGATCGAGGTCCCCGGTCCTCATTCGTACCACATCCTGAACTACAACTCTCCCGGGGCGACCGGCGCACCCGCGTACGCAGCGCACATCGTGGACCGGCTCGCGACCCGAGGGGACCTTGACCATCTGCGCAAGAACCCGAAGCCGTTGAAGGCGTGGTCCTGGGAGCCCGTCGCGAAGGCGATGGGTCTTGCCGCGTGACCGCGGACGACCGCCGGCTAGAGGAGCTTGGCCGTCAACGTGATTGTGGTGTTGAGGAGCCGAGAAATCGGACAGCCCTTCTTCGCTCCCTCTGCGGCCTTCTGGAACGACGCAGAATCCGCCTTTGGCACCTTCCCCACGACCTCAAGGTGAATCGCGGTGACCGTCCATCCCGCGTCCGTCTTATCGAAGGTCACCGTCGCCTTCGTTTCAATCGAGTCCGGGGTGAAGCCGAGCTTGCCGAGTTCGCCGGAGAACGCCATGGAGAAGCAGGCAGCGTGGGCCGCGCCCACGAGCTCCTCCGGGTTCGTGCCCTTCGCGTTCTCGAACCGCGTCGTGAACCCGTAGCTCGCGTTGGATAGGACGCCGCTCGCGGAGGAGACAGTCCCCTTCCCGTCCTTCAGCCCGCCCTTCCAGACCGCGCTCGCGTACCGCTGCATCGAGAAATCACCGGAGCCCCGCGAGACACGCGATGCTCTTAATCCTTCCCGATTACGACCCGCGCACGCGAATCAAGTACGTCGGGTCGTCCACGACGACGTACGTGGGCTTCCCCTTCCGCTCTTGCGCCTCGACCCACGCGCGAAGCCTCGACTCGGGATCCTCGCCGCGCTTGCCAACATAGCGGAACGGGAGGAGAGCCCGCTCTTCATCGGTGAGCCCTTCGCAGAGTAGCCAGAGGTTCCCCCATCCGACATGGCGATACTGTACAAGGAGGTCGACGGGCTTCTGCTTCCCAATCTTGAAGTTCGTCGTCACGAGCTCCTGCACAGCTCGGAGAGCTCGATCGATTGCGGACGACCCTTCCTTCGAAGGGTCGCCCCCCTTCGCGATGTTCTACTCCGCCCCTTGCAGGATCGGTGCCGCGACCTTCATCAGACTCCGGAACTCTTCGTTAATGTCTGCGAGTCTTGGGACCTCCGCGACGTACACGCGGTCGAGGACGTGCCGAAGCCGGCGGTGGAGGCTCACGATCTCCCCGCCCTCGAGGGCAACGATACGGTGGCTGGGATCGACCACGCATAGAATCCCGTACACGAATGCACCGCGGGCTTTCAGGGCGTCCAAGATGATCCGCACCGCGGCGAGCTTGTAGTCGTAGACCGGATTCCCGTCGAGGACGCCCATGTCCACGTTTGGGGCGAACCCAAGGTCCGCGAACATGCGGAGGTGGTCCGCGGTCGTGAGGGCCCGCCCCGCGACCCCCGGGACGAGGTGTTTCGGGCCGCCGGTGACGCCCGCAAAGTAGTGGTAGTCGAGGTCGCTGAGGGAGATCACCACGCCGGATCGCGCGACCCGCCCATTGAGCTCTACCGGAGTGCCATCGGGCATGGTCCCGAGTCGCTCAAGGTCTTCCTTGTCGTGGTGCGGGACGATCGAGTCACGCCATGCGGGCCACACGGTGTCCCCAAACATGTGGGGGAACTCCTCGGGCCGCGGGTCTCGGTGCGTCGCCGTCGCAATGACGATGACGATGCGGTCCCGGGCCACGCCCTGCGCGAGGAGCCATTCGAGGAGGAGCGGGAGCAGCAGCCTTTGGTGCACGCAGGGGCGAGTGTAATCATCGACGATCACCGCGACGTCTCCCCCTCGGTAGCGCGTCCGTAGCCAGTCCTTCAAGGGGGGCGCGAGGTCCGGCGTCGACGATCCCTCCACGGAACGGATGAGGGCCCGGCGGATGTCGGGGATTGGAGAGACGCCCGTTGGGGTCAGCAGTGGGATCAGGCGCCCCTCCTGCAAGATGCGGGAAGCGAGGAAGTCGCCCACCTCGCGGTCTCCATATGCGAGGCGGGGGCCCGGCTCCCGCCCGGGCGTGGGCATCATGGCCCCATCGACGGCCGCGGTATCTAGCTGACGCTGGAGGGGTACAGCGGGGGGCGCGCTAGCCGAGGCCGCAGGACCCGTACGGTCTAGGGTGCCCCCTAGG
>VBML01000207.1 GCA_005878915.1 Methanobacteriota archaeon | reverse complement strand
AATTCGAGTCTGTGATTGGCCCGGACGTATTGTAGCGGAAGTCGTACCACGTGGCTTGCCCGATCATCCCGTCGTCGCCCGGGGCCGTCCACTGGAGGGTGACGCTCGTCGTGTTGGCTGCCGTCGCGGCCAGATCGGTTACCGCTGCGGGCGGGACCGTATCAGCGGTTGCCACAGACGAGTACGTGAAACTCACGCGCGCGTCGAACTGACCTTCGTAGTAATCGAGGCGCATTGGGTGGTCGCCCGCGGTCAGGAGCGCCGTTACGTCGTACGTCGTATACGGCTGCTGGATCCACCGGTCGAGGACGAGGGCCCCGTCGATCCACATGCGGATCCCGTCGTCGGCGCCAACGGTGAACTGATAATCCGCCGCGGTCGGAACCGTGAGAGTCCGCCCAGATTGGAAGCCAACATCGTCCGCGCGGATTCCCCCAACGATGCCTCCCATCCAGTTGTTGTCGAACTTCTCGTTCGGCTCGTCGGGGGCGTCCGCGAGCTTGTTGATCAGGGCGGCGTCACACCAAACGCGGTCCCAGGTGGTCGTGGGGTAAGACGTCGGCACGTTCGGGCACGAGCTCGTGGCCGTCACAGTCAGGCTGAGCGAAGCCGTCCGAACGACCCCTCCGCCCTTCGCCGTGACCGTGAGCGGGTACGTGCCTGTCGGCGTCGTCGGGGAGGTTGAAAGGGTCAACGTCGAGGTACACGGAGGGCTGCAAGTCACCGGGTTGAAAGTGGCCGTTGTGCCGGACGGCAGGCCCGAGGCGGAGAAGTCGACCGGTTGAGACGTTCCCGCGGTCAGGGTGGTCGACACCGTCGCAGTCACGGACTGCCCCGCGATCACGCTCGATGAGGACGGGGTCACCTGCACGGTGAAGTCGAAGGACGAATCCGCCGGGTACGCGGGGAGGGGCCCGAAGTACGGATAGTCGGCAAAGGGTCCGCGGCCCGCACCGTACCAGACCATCGCGGCAGAGGGCCCGACGCCCGCGGCTCCCCACTTGGACGCGAACCAGGGCCAGTACCCGTACGGGCCGTTGCCGTTGTATCCGAACTCCCCGATGAAGTACGGCTTTCCGAGGCCGCGGGCCCATTGCGCCCGCCAGTCGATGAGATACTGGTCCTCGGCGCTGAAGTACGCGTGCTCGTGGGCGACGTCCAGGCCCGAGATGTCGTTGTATGCCCGGTAGGTCGCCTCGTCGAAGCCGAAGCCCCTCGAGAGGCCGATGTGTCCGATCGTGAAGGGGCGCGTCGTCGCGCTCCGAAGGTCAGAAACGAGGCCGGTGGCCCACGACCGGTAGGCGGCGAGGGTCGAGAAGTGCGAGTCCGGCTCGTTGAAGAGATCCCACATCGCAATCGCGGGATCCGACTCCGCGTGCGCCATCAGCTCGCGGTCGAACGCGATGCGGGAGGCGTACATGGAGGAAGAGCGGTCGTACATCGCCGCGGGCGCTACATTGGACCCGAGGAT
Source organism: Methanobacteriota archaeon (assembly GCA_005878915.1). Classification (GTDB taxonomy): domain Archaea; phylum Thermoplasmatota; class Thermoplasmata; order RBG-16-68-12; family RBG-16-68-12; genus EA-19. The sequence continues at coordinate 1,007 of VBML01000207.1, read as the reverse complement.
CGGCACGACGTACATGCCTGCCCGATGCGCCCAGTAGGTCATTCGGTCGAAGTCATTGTAGAAGGCCGTCGGATTCGAGCTCCAGAGATCCTGGGCGCAACTGCACCAGTTGTCATCCTGCACCCAGATCCGGAGCAGGTTCGGTCTCGGCGTCCCCGTGACCTGGTAGTGGAGGAAGTAGCGGAAGTACTCCCGCCAGAAGGAGTCTGCATCCGTCACGCCGGGGATGGTCGCCCCGGGCCCGGAGGGGAAGAGCTGATTCGGTCCGTACACCCCGAGCACGGTGTAGGTGAACGCGGTGTTCTCGTCGACACCGCTCATGGTGATGAGGTCCCCATCGAACATGACCCCCGAGTCCGCGAAGGTCCGTTCGGTGGGATGGCCCCCGGTGATGGAGGTGGAGGCGGTCGGAGGTGAAGGCCCACTTGGCGCGGATAGCAGGACAAAGGTAAGGGCCACGAGCATGACTCTCCCGAGCCCCTTCATCAGTCGCTTCGCATCTTCTGAGAGCACAGGAGGTTGCAGGTGCATGCATCGCGGCACACCTGAACACAATATATGTCATGTCTCACCTGCGAATCGAACGTGATTGCCGAAAAACGGAAAACGTATGAGGGGCACCAACCGCTCTTGGAGTCCACTTTTGTTTTGTTGGACAGTCGCGGACGCGGCTGTTGACGATTCACGCCCGGCCGATGGACGCCGCTGACAGCGACATGGCGAACGGGGCTGAACGGCGGGCTCCTTGGTTTATTTCAGATCTACCGCTCGATCGGGAGAGGCGATTGCAATATTCGCGACTTTGCGACAGAGCACAGATCTCGGAGCACCCAGCCGGCGACCCGCGGATTCCTCTTCACCTCGGACAACGAATACGGAGGTGCTGGTGTTCCGTACGGGACGTACATTCGTACCGGAACGCCCGCCGCCTGCGCTACAGGGAACACCCTGGACAATGGATAGCCCATCAACACTTCGAGCTCGCATGAGGTCCCCGCGGAACGGAG
>VBML01000206.1 GCA_005878915.1 Methanobacteriota archaeon | reverse complement strand
GAGAGGGGGTTCGCCCCGACCCGTCGGGTGGAGGACGAGGTCGGCGGCCGACGGTGCGTCGGGCAGCTTCACGCCGTCCCGGTCCGTCACCGCGAAGGCCTCCGCGAGGCTCTTCCCCGCCACCTCCGCCGTCTTCCACAACAGCAGCTTCTCGGCCATGGCGTCGAGTGTGACGATGCGGTGGCCCTGGGAGAGCATGATCAAGCCGTCCGCAAGGATCTCCGCGGTGGCCCGGAGCCGTTCCTGGGCGCGGGCGGCCTCCGCCTTCAGCCGGAAGTTGTCGATCGCGATCGCGACCTGCTGGGCGACGCCCATGACGACGTTGATTTGCTTGGACGTGAAGAGGCGGAGGCCCCGCGTGTGGTCGAGGATCATGATGCCGACGACCTGTTCTCGGACGGTGAGGGGCACGATGAGCGCTGTCTTCATCCCGAGGGATTCCGAGAGCTGGCGGGGGAGCGTCCCCTCCCGTATGAGGGCGGGCAGCTTTTGCTCGAGGATGCGGTGGGCGAGCTTCCGGACATCCTCCTCGCGCATCACGAGGCGCTCGAAGATGGCGTTCCTCTCCGGGTCGGGACCGTACACCTCCGCGGTTCGGAACTCCTGTTTCTGCGAATCGTACAAGAGGATCGCGCAGCGGTCCACGCCGACGAGCTGAGGCGTGATCCGGACGATCGCGCCCAGGACCTCCTCCAGGTCCGTGAGCCCCGCCACCATCTCCGAGATCCCGAGGAGGGCGCCGAGAACCTTCTGGTCCCCGAGTTCCCCATCTGGTATCATGGGCGCCCGCGAAGACGCGGCGGTGCGGGCATTAAGGTATTTGGGTTATTATCAAAACGGGCCACAACAGAGGAGTCGAGCGCTCTTGCACGAAACCTTTACGTCCGGCCCCCAGGATGGAGCGGCGATGTCCCGCCCCCGGGTCTTGTTGGCGGTGCTTGGGCTGGCGTTTCTCGTCGCGGGGGTCGCCGTCTCCGCGGGCGATCGGTTCTTGGGCATCGGCTTCTTCATCGTCGGCGCATTCCTGTTCGTCCTCCCGTTCCTGGCGGTGCACGAGGAGGAGTGACCGCAGCGTTTATCGCGGGGCCGTCCTTCGGACGTTCTCGATGTTCAAGGTGTTCAGCGTCCCGCCACTGCGGAGGTCGGAGAAGGACGCGATTCTAAGGGACGATGTCGTGAGCCGCCAGAGCATCGTCGAGCGGGACGCGGACGCCCTCGGGTTCCCCGGGCTCGGGTCGCTCGTCCTCGTCGAGGGGGACGAGAAGGCCGTGGCCCGAGCGGCGGAGCTGTTCAAGGGAGTCGGGGAGGACCTTGCGGCGGAGAGAGCGTCTGCAATTCGACAGAAAATCCGGGACCAAGAGGACGACGTCGCGGCGGGCGTCGGGCAGATCTTCGGGTAAATGATCCCGGGCCCTCACAGATTCTTGATCTTGTCCGAGACGAAGTTCTTGATCGCCGCATCGTCGGGGATCGTAAGGGATCGCTTGAAGCGTTCCGTCTTGTCCGGCAGGTAGTACCCGCGGGACACGGAGATGAACTCGCTCGAGCCCTCCGCGGTGGTCGCCCGTTTCCGCGCGACCTCGAGGAAGTTGTTTCGCCCGAAGTTGATCTTCTCCGAGCGGATTGTCACAAACTCTACGTCCCCTCGCCGCCCACGCGTCTCCCCTTCCATGCGATTCCCCCACGGAGTTCCCGGCGCCGCCGGGAAGGGGCCATGACAGCGGACGAACGGGATATAAGGGTTCCCTCCGAGACGGCGCGGTCGGCCGGCAAGATCGAGGATCTCTCGAAGGGATGCGTTGAGAACGCGAGCCTTTAAATCGCCGCTTCGTCGTTGCTCAGCGCCCAATGGTCTGCGCCCAATGCGGGACGTCATTCGAGGGCCGATTCTGCCCGAACTGCGGCACCCCCGCGAGGGCTCCGCCGTCGACGCCGGTCCCCGCCGCGGCGCCGATACCCCTTCGATGCAGCCGGTGCGGCACGACGTACTCCGGCAGGTTCTGCCCGACATGCGGGCTCCCCGCGTGGAGCCCATGGATGCCGCCCGCGATCGCCCCCCGTCCATCCGTCGGCTACGCTTTCTTGAACCTCGCGTGGATTTTGTCGCTCATCGTCGTTCTGGTGATCCTCGCCATCTCCACGGTGGGCATGTTCGCGATGATGCCAGCGATCGGCGAGGGAATCGGGTCGATCCGGGGTGGCTTGACCGCTGACAGCGGCTTTGAGGCCCCGAGTGCCTGGACGTTCAACTGGTCGACGCCCATCGGTGCGACCGGTTCCGTCCAGTCCTCTGGAGGGAATCCCGACGGCTACGGTGAAGTCCAGCTAGCGGGTCGCCCGCAATCGCTCGTCGGTGGCTACTGGTGGCAGGCTTTCGTCGCGGACGGCTCTCATCCGTTCCTGGCAGGGGTCCGCCTCGATTACCGCGTGTTCCAGACGTCCACGATTCTCTCGAACCTCACCATCGCAGTGTTTGTACAGTCGATCCCAGGGAACGTATCCGCCGACCTATCGGGGAACGTGTGGAGCGTGAGCACCACCCAGGCAGCGAACTGGACTCCCGCGACCGCCGTCTACGCGCCGACCGGGGAAACGGTGGCCTTCGTCGACGTGTCGTCGAAGGTCCCCCGCAGCGGCACGTATTATCTGAAGGTTGCCTCTCGCCCTCACGCACGCGCCGACGGCGTTCTACATCTGGACCGCGGCCGTCGTCGCCGTGACGGTGGCGTGCCTCGTCGTCCTCGCCCTCCGAGATCGCCGCAAGCTGTGGGATGCGCTACGCACGAGCTCGGAACACATGCCCGCGAAGCTTCGCTCCCGGAGTGCGACGGTCGCGATCATGCAGACATTCCTCGCCGTGACGTTCCTAAGCGTCATCGTCGCGGTTACGACGCAGGCCCCGGAACCCTCGTTCTTCGAGACCGTGCCCGAGTGGTACCTCCTCTTCTCCCTTGTGAACGCGCCCGTGTACGAGGAGATTGTGTTCCGCGTCCTCATGATCGGCCTTCCGTTGATGGCGGGCTCCCTGTTCTTTCGGAGCCGTGCCGTCGTCCGCGGGAGGGTCCCCACGGGGACGACCACGGGCCGGTACCTCGCGGGGTCGCTCCGGTACCTGGTCGGCGGCGGCATGAGCCGGAGCTCCTCGCGGAGAGTGCTGCTGCCCGCGTTCCTGTTCCTGGCCACAAGCTCGACCGTCTTTGGCCTTGCCCACGTGTCGGGATACGGCGACTACAAGGTCCTACCCGCCGCTGTCGCTGGCCTCGCGATGGGGTACCTATTCCTCCGCCATGGCCTGCATGCGGCGGTCCTGTTTCATTTCGCTACGGACGTGCTCATCGCCACGAGCATTTTCGTAGGGTCGAACTCCCCCTTGGGGCTTGCGATCAACCCCTTCGGGATCTTGGCCCTGACCATCCCCGGGGCCGGATTCTTCACATACTACGTCCTGTACGTCTTCAGGCTCGGCCAGGATGTCCTTCGCCCCCATCCGGCTCGGATCCCTGCCGGGCCAGGTGGGTCGTACATGGGAGGCGGCCCTCCCGCATACGCTCCCGCGGGTCCATACCCGCAAGGGACGGCGTGGACCCCTGCGTCCCCCGCTGCGCCCCCGCCTCCCGTGCCCGTCAGCTACGTTCCCGCGACGCGTCCCCCCGGCTACGGGACGTCCCCGGTTGAATACCGCTGCCCGAGGTGCGCGTGGGTCGAGGCCGCGTACGAGAACGGCCGGTTCCGCTGTTTGCGGTGCGGCTACGTCACGTGACTATCCGAGGGGCGTCGGCGGTGGGCGTGTCGTGCTTTCCGCGATTGCGTCGATGAGCGCCTCGGGGTCCTCGATCTCCAGATCGACGACGATGTCTCCCAGCGGGGAGTTCGCGCCGAAGTTCACCCGCCCGACGTACGCGGCCTGCTTGTTCAACGCGAACCGGATGCGATGGCCGTCAACTCCTGCACGGAGAGCGTGACGCGCGGAGTCCCGGATCTTCTGCGCTCGAATCCGGTCCCGGAGGCGATCGAACGACGAAGACTCCGCTTCGATCTCCCCCTCCTCGCGCGCGAACCGGGCATCGGGGAACAGGTTCAGGACCGCGAGCTTCACCTTCGCGGGGCTCTCGGTGGGACGGCACGGAGCGCGGAGGCGAATTCGAAGCACCCCCGTGCGAACGACGGTTCCAGCTAAGAATTTCTCGCCGGTTGCCGACATCGCGACCGAAGCTATTTAACGCGGCATCCGCCATGGGGCGCGGAATGCGGGATCGCATTTTGGATTTCCTGTGCGAGAGGGGCACCCTCGCCGACGAACGCGCGATGCAGTACCTCCTGGGGCAGGACGACCCGATCGCGCTCGCGGAGCAACTCCTCCGGTCGTTCTCGGCCCCGCCCCTCATGATTACCCTGGAGGATGTCGTGAAGGCGGGGGAGATCGCTCGGGCTGCCGCGGGGCGCGCCGTCAGCGGCCGAGCAGTCGCCCCCCTCCCGCAAGCGCGACCTGAGGCGCCTTCGATTCCCGCAAGCTTCATGCGCGGCGCCCCCCGCGCTGCCGATGTCGCGGAGGACATCCGGGTTCTCAAGGACATCACCGGGCGGTCCACATGCGAGGGCACCCTCGCGGATTTCACCCGCTACTTCCGCCATCGATTCCACACGATCTCCCGCATCCTACGATCCCATCCCGAGCTCGCGGGGGCGCTGGACATCGCCCGCGCGAAGAAGCTCACGCGCGAGACGACGATCATCGGAATCGTGACGGAGGTCCGGACGACGAAGAACGGGCACAGGATCCTGGAGGTCGAGGACGAGACGGACTCCGTGAACGCCCTCATCCCCGCAGACTCCCCCCTTGCGTCCGACCCGATCGTGAACGACGAGGTGATCGGCGTGGCGGGTCGATCGAACGAGCGCGGGCTGTTCATCGTGAAGTCGATCGTCCATCCGGACATCCCGACGTCGAAGGGATTTCCCCGCTCGGAGGCCCGCGTCCGGGTCGCGTTCATGTCCGACATCCACGTCGGGAGCCGGACGTTCCTCGCGGACCGGTGGGCGAAGTTCAAGGATTGGGCGTGCAACGGGGACGAGGTCGCGCGATCCCTCCGGTACTTGGTCCTGAGCGGGGACGTCGTCGACGGGATTGGGGTGTACCCGCACCAGGACGCGGAGCTCGTCATCGACGACATCTACGCGCAGTACGAGGCGCTCTCCTCGATGCTGCGGGAGCTGCCGGACCACCTCAAGGTGATCCTGCTGCCGGGGAATCACGATGCGGTTCGACCCGCGGAGCCGCAGCCCGCGCTCCCCGCATCGATCCAGAAGCTGTTCGATTCGAACGT
>VBML01000002.1 GCA_005878915.1 Methanobacteriota archaeon | reverse complement strand
GGACGAGCCATCGAACTTCGGGGTCCCGCCGTACATCTCACCGTATCCGCGATACCTGACAGGGGCGGTCACGGACGCAGGCCACTCTTGGGAATATCTCACCATCGACCAGGTCCGCGCAGGCCGTCCGATCCGTGGCGACATTCTCGCCCTAATCTCCGGGCCCATCGTACCGGGCAAGTACCTCCGCGGGCTGCCGATTAGCGACCGGGAAATCGTGCGGCACACGTCCGCATTCGAGGGTGAAACCGTCCTCGGCGGACCCCTCGCCCGCTTCCGATACTTCGATGAATCCCTGACCGACCCGTTCGACTGGGTCGCGCTACGGGACTTCGACGCCTGCCTCCACGATCGGCTCACTAACGGCGAGTGGAAGGACCGCGACCATGAGATGGAGGAGTGGGACCGGTGGGCCCTCCTGGGGGCGGACGTGATCCGGAGCCACCCCGACTTCCCAAACCCGCTGATCGTCGAGCTCGACACGTCCAAGGGCTGCGTCCGCTACGTGAACAAGGGCTGCTCGTTCTGCATCGAGCCGATGTACGGGAAGCCGAGGTTCCGGGACGCCGAGAACGTCATCGCGGAGGTCCGGCGACTCGCCGAGCTCGGCGCGGTGAACTTCCGCCTCGGCGGACAAGCGGACTTCTTCAGTTACGGCGCAATCGGACTCGGGTCCTCGCCGACGCCCCAGATCAACGTGCCCATGATCCGTCGATTGCTCGAGGGGATTCGTGAGGCGGCTCCTGCGTTGAAGGTCCTCCACACGGACAACGGCGACCCCGCGATGATGATCGCCCACCCCGATGAAGCGAATGAGGCGATGCGGATCCTCGTGGGTCACACGACGCCCGGGACGATCCTGTCCTTCGGCCTGGAGACCGCGGACCCCGCAGTCACGGAGGCGAACAACCTGAACATCGACGCGGAGGGCTGCCTCGAGGCGGTCCGGATGGTAAACGCGGTCGGGCGGGAGCGCGGCGAGAACGGGATGCCCCGCCTCCTGCCGGGGCTGAACTTCGTATCAGGGCTCGAGGGCGAAACGAAGAAGACGTTCGGCCTCAACCTCGCATTCCTCCAGCGAGTTCTTAAGGAAGACCTGTGGGTCCGGCGGGTGAACATCCGCCAGGTCCGCCCCGTGCGGCGGGAGTTCGAGCCGACGGGCCTCTACCGTGAGTTCCGGCGGTTCAAGGAGGCGGTGCGGACGCAGTTCGACCACGAGATGCTCCAGAGGGTCGTCCCCGAAGGGACCGTCCTGCGGGATGTCTATCTCGAGCTCCACGACGGCCACGTTACGTACGGCCGCCAGGTCGGGACGTACGGGCTCCTAGTGGGCTTTCCCTACGATGCCGCCGTGGATCGGTTCGTCAACGCGAAGGTCGTCAGCCACGGTCAACGATCCCTCACTGCGGTCGAGTACCCCCTCGACGTGAACCGAGCGTCCCTCCGCGCGATCTCGGCACTCCCTGGAATCGGCGCCAAGCGTGCCGCCCGCATCGTCCGCGCCCGCCCATTCGGGTCGTTCCCGGAGCTCGCGGCGTCCCTCGACGACCCATCGGTCGCCGAGCGGGTGGCGCCGTTCGTAGGGCTCGCAGCGTGATGCCTACTTCGGGTTTTCTCGCAGGACCCACAGCCGCCCGCGCTGCTCGATGACCCCCGCCCCGCACGTCCGGCATCGGTAATACATCGCATTCCCGCCCTCTCCCAGGTACAAGAGGTCCGGATGGGCGCACGCCCCCAGGTCCCGCCCGCGCAAGGGGAGCCCGCTTTCGATATCGATTCCCATGGAACGACGAACCCCGCACGAACACTTCGCGGTTGGGCCGCCGAACGCGGCCGCCGCACGGCGGGCCTAGGAGCCGAAGACCTCGTCCGCCCGGGAGGCGATCTTCGCGAGGCGGTCCGTCGTCATCCGTTCGTGACCGACGATCCGGTCCTGCACATTCTCTTCCGTTTACTCCATCACGTCGATCACCGTCGGAATGCGGATCGCGTCCCCCATCACCGCGACCGTGCGGAGCGGGATCTTCGAGAGGATGTTCTTCCACATCTCCTTGTCCGGCACGCCCGCCAGCGCCGCCTCGACGTCGTTCGGCTCCTTCAGGGACATCACGAAGCGGTTCGCGAGCTGGCTCCGGACCTCGTCGCTGATGCGGGCGGGCCGCTGGTCGACGAGCGCGAGGATGAGGTTGAACTTCCGCATCTCCCTCGCGAGCTTCTTGAACGTGGGGGCCTCGTCCGCGATCTCCGGGTCGAGGAACTTGTGGGCTTCCTCGAGGAACAGGATCAGGCGGGGGAACTCCGCGTTCCTCTCCGTGTACAGATGGTACAGGCGGCGGGAGATGATGTTCGCCACGAACAGGTACGTCGTGTGGTCGTTGCCGAAGTCCCCGAAGTCGAGGACGACGGACCGGCCGTCCTTGATCATCGACACCATCTGGTTGAACGAGTCCTTGCCCGCGCGGTTGAAGAACGGCAGCCGGTCTAGCCGCCCGATGCGCCGCTTGAGGGCCTGGAGGGACATCTCGTGCGCGATCTCCTCGCCGAGGTCCTCGGGGGTCATCTCGCGAATCGCGGTGATCAGGTCGCGGCTCCCGCGGCGCTTGTCCACCGCATACAGCGCGTCCACCGTCGGCGGGTTCAGGTCTTGCATGGCGACGATGAGGTCCTCGGGGTCGATCTCCGCGGGGTCGAGGGTGAACGGATAGGCTTCCTTGTTCTTCGGGTCCAGGGAGAAAATCTCGACGCGGTCCGGATACCAGTACTTCAGGCCGAACGTGTTGTCCGTCTTCGAGTAGACGCCGTACTCCGAATGCATGTCGAACAGGAGAACGCTCCCCGCGCCCGTCGCGAGGATCCCGCAGCAGATCAGCTTGTTCAGGATCGACTTCCCCGTCCCCGTTCTTCCATAGATTGCGAAAGGCTTCTCGACGAGCCGCCCGAAGTCAAGGTGAACGTAGAACCGCTCGACACCGGAGATCGTCCCCACGGGTGCGGACTTCTCCGTGATTTCGTAGATCAGGTCCACGTCGCTTTTCGTAGCGTAGCGGCACTGGGAGAAGTACGGAGGAATCGTCTGGGGCTCGCTCAGCTTGCCTGTCTCCTTGTTGATGAGCTGAATCGGTCGGAGCTTGGCCATCGAGTAGAAGATCGGTCCGGAGTACGACTCGTCTGATTGGCCTTGCGGGAGGACGACATCCGAGATGGCCGAGCCCGCGAGTTGACGGGCGATTTCGCTCTCCTCGTTCAGGATGTCCTCGACGAGGCAGTAGAAGTCGTATAGCTCTCCTTCCACGATGACGGGGTACGCGATCCGGAGTTCCTCTGGGTCCGGGATCTGGAGCTTCGCCATGAGCCCCTCGAGCACGCTCGCGGACACAATCTCACCGATCTTCATCGCAACCCCCGAGAGACGCGGTCGAGGTACTCGTGGAAGGCCCCAGCGCGGCGGCCCTCCATGGCGGTGAGCCCATCGAGCACCTGCCTTATGTCCATTCCCATGCGGCGGGCCTCGCGGATCACGAGCTCCAGGTGCATCGCGCGCATCTGGCGCACGGTCACCGCCATCCGGTGGGCCTCCAAGAGCGGCATCGGGTATCCGACGGAGGTCAGGAAGCGGCAGTATGGGGCGAGCTGCGAGAACACCTGCCCCGGGTTCTTGCGGTGGGTCCCGATGTCGACCCGGAACCACTTCGGGGCCTGCGCGTGGAACTTCGCGTAGTAGATGTCCCCGTACAGCAACCCTCGGTGCGCCGTGTGGACCGCGGCGGGCGCCTTCACGAACGCGGGGCCGTTCCCCACCAGGGGCTCGCACCGCCGAAGGAACTCCTCGTCCGTGAGCGGGTGCCCGAAGCCGTGGAGGTTCGAGTCCTTCGAGATTCCCACGAGGACGTGGCCGCGCTCCTCGCACATCTTCGCGAGCTTGTCCATGAACTCGAAGCTCTTCGGGAACTCCTGGAGGGCACCGTCCACGGCGACGATGCAGTCCCGCTCGTCCGTCGCGAACTCGATCGCGTACTTCCCTTCGAGGAGGCGCCGGTACTCGTTCACCATCTCCCGGTGGCGCTGGTCCGTCGGCGTGCCCTCCGTGAACTCGTACAGCGCGCGGTGGAGCTCGTCCTGTCCCGTCACGTCCTCGTCCCACGTCGAGACGCCGATCACGTCCATCTCGAGGCGGTCCTTTCTCAGGTGATACGCGGCTCCGTCGAAGCCGAACTTCAGGAGGCCCACAGACACGATCGCGAGCCACCAGCTCGAGAGGTTCAGGAGGAAGCTGTACGATCCGTCCGCCGCGATCATCTCGCGGACGTCATCCGCGGGTTGGATCGGGTGGAACTCCGGGATCTTGTCCTCCGCGATCGGGACGTCGGCCTGGGCCTTCAGCGCCCTTGCCAGCTCCGTGCGCATCTCGTCCGCGAAGCTCATGACAGGTACTCGACCCGGGACTCCTGCTCCGGCGTCATGGAGATGCGGATCCGCCCGGGGAACTTCTCCGCGACCTCCGTGAGGTGCGTGATCAGGATCACCTTGTCGAAGAACTCGCCCATCTTGAACAGCTTCTGCACGAAGAGATCGCGGGACGCCTCCGTGTCCAGGGACCCGAGGTCCCCCTCGTCGATGAACAGCGTCTTCATCCTCGCGTATGTACGCCCGACCTGGGGCATCGAGGCGAGCTCCCGCGCGATCGCGAACCGCAGGGCCGCGTTGATCTGCGTCTTCTCCCCGCCGCTGAACTCGCCGACGTCGTGCCATCGCCCGTCGACGCCCTCGACGAGGATTCGGATCCCGTGTCCCTTGCCCTCTTCATACGTCTCGAGGCGGATCTTCGAGAACCGCCCGTCCGTGAGGTCCCCGAGGTTCTTCGATGCCTCGATCTGGAGTCCCGGCAGGAGCTGGTGCACGGCGTACATCACGACCCCCTTCTTGTGGAACACCTGGTCCTTGAGGACCGCGAGGACCTCCCGCTCCTGGAGCATGGACTCCAGCTTCGCGACCGCGTCCGCGTTCCGGCGCTTGTCCTCCTCTAGCTCCGCGATCGCGCGCCGCCGCTCCGCGAGGAGTCCCTCCGTGCGCGAGGCCGCCGCCCGCGCGTCCGACAGTTCCCCCTGGAGTCGCTCGAGGTCCGCCTTCGCGAGTTCGTAGGAATCCTCGTCGGCCTTCAACCCCGCCAACGCGGCCTCCGCCGCCGTGAGGTCCTTCCGCGCGGTCTCCCCCTGGGCCTTCAGGTCTTCGAGGAGCTTCGAGGCGTCTCCTGACGCGCGGAGCTTGCGCTTCGCCACCTCCAGTGCGTCCCGCTTCGGTTTCATCTTCCCGAGGGAGTCGCGGACCTCCCCGAGGCGCTTGCGGGCGTCGTCCGTGAACCCGATCCTCGCGATGTCGCGGTCCACCGATTCGAGTTGGACGTCGAACTCCGCCAGGCGGGCCGTCTTCGTCTCGCTCACGGAACGAATCTCATCCTTCGCCTCGTCGATCTGTCGCCGGAGCTCGGACAGCAGGAAGGAGTCCTCGTTGATCTTTGAGACATCCGATTGCACCCGCTCCAGCAGGATCCCCGCCTTCCGGCGTTCGAGGCCCAAGTCCTTCACGAGGTCCGCCTGGCCCGCAAGCCAGGCCACCTCCTTCTCGATCCGCGCGATCCGCTCCCCCAGCGCCCCTTCGCTGCGGAGCAGGTCGAACGCCTGTTCCTTCGAGACGTCCGTCCGCAGCTCCGCAATCCGTCGCTCCGTCCCGAAGAGCTTCTCGCTCATCTGTTTGAGCTTCCTCTCGTGCTCCGCGAGGAATTCCTGTCGTCGCTGGAAGACGGCCTCCCGGTCCTTCATCCGCAGCTGGTGGTGCTGCTGGAGGTCCCGGAGTCGGTCGCCCTCCTCCTCGAGCTCCTCGTAGCCCTTCGTCTCGTCCTCGAAGATGGAAATCTCCGCCTTCAGCCGCTCCGTTGTCTCCGCGTCCGCGGCGACCTCCGCGATTCGTCGCTCAATGTCAACGACCCGCTTGGTGTGCTGAACGATCGAGGCGTCCGCCTTCAGGTACTGCGAGTGCTTCGATTCGAGTTCTCGGACCCTTGCACCGGTGCTCTCCGCCTCCCGGGCCAGACCCGCCGCGCGCGCCGCGCTCCTCGAGCCTTCCACTTCCAGGGCCTTGAGGCCGGTCACGAGATCTGGGAGCTTGGAGACCCGCTCCGCTCGCGTCGCAATCTCCCGCTCCTGGGACTCGACGTGCCCGTCGATCTCATCGTGCCGCTCCTTCGACCGGGCTTGGGCCCGCTCGAACGTCTCCAGGCGGAAAAGCTTCTGGAAGATCTGGAGGCGGTCGGAGCCCCGCTGGGAGCCGAGGTCCTTCATCTCCTCCTGGCGGACGAACGTGGAGTTCGTGAAGCCCGCGTAGTCGAGCCCGAGGAGGTCCCGGATTGCGTGCTCCCGCTCCGGGATCGATCCGCCGATCGCCTCGCCGTCGCGGCTCAGCTCGAGGTACGGCTCCTTCTTCGTCGTGAACCCCCGCTTCACCTCGAAGCGCGTGTCGCCATGGCGGAACGCGACCCGCACGTAGCCCCCGGGGCGGCAGATTGCGTCGATCGTCGCGTTCGCCGGTGGGTCCGTCCGGGTCGTGGACTTGTACAGTGCGAACGTGATCGCGTCGAGGATCGAGCTCTTCCCCGCCCCGGTCTTGCCGGTGATCACGGTGAACTTCTCCGGGAACCGGATTGGCGGATCCGTCTTTGTCAGGTACCGCATGAAACCTTTGAGCTCGATCTCGTCGATGACGAAGCCCGTCCCCGCCGCAGGGGTCTCGGGCACGACCTCCGCGATCGCTTCGACCGCATCGTCCGCCCTCATCCGAGCACCTCCCGGAGGATCCTCTCGCCCTCCGCGCGGATCGTGTCCCGCCGCGGGTCCTTCCCGAACGTCACGTCGACGAAGTCGTCGAGGAGTTTCATCGGGTCCAACGTGTACTCCGTCGGCAGGCTCTGTTCTCTTTCCGCGGGGATCCAGCGAACCTCGTAATGGAACGCCTCCTGCAGGCGGTCCGCAATCTTCCGCTCGTCCACGCGCAGGCGTAAGGGGTCTGGGATGGTGACCTCGAGGCGGACCATCGCGTCGCGGACGGAGGGCGGGAGACGTCCCAGGATTGCCGCCGTCGGCTCTTCATTCTCACGGACAGTGACTTCCACCTTCAGCATGTCCCGCGCCGGCAGCTCAACGAACTCCGCGGACTTCGTCTCCAGGCTCAGGGCGAGGAAGCCCTTCGGGTCCCCGCGCTCGCCCCAGTCGATTCGCTCCGGAGCGCCCGTGTACACGACGTTCCCCCAGATCGTCTGGTGGAGGTGGATGTGGCCCATCACCGCCAGATCGATGGAGGGCGGGATCATGTCCCGCGTGAAGCTGAATTCTCCCGGGAGATGTTCCAGGTACGTCGTGCTCGCGACCCGCGCGCCCTCCACGTAATAATGGCCGAGGACGAGACGGAAGTCCGCGTCCTTCATCGCCTCGGCGTGTTGCGCGATCCAACCACCCCACAGGGTGCGGGCGACGACGTACGCCTCTTCGATGGAGAGCGCCTCGAGATTCTCGACCTCTTTCTTCTTCGCGAGCTCGAGGACCTGCTCGGGGTGGAGGTATGGAAGCATAAGGAATCCAACACGATGGCCCTCGATGTCCCGGATCACTTCCTCGGGCTTCCGGAACACGCGGACGTGCGGGTACCCGCGAAAGTCCTCGAGGCTCGTGGAGCGTTTGTCCGCCCGCGGTTGATCGTGGTTCCCCGCGAGGAGCCACACCTCGATCCCCGCCGCGCCGAGGGGCTCGATCACGTCCCGCCGCACGAGCTCCCGAAACACCGGCGCGACGTGCGCCCGGTCGAAGAGGTCCCCGAGCACGATGAACAGCTTCGAGCCGTGATCGATGGCCCACTGGGCCGCGCGGGCGAAGTTCCGGTGGAGGTCCAACGCCCGCTCCGAGATCCCCGTCTCCGGATCGACCCGGAAGCCGAACGCGATCCCCTCGTGGACGTCCCCCACGCAGACGATTTCGTGCATCCGCATCGCGGGACGGCAGATGGCGGTATATAGTCTCTATCCGAAAGTATGCGAAAGTGCCCAACCAACACATCCATCGCCGCGGACTCCTCAGGGAATTCCCACCGTCGCTTTATTTGGAAGGCCCTCGTTCGTCAGGACAACGAAGGAGGTCGGCGATTGTGTTCTTCGGAGGCTTCTGTGGCCTATGGGGCTGGGGATGGGGTCGTTCCGCGTTTTGGTGGGGCTGGCCTCGATGGTACCGCTGGGGCTGGTGGGGATTCCGCCCGTACGGCTCTCGCCGCCGGTGGTTCTGAAGTCCTGCGCGAAGGTCAAATCACTTATTCGCAAGGGCCCCTACGGGAGAGGAAGGTCTTGCCAAATGCCAGACGTCACGATCCGCCTGCGAGGCGCCCATGATGCGGATGCTGGCATCGTGATAATCGCGTTCGGCGCCATCCTGATTGTCGCGGGGATTGCCACTCGTGGCTGGGCTGGGGTTGGCGCAGTATCGATTGGGACCGTCGTTGGACTGCTCGGCTTCGTCCTTCTCGGGCAGTCATCCAACCGCTCCCTCCTTCGAGTTCATGAGGATCGAATCGAGTGGGCCCGCGGGTTTGCCTGGAGGTGGTTCGCGCACGATCCCGTGCCATATTCAACCGTCAGCGGTGTATTCGTAGCGCCGAGGCGGCGGTCGATTCTCCTGGCGCGGAGCGGGACCCGGCCCCCATTCATCCTCATCAATCCTACGCTACGTGACTTCGCGCGGGCGACCCAGATCTTGCGCGAGCGACTCGCGCAAACGCCGTGGGTAACCAGCGACATCCCTCTCATCAAGCTCCTGCCGCCCTCTTGAGCCCGGCGCGTTGCCTCAGCGGGCCGAACGTTTTATTCGCGATTCCCCTCATCGCGCGCCGATGCCCGATGTCCTGCGCTTAGGGCAAGGGGAACCCGTGCGAGCCCGTGTCGCGGTCGTGGGCTGCGGCGGGGCGGGCTGCAATATCCTTCAGCAGGTCCCCGCGGACCTCGGCGTAACGCGAGTCGCTCTGAATGACGCCCCGCATCGTTCGATGGCGGGCATTCCCTCGAGGCTGATCCTTCCGAACGCGTCGCTCGAGGGCCTCGCATCCCTCGATGAGGCCGCGGTGAGGCAGCTCTCATCCCCGGAGGAGAAGGCGATTTCGGGTCCGATTCTGAACCACGACCTCGTCGTCGCGATCACGGGCCTCGGCGGGGAGACAGGGGGTCCCTCCGCCGCCCTCCTCGGCCGCGTTGCGAGGATCGTGGGCTCGCGCTCCCTCGCCTTCGTGACCCAGCCCTTCACCGCGGAAGGCGTGAACCGTCGCTCCGCCGCCGAGCGTTCCCTCACCGTCCTCCAG
>VBML01000001.1 GCA_005878915.1 Methanobacteriota archaeon | reverse complement strand
CGGCTGTCGAGGATCTTGCGGACCTCGAACGCCTCAAGGGACGGCATCGAGGAGCCTCTTCACGGTGATCGGCACGATCCCGTGTTCAAACTCCAGCATCGAGATTGCCATGGGGTCAGCGGAGCTATCGACGTCATCGAGGAGAATCGGCGCGCCCATCGCGATCTGAAGCGCCCTAGCGCCGATAATCCGAGCTCTCTCAAAACGAGTGTACAACATGTAGCCCCCCGATGGCCGCCCAACGAAGGGCCAGCCTGGCATAAAGATTTCCGCGTGGGCCTACGGGGCGACTCCAGGCCTACATCGGCGCAGCCATCTTAGGCTGCCCAATCCCGAAGTGGCTCCGGACGATCACCAGGTAGACCAAGATGATGATCCACAGAACGATGCCGAATGGGAAGCCATTTTCCGGAAAGATGGCGTAGGTCCCGATGCTGGACACGATGTTCACGACCCCAACGACAATGGTGAGCCACCACGCCCATTTCCGGAGCCTGAGGAGACCGACCCCGGCGATAATCGCGATGATCGAGATGATTGTCACTAGAGCAGCCAGGCCCAACAAGAGCCCGGCGTAGCCCTGGACCGCCAAAGGAAGGGCGGTCGCCACCGCTGCGACGAGGAGCAGCACGAGGCCGACCAAGATCCCGAGAACTCCAAAAAGGATCGTCAAAATACCCAAGATAGTCACGCCGACCGGCCGCTTCATCGGCGCCGCGGGCGGTGGTCCCCAGCCCGGCGCAGGTGGCGGCATGCCTCCGCTCATGGTTCCAGCCATCGCGATGCCTCTGCCGGCGAATCGGGGTTGCATTATATAAGTCTTACCAATAAAAACCTAGAGGCGCAACCTCCCGTTTGAGGGCTTGCCGGAAGACGTAGTTCTACCGAAAAATAGTCACACCCATATATTTATCCTCCCCCGGGCGATGCGCGAGAGAAGGTGAATCCCCCCATGGTCCAGGCGTACTGCGTGAAGTGCCGCGCGAAACGGGAGATGGCGGAGCCGAAGAAAGTGAAGCTGAAGAACGGGAAACCCGCGATGAAGGGCAAGTGCCCGAAGTGTGGGACGACCCTGTTCCGCATCGGGGCGGCGTAGACCGCCGCCCCCGATTCTCTCGTTTCCGAGACTCTTCTCCAAGGCTATTAATACCCACGCCAGGGTAGTTCGCACCCGGTGTTCCCGTGAAGGTCCCTTCCATTAAGGTCACCCCTCCTGGGCCCAAAGCGCGGGAGATCATCGCAAGGGACGCGAAGTATCTCGCGACGACGACGAAGACGTCGCCGATCGTCGCGAAGCGGGCCCAAGGGTCCGTCGTCGAGGATGTCGACGGGAACACGTACATCGATTTCAGCGCCGGGATCGCCGTCATGAACGTGGGCCACAGCCACCCGCGAGTCGTTGAAGCCGTGAGGAAGCAGACGGGCGAACTCATGCACTTCGCCGGGACGGACTTCTATTACGATGTCCAGGCGCGCCTGGGGGAGCGGCTCGCGAAGCTCGCCCCCGGCAAGGCGGCGAAGAAGGTGTTCCTCGCGAACAGCGGGACGGAAGCGAACGAGGCGGCGATCAAGATCGCGAAGTGGAGCACGCGTCGGGGAATGTTCCTTGCGTTTCTCGGAGCCTTCCACGGAAGAACGATGGGCGCCTTGTCCCTGACGGCGAGCAAACGCGTGCAGAAGGAGCGCTTCTTCCCCTCGATGCCCGGGGTCGTCCACGTGCCCTACGCGTACTGCTACCGATGCCCGTACAAGCTCACGTACCCGAGCTGCGACCTCTACTGCGCGAACATCATCGAGGACCTGTACATGAACACGGTCGCACCGCCCGCGGATACGGCCGGGATCTTCGTGGAGCCGGTCCAGGGAGAGGGCGGCTACATCGTCCCCCCTCCCGGCTGGCTCACGCGCATCGCGAAGATCGCGAAAGACAACGATCTTCTCCTGATCGCCGACGAGGTCCAGACCGGATTCGGGCGGACCGGAAAGATGTTCGCGGTCGAGCATGAAGGCGTCGCGCCGGACATCCTAACGGTCGCGAAGGCGCTCGGCGGCGGGCTCCCAATCGCGGCAGCCGTTTTCGATGCGCGTCTCGACTTCGGCGTCCCGGGGGCCCATAGCAACACCTTCGGAGGAAACGCCGTGGCGTCCGCTTCTGCGATGGCGGCCCTGGACGTGATCGAGGACGAGGGGCTCGTCGGGAATTCCGAGCGACTGGGGAAACGGATGGCGGACCGCCTGGATGCCATGAAGGAACGGTTCGACATCATCGGGGACCACCGCGGCCTCGGGCTCATGCGGATGACGGAGTTTGTATCGGACGCGACGTCGAAGAAGCCGGACCCGAAGGTGCGGAATGCGATCATGAAGGACATGTACGAGCACGGTGTGATCGCGCTCCCGTGCGGCGAGAGCGGGATCCGGTACATCCCCGCCCTGAACATTCCGGACGATATGATGGAGACGGGGCTCGACATCGTCGAGGATTGCATCGGGCGAGCCACGCGGTGATCCGTACCACTCCGAGAAAACGGCTATATATCGAAGCGGACATCGCCGCGCCATGGCACAATCCGGCGCACCGCCCCCGGAGGCGGTCAGGGGCGGAGTGAGCAGGACCCTGTTCGTCGTCACCGTCGTCATCGTGGCGATTATCGCTTTCCTAGGCGGATTCGGAGCTAGTTCCCTCATTTCACCGCCGCGCGCAAGGCTCTTCGTCGGTACGAACGCTCCCTTCCCGCCATTCGAGTCGTACAACGACACGAGCGGCCAGTTCGTGGGCTTTGACATCGACATCGCGAAGCTGGTCGCGGATCGGCTGGGGAGGGACCTTGTCGTACGGAACTTCAACGACTTCAACTTCCTCCTCACAACGGTCGGTCAGGGCGGGGTCGACATGGCGGTCTCGGCGATCACGATGTCCGGCTCGAAAGGGACGGAGCGGAACACGACGATGGACTTCTCGAACCCGTACTATTCCGCTGACCAAGCGGTCGTCATGAGGACGGGGACGAATTTCACGTGCACGAACAGTGTTTGCGGGCAGGCCGCGGTCCTCCACCACACGATTGGTGTTCAGAGCGGGACGACGAGCGAGGGCTGGGTCGACACATATATCACCAGCAACCAGACGGAGCAAATCTTCCGGTATTCCGATGTCGTCGACGAGATCAACGCCTTGAAGAACAGCATCTACACGTTGATGATCATCGATGAGGGCCCCGCCAGAGCGATTGCGAGCGGGTCTGCGGGAGCCCTCGTGGTGGCCGGGAAAATCCTGACCGGAGAACTGTACGGACTTGCGGTCCCGAACAACGACCCGAAGGCCTTGGTCCCCGTAATCAACGCGGTTCTCGCGGAAATCAAGGCCGATGGCCGATACGACGCGCTGATCGCGAAATGGTTCACGCGGTAGGTGCGGCCACCCGGCTTTTATCTGTCCGGCAAGCTTCCCGGCGACCGTGGGGACAGGCGGCACGAAAGACACGACGCCCCTTGTGAGAAGCTCGTCCGGCGGGTCAGAAAAGGCACCAACCCTCCAAGAGCGCATCACGGCGTCGAAGGGGCTCATCCTGAGGATTGCTTTCGGAGGTATCGCCACCGTTGTTGCGGTCTTCCTCTTGTATCTCGCCGGCTACGTCGGTCTGTACGATCTCGACTACGCGCTGAGCCTCTTGCCGCCCCGCGGGCGGGCCCTCACAACGGGTCTGCTCGCGACGCTGGGTTTCATGACGGTCGTGATGCCCCTCGGATTCGGCCTCGGCTTCTTTTTCGGCTGGGCGCGGACCTCCAAAGTGTGGCTCGGGCGCGCGGTCGCGACGACCTACGTGGAATTGTTCCGCGGGATGCCCCCGATCGTCCTCATCGCGTTCGCCGTCCTAATCACGATCGTCGTCTTCCGGGGCAATGACCGCATTGACCTCTTCGCCTTCGCCTCGCTGGCCGGCGTGGTCGCGCTGGCGGCACACTCGGGCGCGTACCAGGCGGAAATCATTCGGGCGGGGATCCTCTCGGTCCCAACGGGCCAAACGGAGGCCGCGGAAGCAATCGGGATGTCGAAGGCGACCATCCTGAGACACGTCACACTGCCCCAGATGTTCCGGGTTTCGTTGCCCGCCCTGGGGAATGAGTTCGCCTCGCTCATCAAGGACACTTCGTTGCTCTCCACGATTGGTGGGTTGGAGCTCACGTTCCAGGGGAAGAACCTCTCCGCAGTCCTCGCCGTCGGGGGAGGGAACCTCGACCTCGTTATCATCATCTGGGTCGAGATCGCCCTCCTCTACTTCCTGATCACTTTCGTCGTCTCACGGACGCTCCAAGCGGTTGAGAGGCGATTCAGGGTCCCGGGATTGGAGGCGGCCCAGCTTTGATCTCGGTCCGGAACGTTCACAAATGGTTCGGGGAACTCCACGTCCTGAAAGGTGTGAGCCTCGACGTGAAGAAGGGCGAGGCCCTCGTCATCATCGGGCCGAGCGGTTCGGGAAAGAGCACACTCCTCCGATGCATGAACCTCCTCGTGTCGCCCGACGAAGGGGACATCCTCATCGATGGTGTGAGAGTGAACGATCCGAAAATCCGGCCGGAGTGGGTCCGCCAGCAGGTTGGGATGGTCTTCCAATCGTTCAACCTGTTCACCCACCTCACGGCCCTCCAGAATGTAGTGATCGGGCTGACGAAAGTGAAACGACTGAGCAGCACCGAGGCGGAACGGATCGCTCGATTTGAACTCGAGCGCGTCGGTCTTGCGGACAAGGCGGACGCCTACCCGGCACAACTCTCCGGAGGTCAGCAACAGCGGGTCGCAATCGGCCGGGCGCTGGCGTTGAACCCGAAGGCGGTGCTGTTCGACGAACCCACCTCGGCCCTCGATCCGGAATACATCCGCGAAGTCCTCGATGTCATGACGAAGCTCGCAAACGAGGGGATGACGATGGTTGTCGTCACCCACGAGATGGGGTTCGCCCAAAATGTCGGGGACCGGGTGTTGTTCATGGCGGACGGCATCGTCGTTGAGGAAGGCACGCCGGAGGAAATCTTCGAACGACCCCAACAAGATCGAACGAAGACCTTCGTTGGGACGATCCTGGGGTAAGTCCGTGGGCGTTCGTGCGTCGGCCAGGAAAGTGTGGAAGGTGCTCGAAAATCGACCTCTCGTGCGCAGCACAATCGCGATCGCTTCCCTGCTGGCGCTCGCGGGCCTTCTCCTCGCCTCCCTCGCCGAAGTGAAGCTCATAAGCCTCGGCTTCATGGCTGACAACGCGTCCTTCCTCCTCGTCCCCGCCATCACGTCGCTCACGGCCACGATGGTAAGTTTCGCCGTTGGGATCGTGGGCGCAATCCCGATGGGACTGATTCGGTCGTTTGGACCGAGGCTCATGAAGGGAGGTGGTCGAACGGCCCTTCTCACGGCGCCCCTGTACGGGGGTGTCACCGCCTACATAGAGGCAATCCGCGGGACCCCCGCTCTCGTCCAGATCTTCCTTGTCGCGCAGGTGAGCGGGATCCTCTTCCCGGGAAACCCCAACATCCCATTCCTCGGGGGCGTCCTCGCGCTCACCCTCAACACCCTTGGATACCAAGCGGAGGTGTTCCGCGCGGGGTTTCAGTCCGTGAGCCAGACCCAGATTGACGGCGCGAAGGCAATCGGCATGCGGCCGCGTCAGGTGTTCGCCCACATCACGCTGCCGCAGGGGACCCGTCTGATCACGCTCCCCCTCCTCAATGAGTGGTTGAGCCTGTTCAAGGCGAGCGCACTCCTCGGAATCGTGGCCGTCTCGGAACTCAATTGGGCTGCCGGCTACCTGGGGAACAATCGGTCCCACCCGATCGAAGCGTACATCATGGTATCTGCCGTCTATCTCGCCATCATCATCCCGTTAGGCAAGGCTGTCGGCTACTGGGAGCGGAGACACCGGACTCCCGGGCTGGGCACCGCGGAACCGACGCCAGCGGGGAGGGGGGTCCGGCCTCGCGGTCTCACGCTGTAGGCCCTCTGGATTAGACGGCTTTACAAATCTTCCTTTATATCCGCTCGGGGGTTAGCCGACAGCGGTAGTAGGCAAAAACTATCGGCTCCGCGAGAGAAACTGGGGGAGGCCCTGTTGGGCGTTCTGCCTACTACCCCTTTCCTTTCCCGTCCCCGCCGGAGGAGCCGTTTTAGAGGCATGCTCAGGTGGCGGCGGGAGCCGACGGGGGGCTCGTACCATCCGACCGCTAACGCCCGTGGCCGCCGGACGAAGGCCGCATCCGAGCGCGGGCGTCGTGTCCCGCACCGGAGACATCGGAACGGGGCTGCGGCCCCCGTGGACTTCATTCGTTTCCCGCACCGCATACAGGAGGGGTTTTCGGGCTTCTCGAGGACGGGGGCCAGACCGAGGACCTCGAGCTTCTCCAGATTCAGGGAACGCGGCACTTCGCGGACCGCTCCAATGGCCCGCACCGCATCCCCGGGGGCGAGGGCCCGCACGATGTTTCGAAATCCCTTCGACGGCTCGTACGCGACGACGTCGAGCGTCTGCCTCCACCGGAGCGGGACGACGACGTGACCTCCCGGGATCGTCCTCGGTTCGCCGACGACCGTCCCCGCGATTTCGACGGATGTCCAGGGCCGCGCTGCCCGCGGGTTCCGAACGACGTGGTCATCCGTTCCTTGGTTCGTCTCGAACAGGAGCCACCGCTCTGGGAGTTCTCCGCCGAGGCTTCTCAGTGCATCGGGCAGTACCGAGGGGTCGTCCCCCCGGATTCCACAGAGGACTGGACACGGAGTGCGGGGGGTGATGACGGACCTGTCCGCCTCCTCGTCGTAGTTGTTGAATGTCGAGGGGAATCGGGGGTCCAGACCCCGTACGGCGGTTGCGGGGATCTCCCGCGGCGTTCCCCACCGCGAGGGATGTCGGTACGCGATCACCTCGTACGTGCGGTCCCTCGGTCGCCAAGCAGTGGCCGCCGCGGCGCCAATCACGCCTCTTCCGTTCTTCCACTCCCGGGTGAAACCGAGGCCCTCGATCGCGGCGAGCGCCTCTCCCTTCGCGACGATCTCCCGGACCGCCCGCCAGTACAGCCCGGGGGAGGGCGACGCGGACAGAAGCACGATCGCGGGGTTCGTCATCGGGTCGTCGAACCTCGACCACCGCTCAACGACCGCGGAGACCGCTTCCGCCATGGCCCCCGACGCCTCCACGGGCTTGGACCGCCGGTATGCCCATGCCGGCTGCCCGTCGATATCTCCGACCTGGAATCGCGGCCCATGGCCTCGCGCAAAACGAAGGCAGACGGCGCCGTTCCCCCGCGTCTTCCACGGGATGTTGGGGTTCAGGCGGACGAGCCGCGGAAACCCGACGAGGTCCAATTCCGGGAGGGCTCGGACAAGCTCCGTCGCGAGGTACGTCGTGCACATCCCGCGGACAGAATCGGTGTCGTCGACGCCGAGATGCAGCGGCATCCCGCCAGGGAAGCCCACGTGCCGAGATAATGCATTCGCAGGGCCAGAGGACCCGCGGACCCCGACTCACTTGATGAGCTCGAGAGAGAAGGACCCGATGCTCAGCGTGCTCCGGCTGTGCGTGTACTTGATGTACGCCCGGGACTGCACGTCGCAGACACCGCGAACGGCCATGAACGACCGCAACTGCTCGACCTTGAATTCGAAGGTGCCGTCCATCATCGAGGACAGCATCTCGATCTCCTTGTCCTCGTGCATCCCCTTCTCGATGACGTAGAGGGAGACGGCCTTGTCCCGCTTCCGACGCCCGACGAAGGGCTGGAGGAACTTGAACGTCGTCGTCGGGTCGAGGTAGGCGATCAGCGTCGAGACGGACCGGAATGCGATGCGGTAGTACGGGTATTTCTTCTTGAACTCCGAGGCGACGGCGTCCACCGCCTTCGCGGTCGCGGCGAAGTCCGTGAGGTCGTTCACGTACGACGTGTTCGCATCGTTCGCCTCCGCGCCCATCGACTTGCTGTATGCGTCCACATACTTCACGAGGCCGAGCTTCTCGTATTCCTCGTAGCCGGGCAGGACGAACGCCATCTCCTCCCGGATGTCCGCCGGCTGCTTGTCTGTGAGGACCCAGAGGATCGGTACCCCCTTGCGCAGCCCTTCGGCCATAAACTGGTTCACGACCACTTCCTTCCCCACGTGGGCGGGTCCGTAGATGGTGGCGTTCGTGCCGAACGGAATCCCGCCGAGCAGCAGGTCGTCGAGACGGGGCGTCCCAGTTTTCACCTTGTCCTGCTTCACCTCGATCTGCCGGTCCTCCTCGCGGGCCTCGATCTCCTCTTCGATCAGCCCCTGCTCCCGGAGTCGGAGCTCCTCCATCTTTGACTTGAGGTACTTCTCCTTCGACCGGACCTCTTCCTCCTTCTGCGCGATCTCCCCCTTCAGCGTCTCGAGGCGCTCCTTGAGCTCGAGTTCCCCCGTCCCGCCACCGAGCGCCTTCGCTTGGTCGACCTTCTGTCGCTCCGCGAGGAGCAGCCTCTCCCGGTACACGAGGTCTTCCTCCCGCCGCAGCAGCTCCTCCTCCTTGTAGCCGAGCGGTTCCTTGACCCGCTTCAGCTCGTCCTCCTTCCCGACGAGCTCCTCCTTCAGCCGCTGGATCTCCGCCTCCCGAATCAGGATCGACTTCTCCTTGGCGATGAGCTCCATCTCCTTCCTGCTGAGGATGGCATCGACCTCGCCCTTCGGCCTCCCCTTGAGTTGCGCGGATTCCGCCCGGAGCTTCTCCTCGATGCGATACTTGTTCACCTCTTCCTCCATGATGATGACTTGCCTTTTCAGCGCGTCCTCCTTCCTCAGGAAGTCGGCATCCTTCTCCCTCAGCTCCTCCTCGAACCGCTGGCGGAGATCCTCGCCGGCGCCGCCGCTCTCCGGCCTGCGGGCGGGGTCTTGGAGCGCGGCGAGCTCCGCTTCCCGCGCCTTCAGGCCCGCCTCCCTCTCGACGAGGGCGAGCTCCTTTTGCTTCATCTCTCGGAAGTCCGCCGGCTTGGACACGAGGTTCTTCTCGATCTGTCCCTTGAGTCCGTTCATAATCTCCTGCGTCTTCTGGAGCTGGATCTCGAGCTGTCGTCGCGCCACGGACTCCTCTTGGAGTTTCTTCTTCACGTCGGGGACGACGCCGGACTTCAGCTGCTGGGCCTTGACGTATTTGATCACGGCGATCGAGCCCTTCTTGATGTGATCGATCTCCTCTTCGAGCTCCTTCCGCTTCGCGATCTCCGTCTGGAGCTGCTTGCTGAGCATCGCCGTTTCTTCGATGTACTTCACGGGGTCGAAGCGGCCGGACCTGAACGTCGAGAGCTCGGAACTTATGGTCTTTTTCAGCGCGCCGAGCTCGGCGTGCAGGCCGTCGATCTCGATCTCCCGCGCACGGACCTCGCGGTCCCGATCGTCTAGCTTCCCTTGGATGTCCTTCACCCGCCGGCCGACGTCAGCGGGCACCCCCCCTGACGCCGTCGGTTCGGGCGCGGCGGTGCCGAGCCACTCGTCGAACGCCCGCTCTTCCCCCGTGAGCCACTTCTTCAGGGCCTCAACGTTGGAGTCCGGGCCGCTCGATTGCGCGGGTGCGCCGCCAAGCAAGACCTGCACGCTCGCGTCCCCGGAGGACTCGCCCCTGAGCCATTTCGACATCCCCGGGTCCGGGGAACCGCTCCGCGGACCGCTCGAGCCCACCGGCATCATCATGCCGTTCGCCCCGATCTC
>VBML01000209.1 GCA_005878915.1 Methanobacteriota archaeon | reverse complement strand
TTCTCGACCTCGTCCCGGGGCCAGTCCAGCGCGCTCGAGATCCCGATGCCGTCCGCGGCGCGGAGGATGGCGTCGACCTCCTCGCGGCGATACTCGATCCGTGCGGGGCGGCCCAGGATCATCGGCGCGACGGACGCGCCCATGGCGGCCCGCAGGAGGAGACGGACCCCGGGGAGGCCGCCCTCGCGGAAATCCCAGAACCCCGCGACGCCCGTGCGGGTCATTACCTCGATCATGCTCCGCATTCCGTCGACGAGATCGACGTCCTTCGCGGCCGCGAGGACGCGGTGCTTCAATCCTCGCGGCGGGGCCACGAGATCTTCGAGGGACCCTGTGATCTCTTGGCGGACGATCGCGTCCGCAACATGTGTGTGCGCATTCGTGAACGCAGGGATCACGACGCCTTTCGCGAGCGGGTCCGGGGGGACTCTCCGCGAGACATCGACGACGACACCGTCCTCGATGGCAACAGAGCCACGGTGAAAACCGTCCTCCGTCAGCACGGCCCCTGCGAGGACATCCACGGCGCGGCGATGCGGGTACACATGATAATCTTGGCGGGCCGCGAATCGTTGTGGCCCACAGGATTGAAACGTTTAATAGCGAACACCCTTTAGCGCGGCCTCGCGCCACCGTAGCTCAGCCTGGTTAGAGCGGCGGTTTCGTAAACCGCAGGTCCGGGGTCCAAATCCCTGCGGTGGCTTTCACCTAGGATTGATTCCCGAGTCCGGCGGGATGGACCGCCAGGCGGTCACTCGACGTCGCCGTAGCGCTCCATCATTTCGGCGGGTGCGTTCGGACAACTCGGCCAGTGGAAACTAATCTCCGCTCGGGCCATGTCTATCAGATACCACTCCGCAGATCTGGACTGGCTGAAATCGACCGACCACCATCCTTCGAATCGCGCGGCGACCGTGGACAGGACGTCCAGGTTCTCGGCGTGGGTACATTCGCTGATCGCCAAAAGACGCTCGCGCCAGTCAACGGGCAGTTTTCCTTGGGAATGGCCGACCTCTTCTCGCTTGAACGCCGCGGGGGGCCAGTACGGATGATTGCATTGCGGCAGCCCATCTTTGATGAAGTATCGGTGTTCATGATTGATTGGCATCCGACCGCCGAATGCCTCGAATATCGTTTCCATTGGGATGTACTCCCGCAGGACTAACCACTCATAAAGCGTGGCCGCGACTCCTTTCCTCTCGTTCTCCTCCAGCACGGTGATGATGTGCCGGCTGAGCGATTCCCGATCGGGGACGTAACACGAATCCTTCCACCGATGCTTCCCGCTCGCGTACTCTGTCCTCATGAACAAGGGATACTTCGTGAAGCCAGCTGCACTTGCAACGTGCTCAACATACCACTCGGGGACGCCCCCCTCACGCCACGTGGCCGAGGCGCGAACGGGAATCGCGACGAACACCGTGCGTGGCACGCGCAAGTCGGCGATTCGGGGGAACCAGTGCACCATGCTGCTGGCCCGCTCCACATCGGCCCGGTAAGACCCGGACATCCTCCCGCCACCGACCCCCGACTGCATCACGAGCGCCGTCCCTCTCGCGCCCTGTCCGCAATCCAACGAGTGACCTGGGCATCCAAGATGTCTAGTGGCACCGCGCCCTCTCGGAGGACCGTGTCGTGGAACTCTCGGAGGTCGAATCGCTCGCGGAGGGTCTTCTCAGCCCGCGCACGGAGCCTCGTGATCGTCAGCTCCCCCATCTTGTATGCGAGCGCTTGCCCCGGCCACGCGATGTACCGATCGACCTCGTTCTCGATGTTCAGTCGCGTGAGGGACGTGTTCTCCGACATGAATTCGATGGCGCGCT
>VBML01000208.1 GCA_005878915.1 Methanobacteriota archaeon | reverse complement strand
CGCGGAACAGGGTCATTGCGGCGTGTGTGTGGAGGTTCACGAATCCGGGGAGCGCGATCTTCCCTTTCCCGTCGATCACCGTGTCCGCTTCGCGCTTCTTGCCGATCTCGGCGATCCGATTTCCTTCGATGTATACTTGGGTGACGTCGCCTTCGACCTGCACGTCCCGGATGAGGATGCTCATCGGATTCGCTCCAACGCGTTCGCGACGACCGTCCGCGTCAGGTCCGCGTTCTGGCGCTGCGTCTCACGGATCTTCTCGAACGTCAGCGGCTCATCCACGATTCCGTTGCAGAAGTTGTCGACAGTGCACAGGGAGGCGTAAGGGATTCCGAGCTCGGATGCAAGCGTGGCCTCCGAGGCCATCGTCATGCCGACGATGTGCCCCATTTTCGCGAAGTGGGCGACCTCGGCTCGCGTCTCGAGTCGCGGGCCGGTCGTCTGCACGTAGGTCCCGCCGTTGTGGACCGTCGCCTTCGCGTCTTTCGCGGCCGCGACGAACGCCGCGCGAACGGCTTCGTCGAGCCCCGGCGTGGCGTGGACGACGCGATCGTCGTAATACGTCGGGATGTCCCAATATCCGATGAAATCGTCCGGGACGACGAACGTCCCCGGATGGATCATCTTCTTGAGCGAGCCCGTGGACGACGTCGCGAGGATGTGCGTCGCCCCGAGTTCTTTCATCGCCCAGAGGTTCGCGCGGTGGTTTAGCTTGTGCGGCGGAATTCGATGGTCCTTCCCGTGGCGCGGGAGGAAGACGACGGTCACCTCGCCACGTTTTCCCATTCGTGGGGGATCGCTGGGCGCGCCGTGCGGCGTGACGAGGAACTTCGCCTGTTCATCCTCGAGTTCGAATGCGTCGCCCAGAGCCGAACCGCCGATGATCCCGATAACCGCAGGCGACATGTACGGCGGACGAAAAGCCGTCGCGCGATAAAGCTTCCGTCCCGCCCCTTCCGCCTTTGAACGGAACCGAGGACGGTCCGCCCCCAAAGGTTCTTCCCTTCATCGGACCCTTTGCATGGGGTTGCTTGCTACCTCATCGGCACGAGTCGGCGACTTGCTTGTTCAGTGTCGGCGGGCTCATCGTTCTGCTCACTTTCATTTCCATCACGGCGTCTGCAGCGGCGAGCATGACATGGACCACGCAGGCCGACTTCCAGTCGGGCAATCTCTCCCATCTCGATGCGACATCGTCCCCGGGGCAGTTGTTGTTGGAGAGGGCCTCGAATGTCGCCTCACCGTGGGTCAGGTCCTTCGCGAACCCCGTGCTCGGACCCGGTGTGGGATGGGAATCGGGCTGGGTCGACCCGGGGAGCGTCCTATACGAGGCCGGCGTCTACAAGATGTGGTACCAGGGTTGCGTCGGCACCCAGTGTAACCTCGGATATGCCACGAGTTCGGACGGCATCAGCTGGACTCGGTTCGCCGGCAACCCGGTCCTCACGGCGAACGCCACCGGCTGGGACCAGACGCTCGGCGATCCGGTCGTGGTCCACGATGGGAACGTGTACGGGATGTGGTACACCGGGAACGGTCCCCTCGCGATCCAGATTGGATATACCACCTCGCCAGATGGGACCACCTGGACACGCTACGGCAGCGCCCCGGTCTTCCGGGGCCTTCAGTCCTGGGACAGCGCGGCAACGAGCACGCCCGCGGTCGTCAAAGTCGGCCTGGAGTGGGTCCTCTACTTCTCCGGCCACTCCGGGGATCTCGTGTACAAGGTGGGACGGGCCACCTCGCCGGACGGGATCAACTGGACCGAGGATCCTCTGAATCCCCTGATGGTCCCCGACGCGTCGTGGGAATCGAGCCGCGTCCATGCGGGTGCCGTCGTGGCCGGCCCCGCGGGGTTCGAGATGTTTTACACGGGGAACGGTTTGGACTACGATCAGGTCGGTCGTGCGATGTCGCCGGACGGTCGGGTGTGGACGAAAGACCCCGCGAACCCCGTCTTCTCGCCGGGAAGCTCAGGCGCTTGGGACGGCGCCGGGGTTGCCCGTCCGAAGATTGTCGCCGCTGCCGGCGCCAGGCGCATGTACTACGGCGGGGCCGGGGGCCCGTCGAACTGGAGAATCGGTTTCGCGGTGTATTCTCCGGGTTCCGCTCCGCCCTCGTATGTGAGCTCCGGATACTTCGTCTCGACGATCGTGGATTCCTCGTCTCGCAACACCCTGTGGAACTCGATTGACTGGCGGGGAGCGGTCTCCGACAGCACCGGCATCGGAGTTTCGGTTCAGGTCGGGAACACGTCCTTCCCCGACTACTCGTGGTCCAGCCCCTCGGCGCCGGTCTTTGTTCAGGGTCCGACGCTGTTACGCCTGCCACCCGCTCGGTTTGCGCTCGTCCTCGCGGCGTTGGTGACGCTGAATGCGTCCGTGACTCCGGTGCTGGATCAGATTACGCTGACCTACTCGCTGCCTCCTCCCCCGCCGCCATCGTTGTGGACCGTCTCGGTCGCGGGCGTTCCTTTGATCGTCCTCGTGATTCTCCTCCTCCCCTCGGCAGTGGTCGGAGCGATCCTCGTGTTGTTCCTGCGATACGCGAGGTCCTCTCCGGCGGTCGTTGCGACCTCGGTGCGCTGCACGACCTGCGGGAGCGTGAATCAGCCGGCGAACAAGTTCTGTTTCCGGTGTGGCCGACCCATGTTGGTGCCACTCTCCCCGCCTCCTCCCCCGAGCTAGCGGGCATCACTGGCCGAGGAATCCGGGAGGCACGGCCATCCGGACAAATAACTCT
>VBML01000199.1 GCA_005878915.1 Methanobacteriota archaeon | reverse complement strand
CACGCGGCGCCTGTCCAGTCCAACTGCTTCGGGGTTCCGCTGTGAACAGCCGCTTCGTATTTCAAGTCGAAGCTCTCGTAGGTCGACGTTCCTGTATCCGCGGTGAATGTATTCGCGCCGATGATCGCGAAGGTGGTCCCGTCCCACTTGATTGCGCCCAAGTCGTTTGCTGTCGTTTCCAAGACCGCTCCGAGGATCTTCTGGTTCCCGGAAACAAAGGCTCGATTCGTGTCGAGCCGGACCCAGGCGTGCACGTCCGCGCCGCCGCCCATCGCTACGCTGGTGGCCCCACTCCACGTGTTCGGGGCGGTGAACGTCTTGTAGGTGATTTGGCCCGCAGTGGTCCCGTACACGAGAAGGCCCTTGCTCCCGGTGTCCTCCCAGGCGAAGTCAAAGACCCTCGTCGTCGCGGTATCGATGGACGTGTCGTGGGTGTTGAGGTTGCCCCAGGCGCTTCCCGTCCAGTAACATGTGGAAAGGTCGGAGGCGTCGTTACCATTGGCGAGCACCATGTCGTTCGCCGATCCAAGTGGGTTCGATTTCAACGACAGCCAGAGCAGTGCGCCCGTCGAGGCGCACTGGAACGCTGCCGCCGCGCTCCAACTCGCCGTGTATTCCCTCCAGTCGATGTCCGAGAGCGCTCCATCGGAGGCGACCGCGAGCAGATGGCCACTGTTCGTTTCCCACGCGATGGCCACTTCCTCTTCGACTGGATTTCTCATCGAGGCCGTGATCTCGACGAAATTCCCGAACGCGCTTCCGTCCCAGATCCAAACATTGGCGTCGTCGTTCGTGTCGTCCCCGCCGACGAGTCCGATCTGGTCGCTGGTTTTCTTGGATGCGAGTTTGATCAACGAGTATTGGATGTCGGTCGCGTGTCCCGCGTCGTCGAGGTACTGCTCGGCGCTCCACATACCCCCGACGTAGGTCTTGTATGCGATATCCTGGGCCGTATTCGCGGATAGCACGCCGTAGACGAGCAGGGCATCCCCGCTTGTGCTTTCGTACGCAACGTCGAACGGGATGGCCGCGTTGGCGGGCGCGACACTCCATACCTGACCGATGTTGTTCGTGACCGCGCACGTCACATCGCAGACGTATGCGTCGAGCCAGCCGTCGTCGCTCAACGTCACGATGATTCGCTGCGTCGGCGCGGCGGGGGACCACGCGCTCCGGACCGCGCGAACCGGGCTGCCGGCCGTGGTCTGCTCTGCCTCCGCACTCCAAACCGATCCGTCCCATGCGCGCGTCTTCGGGGCGGACGCACCGTTTGCGCCGGTGGTCGAGCGGTACGTAATCAACGCCCCGGTGGGATCCTTTGACTTGTACCCAATCGCCCCGATTTCGTCTGGAGTCGCGACGGCTCCCTCGCGGAGGCATCGGTATGCGTTGTTTGAGGATTGAAGCTCCGTGGGGAAGGTCCCTCCGCACCCCGACCCCGTCGTAACCGTCTCCGTCCCTGGATAGTGGTCGGACACGGGGGCCAGGGCCTCCCGATATTGGAGGTAGATGCTATTCGCGGACTGGATGTCCGTGGGGAATGTGCCTGCGATCTTGCTGCCGGTAATAATCGTTTCGGTGGACGCGGGTGTGTTCGCGGCCCCGACGATGTTCGTCACGATGTTCGCATAATCGACATAGAAGTCGGAAGATGGCGAGCCCGGCCCGTTTGCATCGACGAAGCGGACCGATGGACTGCCGCCGTTGTATTCCGAACTCGTGAGCGTATATTGGTGCATCGTGTTCGTCATCGCCGAAACAGTGGATCGGGTGTTCCAGGTCGAGGGAGGGGTCAGGACCTGGATGTTGATATCTTCGTCCGTCCGGAATCCCTTGATCTGCAACGTGTACGTGTCGCCGGGCGGAACGCCCGTCCAATCGTAGCGGACGAGTAGCTGGTCGACGTTCCGCACTCGGTACTTGAGGTCGAATACCTCATATGTGACCGTGCCGGCGTTCGTAGTAAACGTGGTCGCACCAATGACCGTGAACGTCGTGCCGTCCCACGAGATTGCGCCCAACTGATTGTTGTTATCTAGAACGGCGCCAAGGACTTTTGCCCCGCCCACGCCCGGGGAAGGATTCGTGCTGAG
>VBML01000198.1 GCA_005878915.1 Methanobacteriota archaeon | reverse complement strand
CTCATCGACGGCGGTCCCTGGCAACCGTATGCAACGCCGGTCGATGTCGCAAGCGATGGGACTCACGCCGTGAGCTACCGCTCCACGGACCGCGCGGGGAACGTCGAGGTCGCCCTCGACGTCGCCGTCAAGCGCGATACCGTTCCTCCTTCGACGACCCATTCGCTGAACGGCACCCTTGGGAACGGGAGCTGGTATGCCTCTCCGGTCTCTGTGACCCTCGTCTCCTCGGACGCGACGAGCGGTACCGCCGGCGTTCAGTATCGCGTCGACGGGGGGGCGCTCGGAACCTACGCCTCGCCGGTGAACGTGAGTGGAAACGGGACCCATCTCTTCGAGTACTTCGCGACGGACCTTGCGGCGAACCAAGAGCCGATCAGGGACGTGATGTTTGAAATCCGAATCGACTCTGGGGGACCGCTTCCTCCGACAACCTCGCTGACCCTTGAGGGCGTCGCGGGATCGAACGGGTGGTTCGTGTCTACGGTGACCGCGACGCTCTCCGCGGAGAGCCCGAGCGGCGGCATCCCATCGATTGCGTACCGCCTCGACAATGGATCGTGGGAGGCGTATACGGGACCCACTCCGGTCCACGATGGACAACACGTGCTTGAGTACTATGCGCGGGATTCCTCCGGAGCCGCGGAAACCCCGAGGTCCCGCATCATCCTCGTGGATACCGCTCCTCCCGTCGTCGATACCCTCGCCCCCGGAGGAACGGTCACGTCGTCCCAGGTCACGATCTCCTGGAGCGCGGTCGATGCGACGTCGGGAATCGACCATTTCGAGGTGAGCGTTGACGGGGGACCCTTCGTTTCCCTGGGGCACGACACTCACCTCACCGTAGGGCTGGCGGACGGCACGCACAGCGCCCGGATCCGAGCCATCGACGTCGCCGGCAACCCGTCGACGACGACCCTCGTGTTCGCGGTCGACGCGACCGTCGTCGGCCCTACGGGTCTGTACCGCGAGCTTCCCATGTTTCTGGTGGTTGGCGCTGTGCTGACCTTGCTTCTCGTCCTCGCTTGGAGGCAGAGGAAGAAGGATCCGATTCGTCAGGAGCAGTTGGTTGCGAGACGGGCCCTGGGAATCGTAAAATAGCGACCCCAACATGGGGTCGCGTCCGATGCTCGACATGAAGGTTCTCCGGGAGCAACCGGAGGTCATCCGCGCGAACCTCGAGAAACGCGGGGACACCGCCCGCATCCCCGTCCTCGAGAACGCGATGCGTTGGGACCGCGACTGGCGGGAGGGCCAGCGGGAGCTCGATCATCTGCGGCACCAGCGGAACGTGGTGACCGGTGAGATTCGAGAACTGAAAGCGGCGGGCCGGGACGCAGGCGCGAAGATCCGCGAGGCCGCGGAGCTCCCGGAGCGAATCCGGTCCCTGGAGGCCCGCGTCGACGAGATCCAGCGGAATCTGCGGGACGCGATGCTCCGCATCCCGAACCTCCTCCATGAGAGCGTGCCCAAGGGTGCCACCGAGGAGGACAACCTCGAGGTCCGCCGGTGGGGGAAGCCGAAGGCCCCGGCGTTCGAACTAAAGGGACACGCGGAGCTCGCAGAGGCCCTCGGCATTGCGGACTTCGAGCGCGGGCGGAAGGCTGCCGGCGCGGGGTTCGTCTACTTGCTCGGGGACCTCGCGCGCCTCGACCAGGCGCTCCTCCGGTTCGGCACGGACTTTCTCGTCAAGCGGGGGTTCACGCCGGTGTTCCCGCCGCACGCGCTGCGTCGGAGCGCGTACGAAGGGATGGTCGACCTCACCGCGTTCGAGGAGGTGATGTACAAGGTCGAGGGGGAGGACCTGTTCCTGATCGCGACGAGCGAGCACCCGCTGGGCGCGATGTTCATGGACGAGATCCTCGACGCGGACCGACTCCCGCTGAAGTTCGCGGGCGTCGCGACGCAGTTCCGGAAGGAGATCGGGGCCCATGGCGTCGACACGAAGGGGCTCTTTCGGATGCACCAGTTCAACAAGGTCGAACAGTTCGTGTTCTGCCGGCCGGAGGAATCGTGGAGGATCCACGAGGAACTCCAAAAAAATACGGAGGACTTCTACAAGGCGCTGGGGATTCCATTCCGCGTCGTGACGCTGTGCTCCGGGGACACGGGGAAGGTCGCTGCGAAGACGTACGACATGGAGGCGTGGTTCCCCCGCCAGAACGCCTATCGCGAGGTCGGATCGAACTCGAACTGCACGGATTACCAGGCGCGCCGGCTGAACATCCGCGGGGGAAAGGCCGGCGGGGAAAAGTTCCTCGTTCATACCCTGAACAACACGCTGGTCGCGACGAGCCGCTGCATGGTCGCGATCCTCGAGAACTTCCAGCGGGCGGATGGGACCGTCACCGTGCCGAAGGTCCTCCGGGCGTACATGGGCGGGCTATCGAAAGTCGGCGAGAAGCAGGGAAGGGCTACAAAGAGGAAGAGCCCGCATCGTCGGACCCGGCGAGGAGAATCTTAGTAAAGTTACTTTACCAAGAGTAAAGGTACAAATACCCCGCCTCACATTCTCTAGGCTGTGGCGAGAACGGTCACCGTCAGCTCCAAGGGGCAAATCACGCTCCCGAAGGAACTCCGGGAGAAATATCACCTTAAGGAGGGAGAGACGGTCGCAATCCTTGACGCGTCCGAGGGCATCTTGATCAAGCACGCCCGCTCGAGCCTGCGGGGCCTCCTAGAAGGGAAGGTGGATTCGAAAGGGTTCGAGGCCGAACTTCGAAGGCTGCGAACGGAGTGGAGTCTCTGACGGACTTCGTCGTCGACACGATGGCGCTCGTGAAGCACCTCGAGGATGACCTGCCGGCGGGGGCGGACCGAGCCTTCATGGACGCCGAGGCGGGCCGTGGCCGCCTGTACCTTCCGGAGATTGCCCTTGCGGAATTCATCTACATCGCCCTCCGGGGGCGATTGCGGGTCCCGGACCCCCGCGCGTCTGTGGACGAGGTCGTTTCCGGGATCCGGGCCGCCTCTTACATCGCCCTGTCCCACCTTCCTCCAGACGTCTGGGGGCGGTTCCTCGATCTCGACATTCCGGAGCTTCACGACCGACTCATCGCGACGGATGCCTTGCATCGCGGGATTCCCCTGATCACAAACGACCCGGAGCTCCAGCACGTGCGCGGGCTCCAGAGCATATGGCGATAGGAGGGCGCCGCGTCTTGTCGGCGACAGTCCATGCTACGTGGACTCCTTGGAGGGCCTCGTGAGGTGGTCACGTGGCTCGCGTGGATCACGGGATTGAACGTGGTGCTTGCCGTTCTCTCCGCCCTCGGGGGAATCGCCGCTCTACGTCGACCGCCCACGCGTTGATGCCCGGACCCTCCGAGTGCGGACCCGTCACGGAAGCGAGCGCGCCTCCGCCGTGATGATGCCGAGGACGCCCCCCAGGATGACGAGGGCCCCTTCGAGCCCGACGCTTCCTTGATCGACGGCGATGAGGACACCAACGACAATCGTGAGGAGCCCCCCCGTGCTGATGTGGCCCTTGAACATGTAGGCGCCACAGAGGATGGCGGCGATCCCGAGGATCAAGGGGACGGCTCTTTTCCCGAGATAGGCGAGGTCGATCTTCGTGCTCCCGGATACGATGAGCACGCCCGCGAGGACGAGGATCCCTCCGATGAGGGCGAGGAGGAAGCTGAGGATGTCCAGGATCCTCTTCTCTGACACGCGCGGAGCCTAGCCTCCCCAGTATTTCACCCTTTCCGGCTGGTTCTCCGTTTCGAGTGCGGACCCGCGAGAGGACAAGCCCTTCTCCCGGGCTCGGGGCCAAAATCTCCTTAACCGCCAAGGCCTTCTCACGACGCCGGGGTTCCCCATGTCCCTCCTGTGCCCGATCGACTACCGCTACGGGCGCGCGGCGATGAAGAACCTGTTCGTCGAGGAGACCCGCCTGCAGGAGACCCGCCACGACCTGATGGCCGTGGTCCTCGCCCTGTCCGAGGTGTGCTCCGGGGACGCGGGCCGGTACGTCCACCTCGGGGCGACGAGCAACGACATCAGCGACACCGCGACGGCCCTCCAGCTGCGGGACGCGATCCGGGAGCTCCTCTCGGGGTTGCGGGCCCTTCGGGGCGTCCTCGCGAATCTCGCGAAGACGCATCGGAACACACTGATGCTCGGACGGACGCACGGCCAAGCCGCCGTCCCGATGACGTTCGGGCTCAAGATCGCCGTGTTCGCCTCCGAGGTGGACCGCCACATCACGCGGCTCATGGAGTGCGAGCGGCGCGTCGTCGTCGGGAAGATGAGCGGGGCCGTCGGTTCCGGCGCGGCCCTCGGGCCGAAGGCGGGGGAGATCGAGAGGGCCGTGATGAAGGACCTCGGGATCGGCGTCGAGGAGGCCGCGACGCAGGTCGTCGGGCGGGACCGATACGCGGAGTTCATCGCCGTCCTCGCGAACCTCGCCGCCTCCCTGGAGAAGTTCTGCACGGAGGTCCGGAACCTCCAGCGCACGGAGATCGGGGAGGCCGCGGAGGCGTTCGAGTCGGAGCACCAGGTCGGCAGCTCGACGATGGCGCAGAAGGAGAACCCGGTGACCTCGGAGAACGTGTGCAGCCTCGCGCGGATCGTCCGGGGGTTCGTGATCCCCGCGTACGAGAACGTGCCGCTGTGGCACGAGCGGGACCTCACGAACTCCGCGGCGGAGCGGATCCTCCTCCCGCACGCGGCGGTCCTCACGGACGACATCGTCGCGAAGACGGCGGACATCTTCCGGAACCTACGCGTGTTCCCGGAGCGGATGCGGGCGAACCTCGAGGTGACGAAGGGGCAAGTGATGGCGG
>VBML01000214.1 GCA_005878915.1 Methanobacteriota archaeon | reverse complement strand
GGATCGGATATGGGGGGCGGCAGGATGCTCGATCGCGTCCGCGGGGAGGTCCGCAGGGAGCTCGGCATGAACCCGAAGACGCTTCAGCGCGGCACGCCCGCGGGGATGTTGGTACGGCAGCATCCCTCGGATCGACCGATGCAGAATCCGGTCGGGACGCTTCGGATAGAAGGGGCCTTTTCGCTGGCTCCCGATGTCCCGCCGGTGGCGGAACTCCCCGGTTAGCCACCTCGTTGAGCCGGTGATCAGCGCCTTCTCCGCGTTCACGACCACAACCTCCTCCCCGCCGAGGAGCCGTTTCGCGATCACGCTGGAGAAGCGACCGACGATCTGCCCGCTCGCGTCGACGACCGCCATCGAATCACCCCAGAATCTGGACGTTCGTGCCCTTCGCGTGCTTCCTCGCGAACTCGACGATCGGAAGGGCCTGGCCTCCCGCTGCGGAGACCTTCTTGCGTGCGGCCTCCGAGGTCCGGAAGGCCCCCACGGTCAGCGGGAACGTCAGGGATCCGCTGGAGAGAAGGACCCCCGGGACCGCGACCGCCGAATTCTTCGCCGCATGGCGGGCGAGTCGGCTGAGGTTCACCTCGGGCCAGTTCCTCTTCGGCCCCTCGAGCCGCTCGGCGACCGCCCGCCAGATCGGAGCCGCATGCTCCCTCGAGAGCGCCTTCAGGTCCCGGATCGCGCGTTCGAGTTCAGGGTTCGTTTTCACGGGAATTGGCATCGAGAAATGCCTCGGAATCCGTTGGTAGAAATGTGCGTGATATAAACGTTTGGGACTGGGGCGAGACAGACTGCCGGCACGCTAGGCGTAATCGCGATTGACCCGACGTATCGCGGTGTTCTGATGCGTCCACCCGATTCGCGCTACCGGCGAAGGTTCTTGTACGACAGCCGTGAATTAAATAATACCCCTCGTATACACCCGCCCTCCCGGGGTGCTTCATGATTCGGTTCGGCCCGTCGGGAATCCCACTCAGCTGCAAGGGCCGCACGCTCCGGGATGGGATCGAGGACGTCCACAACCTCGGCCTCACCGCGATGGAGGTCCAGCTCGTTCGCGTCAACCTGAACGAACGGTTCGCGGCGGACGAGGACATCGGGCACACGATCCGTGAGGTCCCCGGCGAACTCGTCGTCAAGATCGGCCGGTCCACCGACGACGATCAGACGACCTTCTTCTCCGACTTCACCACGACGATCGAGCGGGGGGACGACCTGTACCACCTCGCGAGCGGGGTCGCCAGCGACTACCTCGAACTGGTGGAGCTCGGGAAGATCGCGCGGGAGCTCGACATCGAGCTCACTCTCCATGCGCCGTACTATATGGACTTCGCCGACGTCGATGGGCTCGCGCAGAAGTCGATCGACAGCGCGGTGTGGGGCGGCCTCCTCGCGGACTCCCTGCAGGCCCGACTCGTCGTCACCCACCTCGGCCGCTACGGGGACTTGGACCGCACCCTTGCTCTGGAGCGGGTGAAGGGCAATCTCGAGATCGTCCGGGACCGCTTCAAGGCCGCGAAGCTCAGCCCGTGGATCGGAGCGGAGGCGAGTGGCCTCCAAGAGGTCGTCGGTGGCCTCGATGAGCTGCTCTGGCTCGCGAAGCACGTTCGAGGCGTCGTCCCCGTCCTCAACTTCGCGCACCTGCACGCGCGGGAGGGCGGGCTCCTCCGCCGGCCGGAGGACTTCCAGGCCGTGTTCGACAAGGTCTCCAAGGTCACGGACGGCCACTACCACGCGCACTTCAGCGGGGTCGAGCACGAGGGCGGGAACGAGATCCGGTACACGCCGATCAAGAAGGGGGACCTCCGGTTCGAGCCCCTCGCAGAATGCCTTCTCATGGGGCCCGTCGACCTCACGCTGATCTCGTCCTCGCCTCTCCTCGAGCACGACGCCATGTACATGCGGGTGATCCTCGACCGGGTCGTCGCGAAGAAGATCGGGAAGCCCGAAGTGCCCGAGCCCGTGCTCCCGCCGGCGCCTCTGATGAAACCTCCCGCCAAGCCGGCGCCGAAGAAGCCTCCCGCCGTGAAGCCCACGAAGAAGCCGACAGCCTGGCCCGCGGCGAAGAAGCAAAAAATCAAGAAAGCGCCGAAGAAGCGGCCCGCGAGGAAACGAACGAAGCCGAAGTCGAGGCCGAAGGCGAAGAAGAAGCCGGCGAGGCGGCGGCGATGAGCGTTTCGAAGGAGGCGACGTCCTTCATTCTGCAAGCTCTTTCGGAGCTCCTCTCGGAGGATCGGTCCGCGGAGGTCACCGCGACTGTGGATCTCGTCGTGAAGGCCCCGAAGATCTTCGTCTATGGCGTCGGCAGGTCCGGTGTCGTTGCCAGGGCGTTCGCGATGCGCCTCGTGCAGCTCGGGCTGAAGTGCTTCTTCATCGGGGAGACGATCACGCCGATCGTCGAGTCGGAGGATTGCGTCCTGATCGTGTCGAACACGGGGGCGACGATGTCCGCCGTGCAGACAGCAAACATCGCGCGACGGGTCGGGGCGAGCGTCGTGAGCGTGACAGGGAGCCGGACGTCGAAGCTCGCGCACGCGTCGAGCGTCGTCGTCACGGTGCGGGAGGACGGCGGCCCAGAGGTGTCGAAGTATGCTCCCTTGG
>VBML01000201.1 GCA_005878915.1 Methanobacteriota archaeon | reverse complement strand
GTAGCGGCGTGAACCAGAACCCGTCGTAGATCAAGGACGCGTAGCGGTTCTCCACGAGACGCCGGAAGTCCAGGACGTCCCGGGGCAAGACGAGGGCCTCCAAGGCCTGGTGGGCCTTCGTCAGGACCGTGGCCGCGGGGCACTCGTACACCTCGCGGGACTTGATGCCGACGACACGCGACTCCATGTGGTCGATGCGCCCGACGCCGTGTTGCCCTGCGAGTTCGTTGAGCGCGACGATGATCGAGGTAAGGTCCGCGCTGTGGCCGTCGAAGCCCACGGGCGTCCCCGCATCGAAGCGGATCGTCACGTATGCGGGCTCATCCGCCGCCTTCGACGGGGCCGTCGTCCATGCGAAGACTTCCTCTGGGGGCTCGATGCGGGGATCCTCGAGGACCCCGCACTCCACGGATCGGCCCCACAGGTTCTCGTCCGTGCTATATGGGGAGCCGTTCGCCACGGGGACGGGAATCCCGCGCTCCCTCGCGTAGGCGATTTCCTGCTCGCGCGTCATGTCCCAGACACGGGCGGGCGCGATCACGGTGAGCTCCGGCGCGAGAGCCGTGGTGCATAGGTCGAACCGGACCTGGTCGTTGCCCTTCCCCGTGCATCCGTGGGCCACGAACTTGGCACCTTCCCGCCGCGCGATCGCGACGAGGTGTTTCCCGATGAGGGGGCGGGCCAAGGCGGTGCTCAAGGGATACTGTCCCTCGTACATCGCATTCGCCTTCAGGGCGGGGAGGATGTACTCCTCCGCGAACTCTTGGCGGGCATCGACGACGTACGCCTTCGCCCCGAGTCGCTCCGCCTTCTCCTTGATCTCCCCAAGGTCTCCGGGCTGGCCGACGTCGACAGTGAGGGCGATGACGTCAAACCCGCGTTCCTGCAGCCACCGAATGGCCACGGAGGTATCCAAGCCTCCGGAATAAGCGAGAACAATTTTCTTACGCGACATGGCACCGCGGCCCCAACGTTTGAACTGCAAAGCACTCGTGGGTGCGTATTTGAATTTATTGACATCACGTTGCCAGTTTCGAACAAAATTGTCAAATACTGGACACGATGTTAAGTCGTGTCATGGCGACGATCGCCCGCCAGGTGCGCGACTACATCGGAGGCCACCCGAGCATCTCCGACGCTCTGAAGATGGACATCGTCAACTACTCCGCGCTCGCCCGGAGGATCTGCAAGGAGCTCGGAATCCGGCGGGAGGAGGCCGTCCTCGCCGCGTGCCGGCGGTATCCAGTGGAGAAGCTTCGGGGGTACAGTGAGGACTCGATCCGCCGCATGCTGGAGAAGAGCCGCGTGCAAACCCGGACGAAGGTCGCCACGATCACCGTCGTCCAAGGGGTCGACGTGCTTCAACGGCTCGGGGACGTCGTCGAGGAGCTCCTTGACGAGAACAAGGTGTGTCGCCTCCTCCAAGTATCTCAAGGGACCGTGATCATCGTGGACGATGATTCCGTCTCCCGGGTGACGAAGAAGCTCCGCCCGGAGCATATCATCTCGGTGGCGCGAGGACTGGTGGAGATTGCGGTCACGAGCCCGGAGACGATCGAGAAGACCCCGGGGCTCTTGGCGTTCCTCTCGGGGGCCTTGGCCTCTCGCGGGATCAACATCGTGGAGGAGATGTCGTGCTACACGGATACAATCTTCATCCTCGACCGGAAGGACATGACGCGGGCCGTCGAGGTCCTCGCCCAGAACCTGGAGTAGGGCGGGAAGGTTTTTTGCCCGCCGCGATATCGACCCCGCCCCCAAGGGGGAGCGAGCAGGGCTGAGACATGTTCTATGTCCGGATTCCGACGGAACGAGTCGGCGTCCTCATCGGGCCCGGCGGCGAGACGAAGGCCCGCATCCGAGAGCAGACGGGCGTCATCCTCCAGATCGATTCCGAGACCGGAGAGGTAACGATCGACGAGAGCCACGCGAACGACCCCTCGGAAGCCCTAAAGGTCCGCGACCTCGTTAGCGCCATCGGGCGCGGGTTCTCTGAGGAGCGGGCCTTTCGCCTCCTGAAGGAGGAAGTGTACTTCGAGGTCTTCGACATCAAGGACTACGCCCACTCGCGGAACCGGCTCGCGCAGATCAAGGCGCGCGTCATTGGCACCCGCGGGAAGACCCGGCGGATCGTCGAGGAGCTGACCTCCGTGGACATGAGTGTCTACGGTCACACGGTAGCCCTTATCGGCGAGGCGTTCCACCTCGCGATCGCCCGGGACGCCGTGGAGATGCTCCTCCGGGGAAGCGAGCACAACACCGTGTATCGGTTCCTCGAGCGGAAACGCGAGCAGATCAAGGTGTATGAGATGGGATTCTAGACGATGAAGCGGGGCGTGGCCCCTTTCCGGAGTCGCCGCCATCGCATACGCCGAGGGGGCCTTGGCGCGGAACTCCGATAGCTGGGCCGAACCCCGGAGGGGATTACCGCCGAAGCCTTTAATCCACGGCGCACTGTCTGTGCAACGGGGGAAATCGTGGCACGACAGGAGACAGCGAAACTGACGGACTCGTTCCAGTCCGTCCTGTCGGACGTGATCTCACTGATGGACGACTCGGGTCTGTTTCGCCTCCGGGGAGAGCTGAATGCGATTCGCGCGGTCGTCGGGGGAGGGAAGGACAAGGCCCTCGCGGCCTCTGTCGAGCGCGCCCTCGGCCTGTTTCGGATTCTGATGAGCGGCCTCTCCGAGGGGCTCGCGTTCGCCGGGAGTCGCCAATACGTCTACGGCTCCACCGCGGTGCTCGGGGGTCTGTACCGGGTGTACAGCGCTTCCCTATACGACGATCTCTGGGACCTCGCAAGGGAGTTCCGGGGGCCCATGAGCCAGGACCTTGCGCGGGAAATCCAGGCAATCATGGACCGCTTCTTCCGAGAAATTGGGGCCCCCGAGGTCCCCGTCGATGTGCGCGTCGCGGCGCTGTATCAGATGTACGGAATGCTCGTCCTCGTGAGGTGCGCGGACCTCCTCCAGCGACTCCTCGCTTGAACGTCTCGACCCGCGCCGAATCGTTAAATAGCGCCGCCTTCTTCGCTCGCGATCGGGTGCGAGATACGCCCAAGTTCGTGTATCTTTTTCAAGAGGGAAACGCGAAGATGCGCGAGCTCCTCGGAGGAAAGGGCGCGGGCCTGGCCGAGATGACCCGCCTCCGCCTCCCCGTCCCGCCGGGATTCACAATCACGACCGAGGCGTGCAACTCCTTCAGCGCGAAGGGAAAATTTCCGCCCGGCCTTCAGACGCAGATTGCCACCGCCCTGAGGAAGGTTGAGACCGCCGCGAAGCGGCGACTCGGGGACCCCAAGAACCCGCTCCTCGTCTCCGTCCGGAGCGGCGCGAAGTTCTCGATGCCCGGGATGATGGACACGGTCCTGAACGTCGGGCTGAACGACGATGTCGTCGCCGCTCTCGCGAAGAGTTCTCAGAACGAGCGGTTCGTCTGGGACGCGTACCGTCGGCTCCTCCAGATGTTCGGCCGAATCGTGCGGGACATCGACGGCCAGAAATTTGAGGCGATCCTCGGGCGCTGGAAGGCGAAGACGGCAGGCGGTAAGGACACGGACCTCACCGCGAACGAGCTCCGCGCGATCGTGAAGGAATTCGAGGGCGTGTACCGGTCCGAGCGGAAGGAGTTCCCGCAGAATCCGAGGGAGCAGCTCGAGGAAGCGATCAAGGCCGTCTTCCAATCGTGGAACGGGAAACGGGCGGTGGACTATCGCACCTTCCACAAGATTCCCCACGACCTCGGGACCGCGGCGAACGTC
Source organism: Methanobacteriota archaeon (assembly GCA_005878915.1). Taxonomy (GTDB): domain Archaea; phylum Thermoplasmatota; class Thermoplasmata; order RBG-16-68-12; family RBG-16-68-12; genus EA-19. Next base: position 1,728 of record VBML01000201.1, on the reverse strand, counting down.
CAGGCGATGGTGTTCGGAAATCTCGGCGAGGACTCCGGCACGGGTGTCGTGTTCACTCGAAACCCTGCGACGGGGGAGAGGGGGCTGTACGGGGAGTACCTCGCGAACGCCCAGGGCGAGGACGTTGTTGCGGGGATTCGCACTCCCGTGAAGATTGCCGAGCTCAAGGGGCGGATGCCGAAGATCTACCGGGAACTCGAGGGGTACGCAAAGGCGCTCGAGACGCACTACAAAGACCTGCAGGATATCGAGTTCACCGTCGAGGGCGGAAAGCTCTGGGTCCTCCAGACCCGAGCGGGGAAACGGACCGCCCGCGCGGCGGTGAAGGCTGCCGTGGACATGGCGGGGGAGAAGCTGATCTCCCGCGACGAGGCGGTCCTGCGGGTCGAGCCTGCGCACGTGATCCAGCTGCTCATGCCGCGGTTTGACGAGGGCGCAAAGGCAACGGCCCACAAGGACGGGCGGTACCTCGCGAAGGGTCTGAACGCCTCCCCCGGCGCCGCCACAGGGGCCGTCGTCTTCGACCCGGACGAGGCCCAGCGGCTCGGCCGCGACGAGAAGAAACCGGTGATCCTGGTCCGCGTCGAGACCTCGCCGGACGACGTCCACGGGATGTTGTGGGCGAAGGGCATCCTCACGACCCGCGGGGGCGCGACGTCCCACGCGAGCGTCGTCGCGCGGGGCCTCGGCCTCCCCTGCATCGTCGGGGCGGAGTCGATTCGCGTGGACTATGAGGACGGCACGTTCTCCGCGGGCGAGTCGATCGTCCGGAGCGGGGACGCGATCTCGATCGACGGAACGACCGGTGAGGTCTTCCTGGGGCGCATTCCCACGATCGATCCGGACTTCAAGGGGGAGAAGGAGCTCCAGACCATCCTGTCGTGGGCGGACAAGGCCCGCCGCCTCCAGGTGTGGGGGAACGCGGACTACCCGCGGGATGCAATCCGTGCGCGGGAGTTCGGGGCCCAGGGCGTCGGCCTGTGCCGCACGGAGCACATGTTCTTCGAGGAGGAGCGGCTGCCGATTGTGCAGCGAATGATCCTCGCTGCGACGGAGCGGGAGCGGCAGGAGGCCCTCGACAAACTCCTCCCGATCCAACGCGGGGACTTCGACGGGATCCTCGCGGCGATGGGGGACCTGCCGGTCGTCATCCGGCTCATCGATCCGCCCCTCCATGAGTTCCTCCCGAAGTACGAGGACCTGCTCGTCGAGGCGACGGAGCTACGGCTCACGGGGAAGGACGCGCCGCGTCTCGCGGAGGTCGAACGCCTCCTGAAGGCGGTCGCTGCGATGAAGGAACAGAACCCGATGCTCGGCCTCCGAGGCTGCCGCCTCGGCATCATGTTCCCCGGGGTCACGGAGATGCAGGTCCGAGCGATCTTCGAGGCCGCGGCGGGGCGGAAGAGAGCGGGCGGAGACCCGCATCCGGAGATCATGATCCCCCTCGTCGGCCACGTGAACGAGCTCCGGATCGAGCGGGAGAAGCTCGAGCGCGTCGCGAAGCAGGTGATGAAGGAGCAAGGGGTGCGGATCGACTACAAATTCGGGACGATGATCGAGGTCCCCCGCGGCGCGATCACGGCGGACGAGATCGCGGAGTACGCGGAGTTCTTCTCCTTCGGGACGAACGACCTCACGCAGATGACGTTCGGGTACAGTCGGGACGACGCAGAGGGGAAGTTCCTGATGTCGTACGTCGAGAGGGGGATTCTTCCAGCGAATCCGTTC
>VBML01000122.1 GCA_005878915.1 Methanobacteriota archaeon | reverse complement strand
GAGAACCATGGAAGAGCAGAAAGTGCAAACGAAGGTCAAGGACCTCCAGCCGACGTCGAAGCAGGTGAACCTGCTCGCGAAGGTCGTGGCCCTTGGAGAGCAGAAAGAGATCACGCCGAGATACGGCGCCCCGCGACGCCTCGTCGAGGCGACGATCGGGGACGAGACCGCGACCGTCATCCTCACCCTATGGGAGGATCAGATCAACCAGGTCGGGAAGGACGACGTGGTCCAGATCGACAATGGGTTCGTGTCCCTCGTCCGCGGCCACGTCCGGCTGAACGTCGGTAAGTACGGCACCCTCGCGAAGTCCGGTCGAGACCTCGGCGAAGTGAACACGGCCCTGGACGTCAGCGCCCAGGAACATCCGCAGGAGCGCCGGTTCAACCGGTTCGACTCCCCGCGGCGGGATTCCGGTGCGCCCCGGAGCTTCGCCTTCGGGACGGACGACCGGGACTTCTCCCGGGACCGCTCGAAGGACCGAACGCGGGACCGCCGGCGATACTGAGTCTCATCTGGGGGCGCAAGCCCCCATCCAATTCTTTTTCGATTTCACTTTTCACAGCGGACTCACGCGCATCGTGATCGCAGGCTCGATGCCCAAAGAGAACGGCGGGTGCCTAGCCTCATCGGCGCCCAGGGGGCCGGCGGCGGGGGGGACGGCGCTCGAAGCGCTCCTCCCGGGGCCGCTCCTCGTATGGCTTCTCTGGAGTGATCAGGGCGACATCCCCGTTGTAGAACGTGCGTGCATTCGACTCGTTGAAGATGATCTGCCGAGCCGCGAGCTTCGACTTCATGAGGTTGCGGAACTTCTCGCGCTTCGACTTGTTCGCCTCGTTCCACATCCGTGTGAACTGCTGGTCTTTCTCGGTTATCGAATCACCGCCCCATTGCCAGGAGCACCACGACCGCCGGGGCGGGAGCGTGACGGGACCTGAGGGTTAAGGACGAGGACGCCACAGAGGGGGCGGAGATAAATCTTGCGCCCCGCTTTCGCGCACGGTCTCAATATGTGAAGTTCACAATGACGTCGTCCCCCACGACGTGGGCCTCGTACACGTTGAGGGGGAACTTCGCTGGGCCGGATTTCGGCTTCCCCGTGACGAGGTCGAACGCGCTCTTGCACTGCGAACACACGACCGCGTTGCTCCCGCGATCGAGGGTCCCCTCGGAGAGCATGGCCCACGACACGGTGCACGCGTCGTCCAGTGCGTAGAACTTCCCGTCGAGGTTCACAAGGAGGAGATCGTACCCCATGTGCTCGATGTGCCGCATCCCGCCCTCCGGCAGCTCGTCGACCGTGCAGAGGGTGACATCGGTGCCCGGCGTCGGCATCGCGGCCGCCGAACCGCGCGTCCGTCTTAAGACTTTCCGGGGCCTGAGATGTTTCACAATCTGGCTACCCGAGGCCTCGGCCTTCAGAGCGCAAACGTCCTGCCGCCGATCGGACCCGCGACGACCAAGGAACAGTCCTGTTTCCGGATGTATCGCTCTCCCGCGCCCTGGACACTCTCGCGGCCCAATCCCGTCACGATCTCCGGATACCGCTCGAGGAAGTCGAGCCCCAGCCCGTGAAGCTCCATCCCGTGGAGGGCGCCCGCGACCTCCGCGTTCCTCTCGAGGTTCACTGCGAGCCCTCCGATCTGGTTGAGCCTCCCGGTCTCGATCTCCTCTTCCGTGAAGGGCCTCTCGCGAATCCGGTCCAACTCCTCAGAGATCGCGCGAAGCGCGTCCTCGAGTCTTACGGGGTTCACTCCGGCCACGATGGACCAGTGACCACCCGAGCGCAACGCCCGAAGGCGCGCGAAGGAGTAGTATGCGAGCCCTTTCTCCTCCCGCACGCTGGCGCCGAGCCGTCCGTACATTCCGATCACGCCGAAGAGGAGGTTCGCGAGGTTCAGGTCGTAGTAGTCCGGGTGGTTCCTCGGGATCGACTGCAGGCCGATCGCGATGTCCGCTTGGGACTTGTGGGGGAGATCGACGAACCCCGCGGACGGCCGCTCAGGGGTCGGCGGAGGGGCGGCGTCCGGCGAAGCGCCCTCTGGAATCGACTCGAGCGCCTTTGCGACGGTCGACGTCACGAAGCCTTCGTCCACGTCCCCCGCGAGGCTCACGATGAGGCCCTCGCGACGATAGCACCGCTCGTGGAACTCGAGGAGGCCGCGCGGCTCGATCGAGGTCACCGACTCCTCCGTCCCCTTCGGGTCCCTGCCATACGGGTGGCCCGACGGGAACACGCGCGCGAGGAGCTCCTTTTCCGCGTGCTCTCGCGTCGATTCCCGATCCCGGCGGATGTCCGTGAGGAGTTCCCCGCGGACGCGTTCGACCTCCTTCGCGGGGATGACCGGGTTCGAGAGGCAGTCCGCGGCGATCCCGAACGCCGTTCCCGCCGCCGCTCGCGTCGTCCGCCCGCGGAAGATGAGGAGGTCCTCGGCGGTGTGGAACTCGAGCGTCGCGCCGCGGCCCTCGAGGGACTGTGATAGACGACGCGCGGTCCCGTGTTTCGTCCCGCTCAGGAGAAGCCGGGAGAGGAACTCCGCGACGCCCTCCTCTCCGGGCGCCTCGGCGGCAACGCCCGCGGAGAGGCTCCCGTGGAAGGACACGAAGGGGCTCGCGGGGTTCGGAAGCCACAGGACCCGGCCGCCGCCCTTAAGCTCCATGCGATCGGGGCGGGGGATCACGCGGCACCCTCCGAGTGGTAGCGGATCGTTGTTCGGCCGCTGTCCACGAGATACGTTGCGGCGGCCTCCCGCACGTCCTCCGGCGTGACGGACTCCACCGTTTCCAAGAACTGGGGGAACGACTCCCGCGATCCCAGGGCCTCGAGTTGCCCGATGTGAAACCCTTGGAGCGTGACGCCATCCACCTCGTACCGGTTCCACGCGCGGACGAGCTCGCGTGCGCGCCCCATCTCTGTCGCGCTTGGCGGGGATTCTTTGAGCTTCCGGACAATCGCGTCGAGCTTCTTCTCCAATTCGGCGTGTTTGACCCCGCGTGTGAGGGTCGCGGAGACGGAGAGAAGGGACGGGTCGAGGCGCAGCTCGAATCCGGCCCGCGCGTCCGACGCGAGCTTCGTCTCGACAAGCCCTCGATACAAGCGGTTCGCCCTCGGCGTCCAACCTCCGGAGGCGAAGAGGCTGAAGCCCCGCCAGCCGCCGAGGACCCCGACGAGGATCACGAGTTTCGCAATGTCCACATGACGCCAGTCCGGGATCTTCCATCCCACCTCGAGGTAGTCCACCTCCCCGGGTTTGTGGATCTCGGACACACGCTCTCCACTCTGGATGGGCTCCGTGGCTCGAGGTCCGTGCGGAATTCTCTCCGGCGCCAGGGGTCCGAAGGACGTCCGGATGAGCCCCATCGCGGATTCCGGGTCGAATCCCCCGACGAGGATGAGGAGGGCGTTGTTCGGGGCGTACCACCGCCGGTACCACTCATACACGGAGTCCCGCGACATCCCCTCGAGGTCCTGCTTGTACCCGATCGGCAACCAGTGGTATGGGTGGACGTGGAACGCGGTCCCCCACAGCTCCTCCTCGACGAGGAACTCCGGCTGGTTCTCCGATCCCTCTCGCTCGGAGATCACAACCGTTCGCTCCGCGTCGAACTCCTTCGGCTCGAACGCGGCGTTCCGCATCCGCTCCGCCTCGACGAACAAGGCGGTCTCCAGGTGCTCCGCGGGGACGGTCTCGTAGTACATCGTCCAGTCCTTGTCCGTGAACCCGTTGAACTTCCCGCCGATGCGGCTGATCAGCCGATCGATGTCGCCCTTCGCGAGCTTGCCGCCGCCCTTGAACAGCATGTGCTCGACCCAGTGCGTCGAGCCGGTCATCCCGGGAGCCTCGTTGCGGGAGCCGACCCGGTACAGGGTCCAGACGCTCACCTGGGGGACGCCGGGCAGTGGGCGGAGGATGACGGTAAGCCCGTTCTCGAGGATCTCGACGCGGTCGATTCGGCTCCCCCTGAATCGCGGGGAACGACCCGGTCGGTTAAGCCTTTCGCGAGGTCACAAGCGGCGGGTGCCGAGCCTTCTCGGAAGTGCCAGGTACGGGCAGCATGCTGATGCTTTGGCAGTTCGATGCGAAAACGCTATGGCCGGCATATGGATGGAGGAGCGGGGGCGGACGCAGATGGCGGAGATCATGAAGGGTGTGCATGCTCCGGAGACGTTCTCGAATACCTTCTTGCTCGTCGACCAGCGCCTCATTCTCGTCGATTCCGGCACCGCAGAGAGCGGGTCCAAGGTCCTCGACTATCTTCGCGGAATCCGGATGAAGCCTTCCGATATCGGGACGATCTTCATCACGCACACGCACCCGGACCACGTCGGAGGCCTTGCCGATGTGAAGCGGGCCACCCCGGCGAAGGTGGCCGCACACCGCATCGAGGCGGACTTCATCTCCAAAAAGCGGACGTACACCGGCCCACCGGGCGCCGAGCGGCAGCGTCACCCCGGGACGCCCGTGGACATCCTCCTGGACGACGGGAGCGTGCAGGACGGACTGCGGGTGATCTTCACGCCCGGCCACACGACCGGGAGCATCTCCCTCCTCGATGAATCGCGGTCCCTGCTGATTGCGGGAGATGCCGTCAGCAACGAATCTGGGCTCCGGCCGATGGACGACCGTTACAATGTGGATCCGAGACAACACCGCGCATCGATCAAGAAACTCGCCGGCCTCGCGTTCGAGAACATGGTCATGGGCCACGGGACGCCAATCCTCGGAGGCGCCTCGAAGCAAGTGAACGAGCTCGCGGGGCGTCTGTAAAAAGGTTGAGGAGACGGTGGGCAGCGGAGCTCGTCAGAGCGATTCGCCGTCGCCCGCCCCCTCGGACCCGGGGTTGTCGCCGGGCCCCGTCCCGCCACAAAGAGACCGTTGCGGGGATCTCTGGCCGCATCGGCGCTACGCCGACGGACCACTCTGTTGTCGCGAGCGGCGCTCATAAAGGCACGATGGACATGTCCACTTCGAATGCGCTCGGGGAGATCCGCGTTCCCATCGCTGGACAACGGGTGAACGGCCGTTGCGACGCGTCGAGCGCGCTTGGGGCTCTCCCTACGGCGTCAGTTTCCGGCGTGCGAGGCGGGCGTTCGTTGCCTCCCCCTCCCGCGACATCACGAACACTCCGATGAGCACGATGACAACAATCACGGAGAGGACGATGGCCCAGGTCAGCATCGTCCCCGGGTCGGTCCGACTCGAGAAAATCGAGCCGTAGAAACTGCCCGCGCTGATCAGGAACAGGCCCCCCGCGAACCGTTGGAGGATCCTCGCCTCCGTGCCCGCGTACACAAGATAGGCGAGGAAGGCGAACACCAGGGACACGAAGCCCGTCCACCATAGCCGCTGGTCGATGAACAGGTTCGGTGCGAGGAACAGGATGTACGCAAAGACCCCCGCGGCCATGATCCCGACGATGGCGGCGATGCCGAGGAGGGCGGCGGACGACAGCTTCACGGGAGGGGGGACCTGGGCAGCCAGGGGATCACCCGGAAAGCGGTTTCCCGCATGAGCCACAGAACTTCAGGTTCCCCGGGTTCTCCGCCTTGCAACTCGAGCACGTGAGCGTCTGGGGGGAGCCGCACTCGCCGCAAAACTTCAGGCCCGGCGCGACGGGCTTCCCGCACTTGATGCAGGGCTTGGAGCCCGTGGCCACGGTAAGGTCCGTGCCGCACGACCCACAGAACTTCTGCGTCACCGGCTGCTGGGACCCGCACTTCGGGCAAACCTTCGTCTGCACCTGGGGAGCCGTCATCTGGCCCATCTGGCCCGCCATCGAGTATCCCATGCCGATTCCGGCGCCGAGGCCGAAGCCCGCTCCCGCGCCGCCGCTCGGGTTCGCGGCGGCCGACTTCATGGCGTCCGCGAACGCGTACTGCTGCGTGCCCGTCGCGGCGTTTCGGTTCAGGATCCGACCGGCGGACGCTGTCGCGACCGCCTCCTTCACCTTCTCCGGGAGCGGGATGCTGAGGCCGCTGACCTGGACGATCTCGAGCCCGAGGTTCGCGAAGTGGGGCTTCGTCTCCATCAAGACCCGCTGTTCGATCTCATTCAGGTTCGTCGCGAGCTGGGTGACCTTCATTCCGTCCCCCTTCATCTTCCCGAGGGACACGTACACCTGCTTGACCATCTCGTCCCGGATCCGGTCCTCGATCTCCGCGGAGGTTGCGGCGCCGAACGTCCCGACGAACTGGTTCACGAACGCCTCGGGTGACTTCAGGCGGTACCGGAACTCGCCGAACGTGCGAAGCTCGATGAGATCGAAGTCGGGGTCCTCGAAGATGAAGGGCTCCTTCGAGCCGAACTTCCCGTCGAAGATCCGCTTCTGGAGGTAATACACCTCCGCCTGCTGGACGACGCCGGTGAAGACCTTCTGGAGCCACCCCAGGATCGCCACATTCTGGGACGTCAGCGCATACCGGTCCGGTCGGTCCAGGTACGCGAGCGCCTTCCCGTCACGATAGAAGACGGCGATCTCGTCCTCCCGCACGACGATGTTGTCGTTCATGCGGATGTTCCGAGGCACCTTCCACATGATGTTGTTGCGCTTGAACGCGTCATCCCACGCGATCGTCATCGACGACGTGAGGCCCTCGCCGCGGCCCGCCGTCTGGTCCGTCCGCCGTCCGCCACCGAACAAGAACACCGGGAACAACATCTCAGCTCACCGCCGTGCCGGAGATAACCGCGATCCGCTGCTTGAACGCATCGTCGAACGCCTTCAGGTCGGCCCGGAGCTTCCGGACCGCGTTGTCGAAGGCCCCGCGGTCGTTGGCGTCGACCGCCGCCTGCAGCGCCGGGACGTCCTTCCCTGCGCTGTCCAGGCCCTCGATCATCGCGTAGTCGTACTCGTACAGCCGATCGAGCTCGTCCTCCTCGACTCGGATGGCGGAGCTGAAGCCGGAGTACCCTTGTTCCGCATGGCGGACGCGGGCCTCGATCCCCTCCAGCTCGAAGATCACGTTGCCCAAGTTCGAGAGGCTGATCTTCGGCGAGGACTGCGCGGCCGCCTCCCGCGCGGTCTCGAGCCCGTCGCGGAAGAGCTTCATCTTCTCATGGATTTGGATTCGCAGCAGGTTGTCCGCGGCGCGGATGTCCTCCCGCCGCCGGTAGCCCGCATACCCCGGGATTCGGAGCTGGATCTTCTTCAGGAGCCCGCGGTCGGCCTCGACGCGTTCACGGATGTCGGGGATGTTGTTCCCTCCCTGTTCCTCGTGTTGGAATAGATGCTCTCTATTTAGCGGTATTTCAAGGTTCTCGTGGTATTCCCACGGCGTTCATTGAGCTCGCGTCACCACAGGGAGACCGACGGCCGCTCGCCGTCGATCACCTTGCTCGCGTTCCCGTCGATGAGGATGAACATCTCCTTCGTGCCCTTGTGCCGGTACCGCACGAACCAGACGGGTGCGTGCAACAGCTCTCCGGGGGATTGCTGGAAGTACGGCACGAAGGACTCCAAGGTATCGACCCGCTTCCGAGCCTCCTTCTCCGCGTACTTCTGGGCGAGGCTCTGCGCGAACTGATTCGCCTCCTGCTCCGTGACGTCGCCGTCGAGGGTCTCGACGCCGCCGGTCTTCTTCTTGTCGTACGACGACTTGCCTTGGACATTGAACGTGTATCCGTCGTCCGGCTGGTACTTGTTGTACCCGCGCACGCCGACGACAGGGATCTGATAGAACACGTTGATTCGGTCGCGCACGCGGACGGGCTGCGGCTGGTTCATCTGGACGTGCCCGCCGCGCTGGTTTGCGGCGGCCGCTGCAGCAGCGCCGGCGAGGATGGAGAGCCCGATCTTCAGGCCGGTCTGCGCCGCCCCTTGGCCCGTGTTCAGTGTCGTGACCCCTCCGCCTTTGAGGCCCTGGATGTCCGCGGTCACGCTCGTCGGGACGATCCAGTAGGGCACGAATCGAAGGGTCGCCTCGAGGAGCTCTGCGTTCTTCGCGACGTTCCGCCGGAGCAGCCCCTGGTCGAGCCACTTTCCTCCGGCTTGCAGGGCCGTCTCCTGGTCAATCCGGTTGTCGAGCATGAAGTGCTTCTGAATGACGGACCATCCGCCGGAACCGAGGGTCGTCGCGGTCCCGCAATAGTCGCACGTGATCAATGTGAGTCCTCCCTGAGGTTTCAGTGGCGCCCCGCAGGAGGAGCACTTGAGGTCCGTCGCGCCCGCAGGGGCGTACGCGGCAGGGTGCGTGGGCGGTGGGGCTTGTTGGGGCGGGTACCCGGGCGGGGCCTGGGGCGGGTATCCGGGGGGCGGCGGTGCACCCGGGTAGCCCGGCGCCGGCGGCGGGCCGCCCGCCACTACGCCCTGCTGACCGCCGCAGAAGTTGCAGAACACGGCTCCATCTGGAATCTGCTTCCCGCATTTCTGGCAGAACACGAGAATCCCTTAGGAACGTCCGATGCCGGGCGGGTCTATTTAAGAATTCCTCGCTCCGTTTCTCTCCTGAGAATTCCGTTGGCGCCCGGGTCGGAGTTCCTGAAGGCCGATCCACCGTGAGACTCCGAAGTCGAGCACCCTCTGCGGGAGGATCCCCGTGAGCGCGAGCGCGAGGGTGTCGTACCAACGGACGCGATAGCGGGCAGCGGGGTGACGGGTCCTCACAATGTGCGCGATCCGTCGTGCGACGTCCTTGGAGGACACACCGGTGGAAGGCGTCGTGTAGTTTGCAAGGGCCCCGCGGTACACGCTTGCGTAAATGGAATCGGTGTTGGCCAGCACGTTAGCACTCTCGGCCATCGCTCGATCTGGGAACCTCGTGAGGGTTGCGCCGGGCTCCAGGACAACGACGTGGATTCCAAACGGTCTCGCCTCCACGCGCAACGAGTCGCTCAGGGCTTCCAATGCGAACTTGGAGGCGCAATACGCCCCCAGGAGAGGAGGCGAGATGCGGCCCGCAAGGGAGCTCACGTTGACGATGCACCCGCTTCGCTGGCGGCGCATCGCCGGCAGGACCGCCCGGCAGACCGACATCGCGCCGAAGACGTTCACCTCAAACTGCCGCCGCAGGGCCTCTCTGTCGAGATCCTCGACGGCCCCGAAGATCGCGAACCCCGCATTGTTCACGACGACGTCAATTCGTCCGGCGGCATCGAGCACGCGCTGGACACCTCGCCGGACGGAATCTTCGTCCGCGACATCGATCTCCATGATTTCTAGGGACGGCGAGCGACCACGGAGGTGCTCGACGTTCTCAAGCGCACGGCCCGACGCGAAGACTCGGTACCCGAGCCCCGCAAGGGTCGTTGCCGTCGCTTCGCCGATCCCGCTCGAGCTGCCCGTGATGAGCGCCACCGGGTGCGTCCCTGCGGTCATGGAAGTCACGAGTCGTCCCACGCCGGACCGCTAGAAGTCCCTTTCCCGGTGGTTCGTGATAACGACCATCGGCTCCCGCCGAAGGGTGTCGACGGATGCCGATAGCCGCTACGACAAGTTATTTGTATGGGGAGGTCGTGCGAGCCCGGCCGTAGAGAGCGAGGGCGGCGTACCATGCAACGCGACCAGGCCCGGACGAGGTTTGTGAAGCGAGTCACGGATTCCCGCCCCACCGGCTTCGACCGGTACGTGGAGGACCTCTTGAGGATCGAAAGTGCCCTCGCGGATGCCGGACCGCGAGGAATCGCGGGCACAATATCGTACATGAATCTCATCAGCCGGTATCCGCGGGAGACGGAGGCGATCGCCCTGGAACTGGGGACGACCGTCCTCGAGCCCCTGGACGACGAGAGGATCGATGAGGTCCTCGGGGACCGATTGCGCCTCGCGTCGGAGCGACTCTTCCGAGAGAGCCGGGTCGCCGGCGAATTCGGCGGGACGGACTAGGGCGCGGGCAGTTTCCCACATCCGGCGGGGAAGTTTATCTAGACGGACGCGGGTCTTCTTCGTCCCTTGGTCGACCGTGCGCTGATGCATCCCTTCACTCTCCTGTCCGAGCGGGCTCAGAGCCTCGTCAG
>VBML01000227.1 GCA_005878915.1 Methanobacteriota archaeon | reverse complement strand
TTCGGCCGTTCTGTGGGCGGCGCATCGTTGGATGAAGGCTGCTTGTCTGCGGGCGGCACGAGGGGAGCCTTCGGTTTCGGGGCGACCGGTTCCTCTGCGACGGATTTCCGATCGGAATTCTGAGCGGGGATCGTTCCCCTTTCGAAGGGGCGTGGCTTGCTCGGCCCCTCAATGGAGCCCGCGGGAGAAGGGTTCGTCTTCACTCGGTACCCACCGCCGTCGAAGATCTTCAGCGAGACTTCGAGTTTCTTTGCCTCGTACGGCCCGATGTTCAACTCCCTCGCGAGGTCGGTGAGGTTCCACTCCGCCCGCGGGAGGTCGAGGGCCTTGCGGATCAGCGGGTCGAGCTGCCAGGAAGGGTCTGGCTCAAGTTGGAGGGAGCGCACACCCTGGAGGTACCCCAGCACGTCGTGAGCCTCCGGGACGTCGATCCCGGAGAGAGCGCCGACAACGTCGGCGAGGCGGAGGTCGGCGATGGAGCCGCCGCCCCGGAGAAGCGCGAGAGACGTTGCCTCGAGGCGTCTGAGTCGGTCAGGAGCGAGCGACTCAATCTCGATGGGCGCGGGGGAGTTCACGTATCCGACGACCGAGTCGAGGAGCGGGAGCGGTACCCCGCACTGTTTGAAGATCTCCTCTTTGCTCGCGGGCCGGTGGACCGCCCGCTCGTACTGGACGACGGACCGAGCGAATGCCTCGACGCGTGCGTGGGCCGCGCGGTCCTCGCACAGCGCCTTCGCGTCGGTCGCCGCCTGGGACGTCGGGTCGATCGAGAGGGCGACGTCGAAACACCGCGTCGCGTCGTCGAATCGCGCTACGTGGATGAGGGTGAGCCCCTTCGCCGTCCACGTCGCGGGGTTGCGGGCGTCGAGCGCGACCGCAGCGTCATACGCGGTGACCGCGGCCTCCCAGGCTCCGAGGCGCTCGTGCGCGAACGCCTTCACCGACCACGCACTTTTGTCTTTTGGGTCCAGCGCCAGGCAACGGTCGAAGGCGGCGATCGCCCCGTCGAACCCATTGGCTCGGACGCGAGCCAGCCCGAGCTCCCGCCACGCATCGGCGCGCTGCGGGAGGATGTTCACCGCCCTCTCGAGGGCGGATGCTGCCTCGCTATTCCGCCCCAGCGCAGCGAGGGCTCGCCCGCGCTCAAGGTGGACCTCTCCGTTCTCGGGATCGCCGAGCAGGGCCCGATCGAGGGCTGCTACCGCATCGGCGGCGCGACCGGCCCGCGCGAGGGCGATGCCCTTGACGCCCAACGCACCAAAGTGATTCGGGTCTTTCTCGAGGAGCGGGTCCAGGCACCTCGACGCATCCTCGTTCTTCCCAAGTCTAAGGAGACACCGAGCCTTGCCGATGAGGAACTCGGGGTTCCCGCGATCCAAGAGGAGGCCATCGTCGAACGTCTTCATCGCGTCCGCCGGCCGATCGAGGTCGAGAAGGATCGAGCCCCTCCGGGAGAGCGCGACCCGGTCCCCAGGGTTCAGGGAGAGGGTGTGGTCGAACGTCGCTAGCGCCTCGGCGAGTCGGCCCTGACCGGCGAGGAGGGACCCCTTGGAATTCCACGTCCCGCGGTCCATCGGGTCGATTCGCAGGGCTCGGTCGAACGCCTCGAGCGCGGCGTCGACATCCTCGAGTTGCTGGAACGCGAGTCCCTGCTCCCGCAATGCGACCGCGTCCCGAGGATTGATGTCGAGGAGCTTGTCGCAGACCTCGACGACACCCCGGAAGTTCCGAAGCGCGGCGAGCGTCCCCGCCTTCGTCCGCAGAAAGTCGACGTCACCGGGGCCAAGGGCGAGCGCCTTGTTGATCGCCCCGAGGGATTCCTTGTCCCTCCCAATCAAGTGCGCGATGCGGGCGCGTTCCGACCATACCTTCGGATCCGCCGGAGACAACGCCGCTAGGGCGACGGCCGCACGGTACGCCTCCTCCAAGTTTCCGAGCTTCTCGAGGGTGTCCCGCTGACCACGGATCGCGGGGACGCTCTTCGGTTGGAGGGCGATAGCCGACTCATAAGCTTCGAGGGCCGCGTCGTGGCGACCGATCGCCCCCAGGGAGTCCCCTTTGCCCAGGAGGGCAGCGGCGCTTGACGGTTCGATCTCTAAGACGCGATCGAAGGATTCCACGGCCTCGTCGTGGCGGCCGAGCCACTGCAACGCTGAACCGCGGCTGTGCCAGACGCGGCCGTCCTTCGGCGCAAGGTCCAGCGCGTGATCGTAGCACGCCACGGCCTCCTCGACCCTCTTGAGGGATGCGAGGGCGAGGCCCTTCCCGTACCATGCCCGGGCGTCCGTCGAATTCAGCAGGAGGGCACGGTCGTACACCTCAACCGCCTCCGCGGCGCGCGTCAGTTTCAGGAGGCACCGGGCGCGCTCGAGCCACAGCTCCTCGACGGCGGGGGCGAGTTCCGTCGAGACCTCATACGAGCGGAGCGCCTCCGGGAACCGTTCGAGATGAAACAGGACCCCTCCACGGCGACGCCACGCCTCCAGGTCCTTCGGCTCCACGCGGACCGCGTGGCCATACGCGTCAAGGGACTCCGAATCCTCTCGAAGGTCTTCGTGGGCCCGCCCCTTCGTCCGCCACG
>VBML01000226.1 GCA_005878915.1 Methanobacteriota archaeon | reverse complement strand
GCGGGAGCTCGACAACCTTCTCCAGAGCGGGGGGCAATCGCGCGATCTTCCGGAGCATCGGGACGAGCATCATGTAGCAGTTCGAGAGGCACGACGTCGGATATCCGGGCATCCCGAGCACCGCCCTCCCGTTCACGACGCCGAGGACCGTGGGCTTCCCGGGCTTCACAGCGACCCCGTGGAAGCGGACCTCCCCCATCGCCTGGAGGACGTCGATGATCATGTCCTTCTCCCCGACGCTCGAACCCCCGCTGAACATGACGAGGTCGTTTGCGGTTGCTTTACGAATCGCGGCCTTCAGCGCCTCGAGCTTGTCCGGCACGCGGCCCAGGAGGACGGGTTCTCCACCGGCCTCCCGCGTCACCGAGGCCATCGTGTGGGCGTTGATGTCGTAGACCTGCCCCGGCCGAATCTTCTCGCCCGGCGGGATCACCTCGTCGCCTGTCGTGAGAATCGCGACGCGGGGCTTTGCATACACATCGACGTCCTTCTCCCCGACCGCCGCGATGGCACCAATCTTCGCGGGGGTGAGGAACTCTCCCGCGCGCACGACGACCTCGCCCTTCCGGATGTCCTCCCCACGTCGTGAAATATTCTCGCCGGGGTGGACGGGCGAGTACACCCGGACCGTGTCGTCCTCCCGCTCCGTGTCCTCGACCATGACGACCGCGTCTGCGCCCGCGGGCAGCGTCGACCCTGTCGCGAGCTCGATGCACGTCCCCTTCGCCACCCGCTTCGTGGGGATCGAATCCGCGTAAAGTGTCTCGACTCGCCGGAGATCCGCCGGTGTGAACTTCCTCGCAGGGTATGTGTCCGCGGCCCGTACCGCGTATCCGTCCATCGCCGCGCGATCGACGAGGGGGACGTCGATCTTTGAGACGACGTCCGAGGCCGCGACGCGGTGCAACGCTTCCAAGAGGGACACGCGCTCGGCCCGCTCAATTGGCGTCGCGAGCTCGTCCAGCATTCGGAGGGCGTCGTCGAGTGACACGAGGGCCTTCAGTGGCCGCATCCCGCGGCCGTGGTGCTCCCTCTCGTCGTGGTCGTCCCGCTGAGCGTGGCGGGCAGACCTCACCGGTTCATCACCCCGATCGCGTGGCCGAGCTCTGGAAGGATTAGGGATTTCAGCGCGAGGATGCACGCCGCGGGGGACCCGGGGAGACAGAACAGGAGGCGGGTCTTGTACACGCCCGCGAGCGCGCCGCTGAGCATCGCGGCGCTCCCGATATCCTTGTAGCTCAGGACACGGAACAGCTCCCCGAACCCGGGCAGGATCTTGTCGAGGTGCGGCTTCAGGGTCTCGATTGTGACGTCCCGAGGCCCGAGGCCGGTCCCGCCGTTCGTCACGATCGCCTCGCAGGTCCACGATGCTTGCTCGATCGCCTCCTCGATTGCCTTGGCGTCGTCCTTCACGATCGCCGTAAAAAGAATTTTGTGTCCCGCATCGAGAATCGCCTGTCTCAGGATCTTCCCGGACTCGTCCGTCGCCTCCGTGCGGGAGTCGCTGATCGTAATCACGGCGCACTTCACGCTCTTCGGAGCATGGGCCTTGTGCTCCTCGACGGCGGCCATCGCCCCACGGATACCGCGGGCGGGTTCAAGAACCGTTCGCACCGTGCGCCCGCGCTACGAGGAGGGCGGCCCGAGGAAGGCCTCGACGCGCGCGCCCGTCAGGAACAGGAGCGCGCCGCCCCACCCGAGGACCTCCCAGTACAGCGCGGAGTAGAGGAGGTCGGAATTCCCCGTGAGCCAAGCGAACACATCGATGGGGATCGCGAGGGCGGTAAGGATTGCGGGTACAATCAGCAGACGGACCGGGTTCTCGCGGCCTGCCACTCTCAAATTCAGCGGTGCCGCCATGGGCTCACGAGCCGAACGAGTTGAGCAATAGATAAGGCCTCGCGTGGAGGGCGTCTATCGCCGGCCGCCATCGGCCCCCTTCTGCTTCGCGAGGACGCGCACCCCTTGGATTCGCGTCGCGGGGTACTGACCCGCCGCGTCCTTCTCCAGGGACTTCACCATGTCCCAGATGGTGAGGAGGGCGACGGACACCGCGTACAGCGCCTCCATCTCCACGCCGGTCTTGTACGTCGCGGAGACCTCGCACGTCGCGACGACGCGGTCGCGCTTCACCGCGAACTCCGCGGATGCGCCCGTGATCGGGATCGGATGCGTGTGCGGGAGGGCCTCCCACACCCGCTTGACGGCCTGGAGGGCGGCGACCTCCGCGGTGCGAATCGGATCGCCCTTCTCAACCTTCCCTGCGCGGATTGCGCGAATCGTGGCGGGCTTGAGGAGGACTTCGCCGGAGGCGACCGCGCGTCGCGGGACATCCGCCTTCCCCGAGATGTCGACCATCCTCGCCATGAGCCCGAAGGCCACCGAGGAGGCGGGCCATAAACGTTGGCGGCGAGGGCAGCGTGCTCAGATGGGGGCCGCGAAGAC
>VBML01000203.1 GCA_005878915.1 Methanobacteriota archaeon | reverse complement strand
ACCGTCTGACCCGGCTTCACCTTCGGAGCGAACCTCCATGTCTTCTCCCGCGTGAGCCCGGGAGACTTCACGCCTCGGAGAATGAAATCCCCCATCACTTTTTGCAGCACCGGCAGGGGCCGTTGCACGCCGTCGTAGATGCTCCCGAGGAGACCTGGGCCGAGCTCGACGACGAGCGGCGCACCCGTGTCCTCGACGGGCTCCCCGGGCCGCACCCCGCTCGTGTCCTCGTACACCTGGATGATCGTCTTGTCCCCGGCGATCTTGATGACCTCGCCCAACAGCCGCTCCTTTCCGACGAACTGGACGTCGTACATCCGCGGGCGATGGCCCGTCGCGGTCACGACCGGCCCCGCAACACGAAAGATCTCTCCCGCCCCCTTCGCGCCCGCGTCCCTCGTTACCGCTTTCATCGCCAGTTCTGTCACGCTCCCTTTGTGGCCCGCTCACTTGTACAGGTCGACGCCGATCGCCCGCTTGATCTTCGAACGGAGGTCCTCCTCTTGCTGCTTCCCCACCGCGATGACCACGGGGCGGGGCGCCGTCTCCAGCCGGTGCCGCATCGCGTGGCTCAGGGTACTCAGGTCATCCGCGCTAAGGACCAGGATCCCGATGTTCGGGTCCTCGAGGACCTTCATGACCTGCGCCTCCAGGCCCTCACGCGAGACGCTGTACGTCTTCCGCACCCCGGCGAGTTTGAACCCCTGCACGAAATCGTCTCGTCCGACCGCCGCGAGCTCCATGTCAGACCACCAAGAGTTCCCGAATCACTTCCGTGGACAGGCCACTCTCCTTTCCCCTTGCGATGATCCTGAGGTTCTGGACTTCCCGATCCTTGCGCACGACGTAGTCGAGGACCGGAAGCACGGAGAGTGGATGGACGTGGGCCTGTCGCCCCGCGCTGAGGAGGTGCAGCTTCTCCACGGACCGAACGAGCTGGCCAACTCCGAGGGCTTGTAGATCCTTCAACCGAGGGGCGAGGTCCTCGGTGAGGCGCACGTCTCGAAGTCGCGCGGCGAGCGCATTCGCGTCCATGGACATCATCTTCGCGAGGTCGGCCTTCGGCAGCTCGAGGCCACCGTCGACGAATGGGTCGTATGGCAGCGTCACCTTCTGGGCCCACAGTCGGAGCAAGGTCTTCAGGTTCACGATGTCGACCTCGCGCCGAACCCATTCCCGCATCAGGCGGGTCCCTTCGGTCCGCTCCGGGATGATCTCCAGAAGGTACCGATAGTACAGTTGGGTCACGAGGTCCTCCCACTGGTTCCACTTCTCGATGTCCGCGGGCTTCTCCCCGAGCGACTCCAGGGCCTGGGCGTAAATCGTGCCCTCCAGACGGTCGAAGATGTCCTCGAGCGTCGGAAGCTCGATCAGGGTTTGGAGGAACGACGCTCGCAGGCTCCCCGCGGCTACGATATCCTCGGAGATCTCCCCCGGCGCCGCCCCGAAGAGCTTTCCCCGCACAATCGTCTTGATGTTCTGGACGTCGAAGCGGTCGAGGTACCAGCCGATCATCTGCCGGAGCTCGCTCTCGGAGAACCCGATGATCTGCGTGAACACCGCCGCGAGGTTCCGGCTCGTCGCCACCTCGATAAGGTCCACTCCGGAGAGCTTCGCCGCTAGGGTCAATATCTCCTCCTTGTAGGCTCCCTCGCCGATGAGGCGTGCGATCTGCGGTATCTCCATCTGGAGCATGCGATCGTACACGTCCCTCGTCAGGAGGGCGGCCTTCTTCGCGCGCACGCGGGCGGTGACGTAGGGGTAGTTCCCTCGCTCGAATGGGAGGTAACTCGCGATGCGGGCGAGATACCGGCCGCGTTCTTCGTCCGCTACGCCCGTCATTTGCTTGGCCATAAGATCTCCGCCACCTCCCGGACCGAGTCCCGCCACACGTCGGAGAACAGGGCCTCAAACCGGAGGTCGTTCCGTCGGGTCCCGTCACCGCTCTCGATCACGACGCCGCCCAGGCTGTCGATCGTCCCCGCGAAGTTCGGTCCCGCAACCGCGCGCACGTTGTCGGCGTCCCCTGGGCTCGCATAGACCTTCCCGGCCCGCCAGTCTGCGGCATTCGCGTTGAGGAGGGCGCGCACAATTTCATTTCGATCCGGGAGGGAGGACAGGGCCTGGAGGGACCTCGAGTACACCTCGTCCAACACCTCCTTCTGGGCGGCGAGGATGATCTTCTTGCTTTCGAGTTCCGCGCGCGCGAGGTCTTGGATGCGGGTGCGTTCCGCCTTTATCGTGGCATCGCGCACTCGTGCCGACATGAACCTCTCGCCCTCGAGACGTTCCTCTGCCAATAGCCGATCGCGGTCTACACCCGCTGCCTTCCGGATTTCCTCCGCTTCGACCCGTCCTCGGCCGAGGACCTCCTCGATAACGGTCTCGAGGCCCATGGGAATCTCTCGCCGAGCCTTCACGCCGTATAGAGGTGGCCGAGCAACTGAATCGCGATCACGAGACCGAATACGATGATCGTTTCGGGGATGACCATCAACACGAGACCCCGGCTGAAGAGCTCGGGCTTCTCGGCGATGGCCCCAACGGTCGCCCCGCCAACCACCTTCTCGGCCCATGCGGTCGCAATCCCTGTTCCTGCCATTGTTATCGCTGCGGAAATCGCAGCCATCGGGTCTCCCGTCATTGTCCTCACGCCTCCTGTGTCGTCTTCGATCCGAAAGGGCGGAACGCGGTTCCGTTCCCCTTGTAGAACTTGATGAACGCCTCTGTTGAAGGCGGTAGCGATCGCGGCCTTGCCGATGCCGATCCCCGCGAGCCGCGCGTACGACATCGTGTTCGCAAGGATTCCCCCGACTTCGAGGGGGGCGATGGGCGACTCGCCGAAACCCAAGAACACGGCGAGCAGGAGGGCCACCGATGCGTACGGCATCTGAATGCCGAGGAAACTCGAGACGGCGGGAAACGGTGCCCACGGGAACCATCCCAGCGGGACGTTCCGGACCCACCCCCCGACGCGGGTCCACGCCAGCGCATTGGTAAGGATCGTAAAGATTCCGAAGAGGGTGAGGAGGAAACCGAGCTTCGCGACCGCGTGTTTCCAGTTGTGCCGCGCCTCGTTCACGATTCCGATGACGTAGCTCGTCCCCAAGTGGAGTCCGGCAAACAGGATCGAGAGGTAGATCATGTCCGCGATGTCGAAGGCCTTGTGAATCAGGGGCTGGAGGGGGAAGGCGATCCCGAACGCGGCCCAGGACAGTTCCTCCGGGGGGGCCATGGGGGCCTTGTGGAACGGGATTCCGAACATCTCCCCGAACACGAGGAGCCCCAGGAGGAGGGCCCAGAACCCACCCATCCCGATGACGATGAACAGGTTTCTCAGGTCCCCCTTCTTCATCCTGACCCCCGCGAGGACCCCGATCAACAGGAAGAAAAATCCGTACCCGGCATCGCCAATCATGAATCCGAAGAAGAACGGGAACGCGAGGAACATGAAGAGGGTGGGATCGAGTTCATGGTAGCTCGGGGTGGAATACAGATGGATGAGGAACTCGAGAGGCCGGACGGGCTTCGGGTTCTTCAGCAGGACGGGGGGCTCCGTTGCTTCGTGCCCGCGCTCCCCCTCCAGGGATTCCACGTGAACGCCAATCGAGGCGACTCGGGACGAGAACTCGGAAATCTTGGACGACGGGACCCAGCCGTCGATGACGAACGAGTGATCGCTCACGGCGAAGCGAAGTGGCGCCTCCGCCTTCTCCAGTTCGACCTCGAGAAGTTCCTCCGCGGTGGCGACGAACCCGGCATACCGCTCCCGCAGTTTTTCGAGGCGTCCCTGGACCTCCTCCAAGCGAGCCCGCCACTTCTTCTCTTCCGAGATAGCGGCCTCAAGAATCTGACTCGGCGGTCCCGTCCCCTTCGCGATTTCCATCTGGGAGAATCCGAACCGCGAAAGGAACGCCAACGCCGCCTCCGCTCGAGGTTTGGGGACAAACACCGCCGCGACCCCGGCGCCCGAGAACAGCTCGGCATTCGGGAAGGCCGCCTCGAAGCCTTCGATCGCGCGAGGGACGCGGCCCGCAAATACCGCCACGCTCT
>VBML01000202.1 GCA_005878915.1 Methanobacteriota archaeon | reverse complement strand
CGATTCGACATCTTCCGGGAGAGCGTCGACAAGATCCGTGAGCGGACCAAGCTGGTCGTCATGACGTCGACGAGCGGCATCGCCGGCCAGACGGACGAGGATCGTGCGATGCCGTTGAAGACGAACCCGGAGATGGGCTCCCTCACGACGGGCACGCTAAACTTCGCCGGCCGCAAACCGGCCGTCGTCTACGTGAATACGCCGGAGACCGTTCAGTTCCTCGCGAAGACGATGCTCGATCAGAACATCAAACCGGAACTCGAGGCCTTCGACGTCGGCTTCGTCCAGCAAGGGAAACGCTTAATCGAAGCGGGCCTCGTGAAGGAACCGGCCCATTTCCAACTCGTCATGGGCGTGGACGGCGGTGTGCCCGCGACCCCGGAGAATCTCCTGCACATGCGGAACCAGCTCCCGCCGACCGCGACGTACGTCGTCGCGGGCATGTCGCGGATGCAACTCCCGATGACGACGATGGCGATTGTCCTGGGGGGCCACCTCCGGGTGGGCCTCGAGGACAACCTCTACCTGAAGAAAGGCGTCCTCGCCCGAAACGAGGAGTTGGTCGCCCGCGCGCGGCACCTCGCGGAGGATCTCCAACGGGAGGTCGCGTCGCCGGACGAGGCACGCGCGATCATGGGTCTCGGCCCGCGACGATGATCACGCGATAGCGGGCAGGCTCTCCTCGAACGCTTCGAGCGTCTGGCGGATCGCGGCTTCGTCGTGGGCCGTGGACAGATAGAAAGGCTTCCCGGGTTTCACGAAAATCCCTCGAGTGAGCAGGGAGGTGTCGAGGACGCTCCGGCGTGCGTCGTTCGCTCCGAGCGTGTCCCTATAGTTGCGGGGCGCGTGATTCGTAAACAGGATTGAGAAGACGGTTCCCAGGGCTGGGACTGCCGCGGGCACATGGTGGTCCTTCAGAAGTTTCTCGAAACCGGAAGTTACGGCCCGAGTCGTCTTGAGCAGCGCGTCGAAGACGCCGGGCTTCTCGAGTTCATCGAGGGTCGCCATCCCGGCGGCCATCGCCATCGGATACCCGGCGAACGTGCTGCTGTGGAAGAAGTCCCCGGTCGCCGGATCGGCGAGGTCAAGGATATCCGAACGTCCGAGGAACGCCCCGCAGGGCAAGCCTCCTCCAATGATCTTGCCGAGGCAGGTGAGGTCCGGTGTCACGCGATACGCGTGTTGGGCCCCGCCGAACGCCACCCGAAAGCCGCTCATCACCTCGTCGAAGATGAGCGGGACGTCGTGATCCGCGGTGATCTCCCTCAGCCCTTTCAGGAAGTCCGGGTCCGGCGCGATGTACGACCGCTCGACAGGTTCCACGATTACGCATGCGAGACGATCCGCGTGTTCCCGAATCCGCGCCTCAGTCTCGTCCAGATCGTTGAAGGGCAACACGACCGTATTTTTCAGGACCGAGTCGGGCGTCCCGCGAGATCCCGAGATCGGTACCAGGCCTCGCTTCACCTCCTCGTTTGACGGCGTGTAACTCACGAGGAGTTCATCGACACCGCCGTGGAAGTGGCCCTCGAACTTCGCGATCATCGGGCGCTTCCGGTACGCCCTCGCCAACCGGACGGCATGGATCGTCGCCTCGGTTCCGGACATCGTGAAGCGCATCTTCCCGTCCGGCCGGAAAATCCGGAGGAGCCGTTCCGCATAGGTCGCCTCGAGCTCGTGGGGAGCACCGAACATCGTGGTGCCGGCCGACTCGAGGCTGTCCCGGATTGCTTTCAAGACGCGCGGGTGGCCGTGGCCAAGGATGAGAGGGCCGAAGGACAGGCAGTAGTCGATGTACGCGTTGCGGTCGAGGTCCCAGAGACGGCATCCTTTCGCCTTCTTCATCGCGATCGGGTACGGATCGAAGTACTTCACCCCGGCCGTAACGCCGCCTGGGAGGGAACGTCGTGCCCTGTCCGCATACGCGCGAGACGCCTTCGTCTTGGCCGCGAGGTCTGTGCCCGCGCCGGCCTCCGTCATGCCGAGCCGCCATCTTGTGGCGGCCGATATACTCTTCGTGGAGCAGGCAAACACAGGGGTGCCCGTTGCCCTTAAGTCGCATTCTTCGATGCTCAAGTCAAATAGGGAAGGGGATGCCCGATGGCTGGAAGAGAGTTCGAGAAATCATATCAGACCGGGGACACCCCGTGGGACTCCGGTGTGCCGAGCGCAGAACTCGTTCGGGTCCTCAATGCCGGTTTGTTGCCTGGAAAAACGGTCCTCGAGATCGGGTGCGGCACGGGGACGAACGCAATCGCATTCGCTCGCCGCGGATATCGGGTGACCGCGGTCGACTACGTCGAGCTGGCCGTGCGGAGGGCGCGGGAGAAAGCACGGAAGGCGGGAATCGAGATTGATTTTCGGGTCGGGGATGCGACGCGTATGGATCTCGGTGGACCCTACGATGTGGTGTTCGACCGAGGTGTCTATCACGGCATTCGCACGGGCAACCTCCAGGGTTTCCTCAAGATGCTCGAACGCGTCACCCACAAAGGCACGCGTTGGTTGACCCTCGCGGGGAACGCCAAGGAGCCGATGGTCATCGGTCCGCCGGTCGTGACCGAGGATGAGTTCCGGACGAGCTCGGGCCGCTGTTCAAGATCCTCGAGGTCCGCGAGTTCCGGTTTACGCTCGACCGCGAAGACTTCCGGCCTCTCGCCTGGTCCATCCTGATGGAACGGCGATAGTTGGGCCGCACGGCGCCGCTCGGAAGCGATTCAATTGAGGGGCCATCATCGGGGCGAGACCGTCGTCTCCTGCTTGTGGATCGGACAAGGCTTCCCGGCCTTGCAGAATCGACACTTCTCCGGCTTCGTCACCGGGAGCGGCTTGATCATCCGACCGTACTTGCGGCGCGGCGTTCGGATCACCGCCT
>VBML01000121.1 GCA_005878915.1 Methanobacteriota archaeon | reverse complement strand
GCGCCTGTCGGACGCCCCGATCCTCGTCGTCGCGTGCGCGCGGCTCGATGAGGCGGTGGCGACCGTGGGCGGATACATGAACTCGTACCCGGTGGACGTCGGCATGGCGCTCTCCCATCTGAGCTTGGCCGCGACGAGTGAGGGGCTGGGCACCTCCTGGGTCTTCGCCTTCAACGAGGAGAAGGTGAGGGCCGCGCTTCGCATCCCGGACGACGCCAAGGTGGTCGGGTTGTCTCCCCTTGGGTATCCGGAGGGGTTCGGCCCCCCGGAAGGACGCAAGCATCTCTCGGAGATCCTCTCGTACAACGCGTACGAGTAGAGCCGAAAACGAATCCTCGCGGACCCAGACACCGATGGCCCTCCGTGCCCTCACTCCCAGCGGCGCCGCGTACTGCAGCGAATGCGGAGCGGAAGCGCCGGAGGGCGCGGACGCATGCAGGGCGTGCAAGCGCACGTTCGAAGGCGTGCTCGAGGCGATCCGCTGTCCGTTCTGCGCCGTGATCCTCTTCCGGAACGCGACGGAGTGCTATCACTGCGGCCGGGCCGTTCCTGCGGGAGAGGCGGAATTCTCAGAGGAGCGCTTCTTCGAGAAGCTCCTCGACTCCACGCGACAGGCGGCGACCGTTGAGGTCGACAGGGAGCCGCCGCCGCCCGCACCGCCGAAGCCCCCCGAGGACGGAGCGGAGTCGCCGGTCTTTCGTCTTCCCGAGCCCTTCCAGCAACTCCTCTTGAGCCGCAGGAAACGGATCGAACAGATGGACGCGATCGTCGCCCGGGCGCGCAAGAGGATCCGCGTGCTCGAGCCCTCGAGCTCCCCGATCGAAATCCGCGAGCGGGAGGAGTTGAAGCGACAGATCGAGGACATCCTTGTGGAGCGCGAGGAGACCATGCGGATCGAGGAGGGCATCACCGGGATGGAGCGGATCTACCGCAACATCCTCCAGCTTCAGGAGGCGCAACTCCGCGACCGCGAAGATTCCCTCAAGGCGAGAGCCGAAACGTTCCGGACGGAACTCGAGCGGCGGGAGCAGGAGAAGGCGGAGGTTCGCCAGCGGGAGGCGGACTTGGAGCGCCGGGAGGACGAGTTCCGGTCCCTCCTGTCTCGGCTCCACGAGCGGGAGCACGAACTCGATGCCCGGGGCACCCGCCTCGGGGACCGGATGCGGTCTCTCGAGGAGAAGTCCGATCAGCTTGACGCGATGGAGGACACGCTACGCACCCGCGCGCGGAGCCCGCAACCCAAGGCCGGTTCTGAGAAGATCACGATCCAGACCTCGGACACGGAGGTGAGAGACCTCCAGCTGCGGCTCACCGAGCTCGAGGAGCAGATGGAGAGCGTCGTCGACGAGAAGAACCGGCTCAAAGCCCAGGAGGAGAAGCAGTCCGCGCACCGGGAGGACATCAAGGCCCTCCTGAAGGTGCTCGACGAACTCCTGGAGAAGCTGCCCGACGAGGAGATCCGGAAGTTCGCGAAGTCGAAGGATTTCGCCTCGTATGAAAAGGTCCTCGAAACGTACGGCCTGTGAGGGACATGGGACTTCGACAGAAGGCCAAGAAAGCCCTCGAGGAGATCGAGGACCTCGAAGAGATCAAGGAGTTCACCGAATCCGAGGAGTCCGAAGGGGCCGCCAAGTCCGAAGGGCCAGCAAAGGAGGCACCGTCGGAGCCACCCCCGCGCAAGCAGACGCCGCCCGAGGAGGACCCGATGGAGGCCGTGCGCGCCGCGGTGAAGGTAGCCGAGCAGATCGGCGCAGCCAAAGACAAGGAAATCGCGAAGCGCGACCGCGAGCTCAAGGACCTGCAGGCAAGGTTCGACAGCCTAGAGTCAGTGCAGACGGCCCTCGTGAACAACCTCAAGGGCCAGCTGAAGGAATCGGAGGCCGCCATCAAAGCGGCCAAGAAAGAACATGAGCGGCATCTGGTGGACCGCGAGCGAGAACTCGCGGAAGTCCAAGCCAAGTTCAATGAGTTCCAGGCCAAGCAGGCGACGATCACAAGCGAGTTGAAGGGCCAGCTGAAGGAATCGGAGTCCGCGGTCAAGACCGCGGAGAAAGAGCACGAGCGGGCACAGGGAGAGCGCCAACGGGAGATGGAGGCGCTCAAGGCCAAACTCGCCGAGGCCGAGGGGGGACAAATGGGTGTCGTCAACGACCTGAAGAGCCAGCTCAAGGAGTCGGAGGCGGCCCTCAAAGGAGAAGAGAAAGAACGGAGCCGGGACGCTGCGCAGCGCCAGCAGGAATTCGCGGAACTCCAAGCCAAGTTCGACGAGTTCCAAGGAAAACAGACGGCGCTCGTGAACGACCTCAAGGGTCAACTCAAAGACTCGGAGGCAGCCGTCAAGGCGGCAGAGAAAGACCGGGACCAGGACGGTGCGGAGCGCGAGCGGGAATTCGCCGAACTCCAAGCTAGGTTCGACGACTTCCAAGGAAAACAGACGGTGGTCGTGAACGACCTCAAGGGCCAACTCAAAGACTCGGAGGCTGCCGTCAAGGCGGCGAAGAAGGAAAGCGAACGGCAGCAGGGAGAGCGTGAACACGAGGCGAAGGCTCTCCAGGGGAAGCTCGCGGAAGCCGAGGGCGCGCGCATGGCGGTCGAGGCGAACCTGAAGAGCCAACTCAAGGAATCGGAGGCGGCAGCGAAGGCTGCGAAGAAAGAACACGAACGTCAGCAGGTGGAGATCGAGCGTCTCCGACACCTCGTTGACAAGGAGGAGAGCCTCGAGGGGAAGGAGTCCGCGATTGCTGCTCGCATGGAGAAGGTCGCCGAGCGGGAGACGATGGCGGAGGCCCAACTCGCTGAGCTCGGGAGTCAGATGGCGACCCTCGACCAACGAAGCCGAGAGCTCATTGGCCGGGATAAGTCGATCCGGAAGAGACAGGAGGACACCGAGGCTCGCGAGAAACTCCTAAGCGAACGCGAAGAGAAGGTCGGAAGGGCGGAATCGCGTATCAAGGAGCTCGAGGGCAAGGCGGGCGACGCGGAATCGAAGGCAAGAGACCTCGATGCGGAGGGAAAGCGGGCGGGCTCGCGAATCAAGGAGCTCGAAGGTGAAGTGGCGGGTGCAGAGTCGAAGATCAAAATCCTCCGGGCAGAGGCCAAGAAGGCCGAATCGCGAATCATCGGGCTCGAGGAGGCGATGTCTGGGGCGGAGAAGACAGCGGCGGAGGCCGAGGCCTCCCTACGGATTGCCGAGAAACGGTCGGAGGAGCTCGAGGGGGAGGTCGCGACCCTCGGGAAGGAGCTCGCCCGGGCCGGGGACGTCTCGGAGCGGGAAGGCGAGCTGAGAGAACTCGCGTCGACGACGAAAGAAAAGGAGAAAAGTCTGGAGGTTGCGCGTGACGATCTCGAGGCCCGGAGCAAGGGCCTCCTAGTCCTCGACGAAGAGTTGAGCCGCCGGGAGACGTTGGCGACGGCCCGCGACGCGGAACTCTCGACCCTGGAAAAATCGCTCCGCGAAAGGGAGAAGATTGCGGCCAAGAACGAGAAACGAGTAGAGGAGAAGGTTCAGGCCTCGGAGGACTCCCTCAAGAAGCAGCATGAAGAGGTCGAGAAACGGGAACACGCACTCTCGGCGTCGCGGAAGGAATTGGAACGGGAACGGAAACGCCTGCGGGAGGAGGTTGAGGCCCTAGCAACTGCGAAGTCCCAGTACGAAGCTCGCGCGTCGGACCTGGAGAAGCAGGAGGCCGCGCTCTCCGCGCTTACCAAGCAACTCCACGAACGACAGGGAAAGCTGGATAGCGCCGAGGAGTCCCTGGCGAAGGCCCAGCGTGAGGTGCAGTCCCGGGTCGAGCAGGCTACCAAGCGAGAGGAGCGTTTGGCCTCTTCCGAGGAACGGGTGAAGTCCGAGCGGGAGGAGGTCACACGGCTGGCTGCTGGGGTCGCATCGAAACAGGCCGAATTGGCCGGGATGGAACGAGAGGCGAAGGGCGCGGCCGCGGAGCAGGCGAGTCGCTTGGCTCAGATCTCTGCGCGGGAGTCCGAGGTCGCGAAAGCGCTCGAGGCTATCGCCGAGAGAGAGTCCGAACTTGAATCCAAGTCCACGTCGCTCATCCGAAGCGAGCGAGATATCAAGAAACGGGAGGAAGCGAGTTCTCGAAGGGAATCGGCCCTCGAGGCGAGAGGAAACGAACTCGACGCTGGCCGCAAAGCCCTCGCCCAGCAACAGACCGTGGCAGACCGGGAGAGGACGGCCCTCGCCAAGGCCCGGGAGGAGTTGGAGGCTCGCACCAAGGAAACCGCCGCGGAAATCCGAAGGCTACAATCGGAGGCGAAAAAGCTTGAACATAGGGAGGGCGATGCGACCAAGGAAGCGAACCGCTTGCGGGAGGACGACCGTGAGCTCTCCCGGCGCGAAGCCGATTTGATAAAGCTCGGCGACTCCCTCAAGACCCGAAAGTCCGAACTCGACGTAGAATTCACCCGCCTCGCGGATGAACGCAAGATTCTGAAGGAAGAGGCCCACGCATCATCTGAGGCACGGAAGGCCCTCGACCTCGATCGTCGGGCGTTCGATGCGTCGTCAAAGGAACTGGAGCGGAAACAGAAAGCCGCCGTCGAGGCGGAGGCTGCCGTCGAGCTGCAGCGGTCGCGATTACAGAAAGAGCGCTCGTCGGCCGAGGCCTTCGTGAAGAACTCCCGCGCGGAGCTCGCGCGCAAGGAAGCGGAGGTGCAGCGACGGGGAACCGCCATCGAGGGCGAAATCGAACGCGCGGAGACCCTGCAGAAGGCGCTTGGCTCTCGACAAAAGGAAGTGGAACGGACCGAGGAGACCCTCGCGCTGAAGGGGCGCGACGTCGCGGAACGCACGGGTGCGCTCAACCGGAGGGTCGCGGAGGTGAAGGCCCAGGAAGATCGGCAGGCGAAAGCGCGGGAGGAGCTCGAGGCCGGTCTGAAGGATGTTGATCGTCGGGCCCACGCGATTGCCGCCGAGTCGAAGAGGATGGAGGCCATCGCGAGGACGCTACGGGAGACACGGGCGAGCGTCGCGGATGCAGAGAAGAAGCTGCACAGCGAGGAACAGGAACTCCATCGGGCGAAACGGGAACTCGAGTCCCGCACCGCGCACGTATCCGGCGAGTCGAAGGCCTTGCAGTCCCACCGTCGAGACTCTGAGATGCACGCCGCGGGACTCACCCAGAGAGGGAAGGAGCTCCGATCGAAGGAGG
Organism: Methanobacteriota archaeon; assembly: GCA_005878915.1. Lineage (GTDB taxonomy): Archaea > Thermoplasmatota > Thermoplasmata > RBG-16-68-12 > RBG-16-68-12 > EA-19. The sequence continues at coordinate 4,601 of VBML01000121.1, read as the reverse complement.
CGGCCCTCGAAACGCACACGAGCGATCTCGCTAAGGCCGAGGACGGTGTTCGCGCCCAGATCAAGGACCTTGCGAAGAGCGCCTCCGCGCTGGAGACGCAGCGCAAGGACCTTGAGGAGAGGGAACGAAACCTCGAGGCCGGCCTCACAGAGGGGGAACGTGCGCAACGGGAGATTGCAGAGGCCCGCACCCGCTTGGAGGTCCAGGGGGAGCGCGCGAAAAACAGGGATCACGAGATCCACCGGCGCACGGAGGCGCTCGCCAAGGCCGAACGTGAGGTGGCGGCTCGAGCCGTGTTGACCGCGCGCCGCGAGAAGGAGCTCAAGGAGGAAGCCACTCATATCGAGGTTGGCCGCGAGGACGTCGCCGCAGCGCGGGCGGAAAGCGCCGTCATGCGAAAGGAGGCGGCCGACCTCCTGAAGAATGCGAAGCGACTTGCGGAGCAGAAAAACGCAGAACTCATCGTCCAGCTCGAGCGCGAGAAGTCGAGGTTGGCGGGTGAGCGAAATACCGTCGCCGACCTGTTGAAGGACCAGGCGTCATTGGACCGACGAGAGAAAGCGCTCGCCGAGGCCCTCGCCGCCCTAGAAGCGGAGCGAGGGGGCGTGAGGGAAGACCGCAAGAAATTGGACGCGGAGAGCCGGGCGACGGCGAAGGAGCGCGGGGACGTCGCGACGGCCTGGCGAAAAATCAAGGAGGAAACGGCGGGAATCGAGAAGAGGGAGAAGTCCATCAAGCGCCTCGTTGATTCTGAGATCGCTGAGGAGCGCCGAGCCCTCGCTGAGACTCAAGAGAAGCTCCGAGCATCCCACGCGGAGGTTGAGCGTAAGACCGCCCGCCTGCGAGCGGAGGGACAGGAACTCCAGCGTCTCCGGCATGCAGCGGACTCCCTCGCCGAAGGTCTCCGCAAGAAGTCGAAAGAACTCGCAGCTCGCGAGGCCGAGCTCGAATCTCGGCGGGCCGAGGTCGAGCGTCTGCGCCGACGCTTAGAAGGCGTCCTCTAGAGCCGGCCCTCTGTCGGTTCCGGCACGGACTCCGCGGATGGCGCGGGAGCCAGCAACGAGAATATCGAGCCGAAGAGCGGCACAAAGACAATGCTGCTCGCGAGATGGATCAGCGTGAACGGGATCTGGAGGTAGTAGACGGTCGCGAGCGAGACACCCCGCGGCCCCGCGAGGAACAGCCAATCCCCGAATGCGGTCCAGACATCGAACAGAAGCGTCGCCGGGATGCTGATCGTGGTGAGGACCGCCATGGAGCGCGTCGTGAACAGGACCCGACTCCGACCCGCCGCCGCGCCGATGAACCCGGCGAACATCATGCCCGACCAGGTGAACGCGGTGATACCAAGGAGCGCGGTCGTCCCGAACTCGCCTCCATATCCGATCGCATAGATCATCGCGTCGGAGACGCCCATCACCGCAACGGTGACGAGCATCGCATAACGCCATCCGAGCAAAGCGCCCGCAAGCATCGAGGCAGCGAGGATCGTCTCGACATTTGCAACCCGCAGCAGAAGAAGCCGGCCGCCGACCCCGACGAGAATGAGCAGGAACGCGACGTCGAGCTTCGTGAGTTTTCGAAACCCGGGTGCTCGCTGCGCCACGATCTCAGCCCCCCTGGGGGGTCGTGAACCGCCAGAGGACGGTCTCTCCTCCTTCGAGCACGGTCAAATCTGCCGCCGTATCCGCGTAGACGCCGTCCACCCAGAACACCCACCAACGCCCCGCGTCCGCATTCGTGGATTCATTGATCGCCTCGATGAACACCGCACTATACGGGGGAGACCAGTTCGACCAGCGCAGACCGAAGTGGAGCGTCCGCGCCGCCTCCAAGAGGAAGAGGAAGACGGTGTTGTTCCGGGTGTCGTTGCTCGCATAAAGGATCGTCCACCCCGCGCCCTCGATCGCCATCGCGATGGAGATCCCGCTCGAGAGCCTGGGAGGTTGCGGGCGGAGGGACTGCGCAGCGGCGAGAAGCCCGATGGCGGAGACCGCAACGATCGCCGCAAGGAGAGCGGCTTTCACTCGCTCAGAGAGGACCACGGCCTCTGCGCCTCCTTCGCGCTACGACCATTACGACCGCTGCGACCGCCACGGTGCCGATTCCGACGACCACGAAGACGAGGGGGGAATTAGGGCTCGGAACCGGACCGCCCGCGTCCCGGAACGCGTACACGTGTCCATTGTCGCTCGGGGCGAACACGGTCCCGTTCGCGATGGAGGGCGAGCCGAGAATGTACTGTGCGGGCGAGGGCTCATAGGACCACACCAAGGTCCCGCGCGAGGCGTTCAGGGCGTACACCTTCCCGTGGTCCGTGTTCGTTGAGAAGAAGATCTTGCCGTCGGCGTAGGAGACCGAGGCCTGCACCGGGCCATTTGGAACGTACGTCCAGAGGATCTCCCCGGTCCGTCGGTCGACCGCGCTGACCCGCCCAGATCCCAAGAGGTCCCCTCCCCCGACGAAAATCGCGTCGCCGTACAAGGCGGGGGAGGAGACCCCGGCGCCGACCGCGACCCTCCATCGCTCCGTCCCGTTCGACGCGTCAATCGCATAGAGGTTCCCATCCCGCGAGGCCGCGTAGACGACGCTGCTCGTCGCGATAGGAGAGGATGCGACTGGGCCGCCCGTCGCAAAGAACCACCGCTCCGTGCCGTTTGACGCGCTCAGCGCCAACACCCCGTATGGGGGATCGAACGTGACGTTCGTCGTCGTGTTGTAGGTGCCCATGACGCCGACGTACACCCCCCCTTGGAGAACCGCGGGTGACGAGAGGTGCACGGAACCCGTCGCGTGGCGCCAGGCGATCCTTCCGTCGCTCACCCAGAGAGACACGACCTCCCCGGGTCCCCCGCTCTCGTTGAACGTCCCGATGTAGGCCCAGTCGAACGCGACGCGCGGGGACGACGTGATCCCGCTAAACCTCGGCTGAGAAATCAGGCTCGTGTTCCAGAGCTCCGTTCCATTGAGGGTGCTCAGGCGATAGACGCGCCCATCGGAAGCCCCCACGAGCAGGGAGCCATTGAACACCGCGGGGGACGAGAACCCCGTAACCAAGGCGTTGTGCCACCGGACGACGCCCGTGCCGGCGTCCAAGGCGTAGAGGCCCTTGAACGTCTCCACGTACAGCATTCCGTAGGCAACGGCCGGAGTGGAGACGATCTCCCGTGTTTCCAAGTCCCGATTCCAGAGGACTGTCCCTCGATCCGGCGCCCTCGACCCCGATGTCCCGGTGCCCACCGATTGGAGATTGGGGACGCCCCCGCTAATCCCGTCCCCGCGGAACCCGAGGGCAGGGTGCGGGAAGGCTGGCGTCGGGACCGGAGTCCGTGATTCAAAGGACGCGGAATCGAACGCCGCGTTGCTCCATGCGATCGCGTCCAGATCCGACAGCACGAGGGAGCTCACGCCGACCTTCGAGAGTTCCCATGTCGAACTCGACCGGTTCCACAGGTAGAGTCCTGCGAACCCCGCGGGCGCCCGTCGATCCCCGATGTCGAAGACCGCCGTCCCGAGCCCCGAGAACCATTGATACGAAATGGGCAGGCCGTGCTCGTTCGCCGCCTGGAGGGTCGCGCTCCACGTGGCGTTCTCCGCGAGCCGGTCGGTGATCGTGATGTGAGACCAATAGTAGCTCCCGTCCCCGAGGTCGAAGAGGATGTCGACCCGAGCCTCTTCCTTCCCTTGCGTGCCGGGAGCCAGGATGAGGCCCACCGAGAGGAGGGTGGCAATGACCGCCAACGATCGGATCCCATGCGTCAAGCCCACCGTCGCCCCCCGTAAAGTAAACTTGATATAATTCCAATTGGCTTGAGTCTATAAGACGTTTGCGGGCGAGAGCATGGAACTGCTCCGGAACCTCGGCGAGACGACGCGGATCTTGATCCTCCTGGAAATCTCCCTGCGGAACCATTCCGTTCAACGGACGATCGGGGAGGCCCTCGGGATGACCGCCCAAGGCGTGTCGGAGTACCTGCGGACGATGCAGGCAGACGGCCTGGTGCATATCGTCGACGGCGAGTACCGGCCCACATTCGAGGGAGTCCGCGTCCTGCATCAGCGGTTCCGAGACTTGCGGGAGTTCGTAGACCGGGGGTCGAAGGGCCTCTCCATCATCGAGGTGACCGCCGCTGTCGCGGGCAGTGCGATTGAGCGGGGCGAGACCGTGGGCCTTTTCATGGAGCGGGGGGACCTGGTCGCGTACCCGGGCCGAGAGTCCCCTTCCCGCGGTCGAGCAATCACGGCGGCGGACCGCGGGCAAGACGTAGGGGTCGCGCAGCTCGAGGGGATTGTTGCGCTGAAGCCGGGGCACATCTCGCTATTGCGAATTCCGTCCGCCGCCGATGGCGGGAGCCGGCGGGTGGATCCTGCTCGGGCCCGCAAGGTGTTGCGCCGGATCGACGCGACCGTCGTCGCCACCTTGGACCCTCCCGCGAAGGCTCTGGCCGCAAAGCTCCGCGTCCGGCCCGACATCCGGTTCGGAGCGATCCCCGCTTCCATCGAGGCCGCCGAACGCGGGCTGGACGTCGCACTGATCTTGCCCGAGGATCGGGTCGCGTCCGCCGTCACCGCCATCGAGGGGGCGAACGAGCGACTGGGAG
>VBML01000197.1 GCA_005878915.1 Methanobacteriota archaeon | reverse complement strand
GAGGCGTCGCGGGGCGCCGTATCTCGGCGTGATCTCTTTCTGCTCTCCAAGGGCCACGACCTTCGCGAGCAGGTTCACCTGCTTCGACGTCGGCTGGAGGTCCTTGACCTTCGTTTGCACTTTCTGCTCTTCCATGGTTCTCACGTTGTCGTTGTTGTCGCACAAAGGCCTTGAGTCGCAAGGCGGGTCGGAAAATTCCTACGCGCGCGCGAAGTCAGACGAATTGTGCTGGGTCGATGCACCACCGCCGGGTATATGAAGGTTCGGTCACCGCGCGTGGCGCGTGAGACCGCGGTACACGGTCCCCCGCGAATCGCCACGGGAGGGCGACAGCTAGAAGAATCTTGGTGCGCTTTCCCACAGTGCACATGCTCGTGGACGCCTTCGGCCGCGAGGTCACGGACATCCGGATCAGCGTAACGAAGCGATGCAACTTCGGGTGCATCTATTGCCACGACGAGGGCCTCGGGCCGGTGGCCCGCCCCCGCTCCCCGCACGAGGACGAGATGTCCGCCGGCGAGGTCGAGCGGATCGTGAAGATCGCGCGGGAGTTCGGGATCCGGAGCGTGAAGTACACCGGCGGGGAGCCCCTTGTCCGCCTCGACATGGAGGAGATCATCGGCCGCACGGTCCGTCACATCCCGGACGTGTCGATGACGACGAACGGCTCGATGCTCGCCCCCCGCGCGGAGAGCCTTCGAGCGGCGGGCCTGAAGCGCGTGAACGTTTCGATCGACGCCCTCGACCCGCAGGTCAAGCTCCAGCTGATCCAGTTCATGCCCGAGCTCGTCGGAGAGCGGGACTGGGACGTCGACGTCGACGGCGTGAAGAAATGGCTCGAGGCTCGGGCGGACAAGGTCCTCGTGCGGGAGATGCATCACCGGAGGATCTACATCTTCAACGGCGCGGAGGTCGAGGTCGTCGACCCCGTGCACAACGCGGAGTTCTGCATGAACTGCCACCGGATCCGCGTGACCCACGACGGGAAGCTGAAGGGGTGCCTGAACCGGAACGACGACCTCCTCCTTACGCGGTCCCTGGACGACGACGGATTGCGAGACGCGTTCCGGCAGGTCGTTGCGAACCGCGTGCCGTTCTACGGCGCGTACGTGAAGGACTACCCGCGGCGGAATCCGGCGGCCGCCACGCCGATCCCCCTCGAGATCGTACCTCCCGCAACGGACTGAACGCGAGACCGAACTGCTGGAGACTCCGATTGTCGCCTTCTGCGAAGGGCTCAAGTAGGGTCCCGCTTTGCGCGGGCCGATGGCCGTTCTGAAGGGGCTCGAGGTCATCGCCGCGGAGTACCGCGCGACGGACCAAGTGCCCTCCACCGCCCGCGTGTTTTCGACCTTGGACCAGTTCACGCTCTGGTTCGCGGCCGCGAGCCTGCCCGCGGCGTGGCTCTACGGGGGGTACATGACCGCCGCCTACGGTCTGCCGGGGGCGCTCCTTCTGATCTTCGGGATCTCGACCCTGACGTTCATCCCTTGGGCCCTCATCGGCTACATCGCGGCGGACAAGGGCGCATCGTCCGTGAGCCTGTTGCGGCCCTCCTTCGGCCTTCGCGGGAGCAAGCTGCCCTCCGTGTTCTACCTGTTCTTCGGGTACGGCTGGGCGGCCGTGAACGTATTCATCGCCGCCATCTCGATGTCCTTCGTGCTCAGCCTCACCCTCGGGTGGCCGAGCGCGTTCGACCCCGCCGCCCCCCTCCCGAACTACTTCATGATTCCGTCCATCTTGCTAGTCTGCATCCTGCAGGGCTTTTTCGCGACCGCCGGGCACCGGGCGATCCGCCTCCTGAACTGGGTCTCCACGGTGGCGCTCGTCGCCCTCGGCGGCTACGCGACGTACATCGTGCTTAGGGATTTCGACTTCGGTGTGCTCCTCGCATGGCGGCCGCCCACGGCTCTCTCCTTCGCATTCTCCGGCGGCAGCCTTGGAGTGGGGTTCACGTACACGCTCACCCTCCCTCTCCTCGTCGACCTCCTGATTGCGTACAACTGGACGTGGGAGTTCATCGGGGACTTCAGTCGATTCGCGAAGACGAAGAGGGCGGGAACATGGGGCCCGTTCGCGGGAGCATCCCTCGCGCAATATTGGTTCTTCTCCGTCGGCGCGTTGCTGACCGTCGCGGCGATCACAAAGGGGACGTTCATCAATTTCGCCGCGAGTTCCGATCCGAGTTCGAACGCAACGCTCCTTGGCTTCGGCGTGGGCGCCTACCTGATTATCCTGTTCGCGACAATCTCGACGAACGCGGGAAACATCTACGCCTCGGCCCTCGGAATCACGAACATCCTTACCCGTTGGAAGGCTTCGATGCGCAAAATCCTTCTCCTGTCCGCGGTTATCGTCGTCCCCCTCGCGATGCTTCCCCTCCTTGAGACGAATTTCGTGTTCACGTACATCTTCTTTCTCGATATCCTCGGCGCCATCGTCGTCCCCCTCTGGACGCTGGTCCTCGTGGACTACTTCCTCATCAAACGTCGGGACTACGACAACTCTCTCTTCCGCGTGGACGGCGGATCGTATTGGTACCGCGGGGGTTGGAACTGGCCCGCGACGTTCACGCTCCTAGCGGGCACCGCGATGTATTGGGTCATCGCCTTCGGCTTCCCCGCCGTCCGAGAGACAATCAGCGCGGCGATTCCGACGATCGGGTTCGTCGTGGTCGTGTACTACTTCTGGGGAAGGGCCCGCGGACGTCGAACGCCGCGAACCCGCGGAACGAGTTCAGCCAGTACCGCAGCCGCAGCGTCCACGTCCCCGCTGCCCGCCGGTGGTTCTGGCGGACCCCCGCGAAGAGCCACCCCGCGTCCGCCGATCCGTACTCCCACCGTGCATATCGGCGGAGGTCTGCGTTCGCACTCGAGCCTACGTTGTTCGGTCCGTAGCCGAGAGTTTCGATCATTTTTTTCGTCCTCGGATACTCCAAAGGACGGCCGACGAGAACCGATTTGAGCCGGCCTGGGAAGCCGCCATACGCCGGCACTACCCATATAGCCCCGGACGCCGGTGAGAGGGGCATGACCCTGTGGGAGATCTCCTTCCGCGCACAGTACGACTACCCGTTCATCGCGATGTCCGCGCGTCACCCGGGCCTCCCGATCTCGATGTGGTGCCTCTTCAACCGGGAGCTCCTCCAAGTCCCGACCCGCGACGCGGCGACGCTCGAGTCGATCGAGCGGGAGATCCGAAAGGCGGGCCGCGTCATAGACCGGTGGGAGGAGGGCGGCGATGCCCGGATCTTCATGCTCCAGAAGTGCACGTGCGGGACCACGGACAGCCCCTGGAACGTGTGGGAGCCCCTGGACTTCGTGGACGCCCCGCCCGCGGTGTACAAGGATGGCTGGGGGTACTTCCGTGTGATCGGCTTCGACGAATCGAAGACCCGTGACCTCTTCCGGGAGATGAACGCCCGCGGGCCCACCGAGCTGATCCGGAAGCGGGAGCTCACGCTCAGCGTCCTGCCGTCGAGCGTCTGGGTGAACAGCCTGTTCGCAGAGCTCACGGGCAAGCAGATCGACTCCGTGCTGAAGGCCCACCGGTACGGCTACTACACGTCCCCGCGACAGATCACGACGGAGAACATCGCGAAGGGGCTCGGCCTGAGCCGCTCGACGTACGAGGAGCACCTGCGGAAGGCGGAGAACCGGATCATGGGCGCGCTGATCCCATATATGCAGCTGTTCGCCTCGGGGGAGAAGAGAGTGGAGAAGATGCCCGACAAGGGGACGGCCCTCGATATCGCGGAGGCCTCGGCCCAAGGCTAGGGTCCCGGGCGAAACGGCGGCGGCCCGTATGTCGGGGGATACATGTACGGCACCGGAGGCCTCGGCCTGCCTTTCGCTCCTCCGGCCGCCACCAGGCCACCGCCGATGGCTCCGACGATTCCACCGAAGACCGCGAACGAGAAAATCACGCCGATGATGCCGACGACGAGCATCGGGATCGCCACCTGGGTGCGGCCTGTCCGCATGAGGAACGCCCCGACGACGGCGATACCTGCGAACGCGGCCTGTACAACAATCCCCGCGATAATCAGGGCAAGGAAACCCGTTTGCTCCAAGGCACTGAAGATTTCTCCCCAGGACACGCTCCTCCCCGCGACGCGCTCGACGAGGACCTTGAACAGGGCGAGTCCAATGGGAATCGCGAGCGCGTGGAGCACGGCCCCCGCGGCGAGGAGGTTGCTCGCTCCCCGGGTCCGCGCACCTGCCTCCTGAGCCATCTGCCGCATCGGGTCATACGTCCCAGGGGGGTACGGCGACGCGGGCGGCATCCCTGTCGGCGGTGGCACGGGCCACTGAGGCGCGGGCGGCGGAGAACTCACAGTATCCCTCCCGCCGGTGCATCGCGGCGTCCTAAATATCCCTACCGGCGCGAGCCAATGCTTCAAAGCGCTTGGCTGCTTCCGTCCGCCGGGCCATGAAGGCGGTGATTTTCCGGACCCACGGGGGCCCTGAGGTCCTTGAGTACGTCACGGACTTCCACGAGCCGGCGATCGGTCCCGAGGACGTCCTCGTGCGCGTGCGGGCGTGCGCGTTGAACCACCTCGACCTCTTCGTCCGCACGGGGATCCCGACGCTGAAGCTGCCGCTCCCGCACATCCTCGGCAGCGACGTGGCGGGAGAGATTGTGAAGGTCGGCGACGACGTCTCGGACCTCGAGGTCGACGAGAGGGTCGTCGTGAACCCTGGCCTCACGTGCGGGGAATGCGAGTACTGCATCCGCGGGGAGGACCCGCTCTGCGTCGAATACAAGATCCTCGGCGAGCACGTGAACGGCGGGTACGCGGAATTCGTCGCCGTCCCCGGGAAGAACGTCGCCCGTCTCCCGACGGACTTCTCGTGGGAGTCCGCTGCGGCGGCCCCGCTCGTGTTCATGACCGCGTGGCGGCTCCTCGTCACGAAGGCCCACGTGAGGCCCGGGGAGGACGTCCTCATCCTCGGGGCGGGGAGCGGCGTCTCCACTGCGGCGATCCAGATCGCGAAGCTCGCGGGCTGCACGGTTCTCGTCACGAGTTCCTCAGAGGAGAAACTCCGGAAAGCGAAGGAGCTCGGGGCGGACGTGCTCGTGAACTACAAGGCGGTCCCGTGGTCGAAGGCGGTGTGGGAGCTCACGGGGAAGCGCGGGGTCGACGTGGTGATGGATCACGTGGGCACCGCGACGTTCAAGGACAGCCTCCGCTCCCTACGGAAGGGCGGGCGGCTCCTCGTCCCCGGGGCGACGAGCGGCCCGATTGCCGAACTCGACATCAGGTACCTGTACTGGCGGCAGCTCACGATCATGGGCTCGACGATGTCCACGCAGAAGGAGTTCGAGGACGTGATGAAGCTCGTCTTCATGGGGCGGTTGAAGCCCGTGGTAGATCGGGTGTTCCCGCTTCAGGAAGCCCGCAAGGCCCACGAGTATCTGGAAAATGG
>VBML01000196.1 GCA_005878915.1 Methanobacteriota archaeon | reverse complement strand
AACCCGACGAGGAGGGTCCCTGCGAGGACGATGAAAAGCCGCGCGAAGTTATCGTCCCGGGTCAGGGGACCCGCGAGCCCCGTTCCGATGATCACCGCGAGAGCGATCGACATCCCATACAGCGCCATCCCGCGACCCCGCCGCCCCGCGCGGGCGGTGTCCGTCGCGAGGGACATCGTGCTCGGGCCGACGAGCCCGCCGCCAATCCCGTGACTCACCCGCGCGAGCGCGAGGAAGAGAGGGTTCGGCGCGATCGCATAGAGGACCATGCTCGCCGCGTCCCACAGGAGGCCGAGGCGCATCGGGCGCACCCGCCCGAAGCGGTCCGCGATCCGCCCGAAGAGAAGGTTCGCGGGAGCGTGAACCGCGGAGTACAGGCCGACGATGATTCCGACCGTCACGATGTCCGCTCCGAGGAACGACGCATAGAGGGCGATGATGGGAACGATCGCGTTCGAGTCCATCGTCCCGAGGAGGGTCGCGGAGAGGAGCTTCGCGGTGTCCAATCGGGCCATCGCGCCTCTCGAACCCGGGGCGGGTCAAAAGGCTGCGCGCACGAGCTCAGCCTAACGGGAATGATTCGCGCACCTCGGCGGAACGTTTACGTCGCGAGGCCGGGTTCCACGGGATGTGGCTGCGCCGCTGTACGTGGACACGAATGAGCCAAAGGATATCGCCAAGCGTCTCACCGAGCTCGGGGTCGCGGTCGAGCGGAAGAAGATCGCGCCCGGGGACTACGTCTGCGGGGAGATCGGGATCGAGCGGAAGACGGTCTCCGATTTTTTCCGGAGCCTCATCCAGCAGCGGCTCTTCGAGCAGCTCCGCCGGCTGAGGGAGTCGTACCCCGTCGCCCTTCTCGTCCTCGAGGGGGACCTTCAGGAGATTTCCGAATTCAAGAATCCGCAGGCGGTCCTCGGCGCTTTCGTCGCGATCGAGGTCGACGAGCGGGTGCCGATCCTGGCGACCGCGGACAAGGAGCAGACGGCGGCCCTCCTCTCCGTGATCTGGAAACGGCAGGACCGGGAGCGCGCGGCGTACGGCCTGCGGCACAAGCCCAAGACCCTGGACCTGGGCGAGCGGCAGCGGTTCATCGTCGAGGGCCTCCCGAACGTGGGCGAGACGCTCGCGAACAACCTCCTCGAGCACTTCGGGTCCGTGCAGGCGGTGTTCAACGCGGACCCCCCGTCCCTCCGACAGGTCTCGAAGATCGGCGAAGGGAAGGCGGCGGAGATTTCGCGGGTGATCACCGCGAAGTACGAGGGGCGACAGCGGCGGGTCGATGAGGAGCCGGAGGGCGTCTAGCCTTCCATGGACCGATAGACCTCGAGGACATCGGCCCAGGGCGCGTCCGTCTTGAAGGCGTTCTCTTGGAAGTACGTGGGCGTCGCACGAAATCCGCGGACCTCGAGCGCCTCGAGAACGCGGGCCAGCCGCGGGGGAGAGACCTGCGCACGGCGGGCCATCTCGTTGTTCTCCGCGTAGAACGGCGGGAAGGAGGCTTCCCTTCGAAGTCCGTCAAGAATCCGCGCCGCGCCGTACCCCGTGTGGGCGGTCGGACGCAGCGCGGTCAATACGCCTTCCTCCGCCAGCGGGCCGGACCACAGAGGGCCTATGACTCCCGGATCGCTCGCCTCGTCCGCCGGATGGTACGCCCCTGTGAGAGGGTCGAACCGGAACCAGCCGAGCTGACGCAGGACGGTGTCCGTCCGCCCCGCCCCCTCGGAGATGCGGAGGTGCACCTTGACGAAGTGTTCGGCCGCGTATGCGATTAGGGGCTGCACGGCCTTGTCGAATCTCGCAGCGATCCTCGCGATATATCCGACGAGAATGCGCACACCGACTTCCGCGTATGCGTCCGTGTGCCGCACGCGGGCGAGATATCGCCTCCACGCGGCCTCCGGTTTCGCCCCTGTTAGAACCGCAGTGTCCGTCGCGGTGACGGCGAGGACGGAGCCTCGGTGCGCGGAGAGGAGTGCGGCGTCGAGGAAACGGACCGGTGAGCCGAAGGGATCCACCTCGACGATGTCGTAGTGATTCGTCGCCAGGTGCCCGTTCAAATCCTCCGTGACGACGCGAGCGTTGACGATTGCGTTGCGCTCGATGTTCTGCCGGATCAGGGCGGCCGCTCGCGGGTTCTTGTCGTTCAGGACGACCTCGACGTTCGTCGCGCCCTCCCGCGCAATTCGGAGCCCAAGGGCCCCTGCGGCCGCGAGGCCGTCGAGGACGCGAGGGCGCCCAGTTGCGACGGTCCGGGCCACGAGGA
>VBML01000205.1 GCA_005878915.1 Methanobacteriota archaeon | reverse complement strand
CCAAAGGGTGAAGGTGAGAGCACGAGCGACTGGATCACGATGCGGCGGTTCCACGAGTCCGACGGTGTCGAGGATTGGCGGGTAGTGGGCGAGGGAGCGTGCGCGTACTTCCGCACCGGGTCGTTCGCGGCAGGCGCCCGGCTTGTGAATGCAATCAGCGAGCTCGCCGGCCTCGAGGACCACCACCCGGACGTCGACCTGCGGTACGATGGCGTGATTGTACGCCTGATCACGGTCACGCCCGAGTACTACGGGCTCAGCGAGCGCGACCTTGAGCTGGCTCGGAAGATTTCGGCGATCGCCCGCGAGGCGGGCGTCCCTGCTGACCCGTCCACCCTGCAGACCGTCCAAGTCACGATCGACGCGCTCAACATTCCCACGGTGAAGCCGTTCTGGCGTGCCGTGCTCGGTTACCGGGACCGCGCCGAAGCCCCGAGGACCTGATCGACCCACGGGGTCGCGGGGCCTCGCTCTGGTTCCAGAAGATGGATGCGCTGGCCGCGGAGCGCAACCGGATTCATATCGACGTCTGGGTGCCGCCCGGCCAGGCCCAGGCGCGGATCGCAGCTGCCATCGCCGCAGGCGGCCACCTCGTCACCGACGAGTACGCGCCCGCCTGGTGGACGCTGGAGGACGCCGAGGGCAACCTCGCCGACGTGGCCACGACGATGAGCCGTGACTGAGCATCCACTTCCGCGGGGAACGGTCGGTCTCGGTCGCTCTGGGCGTGAACCACCGAACTCCTCATAGAGAGAATCGGAAAGATGCTCCCGACGGGATTCGAACCCGTGCCGGAAGCTCGAGAGGCTTCCATCCTTGGCCGCTAGACTACGGGAGCGCGGGTTCGCGCTAAGAGCGTGGCCGCCATAAACGTTGTGCTCCATGGAAACGCTTTTTACCGGAGCGGGGCTCGTCTCCCCGTGAAGCTCGTCTACTGCTCGAACTGCGACGCGGTCTCCGCTCTCGCGAACTTCGAGCGGGAGGTGTGCCAGACGTGCGAGCGGCCTGCCGCTCGCGTCGATGTTCCGAGACCTTGGCAGCACTGGGCGGGGATCGGGGTGATCGTCGCAGGCTCCGCGATCCTGCTCCTCATGTACATTCCGGAAATCCAGTTCCGGGTCCTCGTCCTCCTCCCATTCCTCGGGTTCGGTCTGTTCCTCTCGACGTGGGGGCTTCGCGTATCGAAGGACAAAGCGCTCGAACTCGGGCGAGCCCGCGTGAAGGAGAGGAAGGCATGAAGGTCGCTCTCGCGCAGCTCGCGCCGAAGCTGCTGGACAAGGACGCGAACCTCGATACAATTGAGAAGACGGTCGCGAAGGCGGGCGCGGACCTCGCGATGTTCGGGGAGCTGTTCATCACAGGCTACATGGCGCGGGACGGATTCCCCCGGCTTGCGGAGACGGTGCCGGGGCCCGCCACGGAACGCTTGGGGAACATCGCCTCCGAGCACGGGACGCACATTCTCGCCGGGATGCCGGAGCGGGACGCGAAGGGGCGTCATCTGTTCAACACGAGCATCCTCGTTTCCCCGGACCACAAGGTGTGGAAGTACCGGAAGATCCACCCGGCGAACTTCGGGCCTTTCGAGGAGGGATTGTATTTCGGACGGGGCTCTGAGCTTGTCCTAGCGGACACGAAACTCGGGAAGCTCGGGCTCCTGATCTGTTACGATGCGTTCTTCCCGGAACTCGCGAAGGCGTACGCTCTCCAGGGGGCGGAGGCGCTCGCCATTATCAGCGCCAGCCCGGCGACGAGCAAGGCGTTCTTCGACAAGATCCTCCCGGCACGAGCGATCGAGAATACGATGTTCGTCCTCTACGCAAACCTCGTCGGCACGGAGCTGAACATGGTGTTCCAAGGGGGGACCCAGGCGATCGGGCCGCGGGGCGAGGACCTCGGGCGGGCAAAGGACTTCGAGGAGGATGTCGTGGTCGCGGACGTCGACCTCCGGCACATACGGGTCGCGCGGGAGTTCCGGCCGACGCTACGCGACACCCGTCGGGAATTCTGGGAGACGGTCGCTCCAGGGAAACGAGCCCAGAACCGGAAGAGGCGGAAGCCCCGCTAGGGCCGCGTCCCTCGGTGCAGCTTCTTTCGGTCTCCTCCTCATCACACCGTCGCTCCTGGCGGTGATTCTCAGATAGGCAGCTTGAAAGGGCCGAAGCCGCGCTTCGCGGACTCGGCATCCGGAGCGTGCTCGGCTTGTCGAGTCGACGCCTTGGAATGATCGTGGCGGCTCTCTTGGTCGCCTTAGGTCTCTTCATCGGATTCCCCTTCGTCAGTGAGACGGCCTCCGCAGCGAGCTGGAACGTGAGCGTGGTCGATGCGCTCGGCAACGTTGGGGCCTACTCCTCCATTGCGGTCGACGCCGCCGGACACCCTCACATCTCCTATGAGGACGCGACGAGTGGAACCCTCAAGCACGCCTGGCACGACGGATCGGTTTGGAACATCGAGACCGTGCGCGCGGTGGGGTGCCCGGAGATCTTCACGTCTCTGGCCCTCGACAGCGCGGGCC
>VBML01000120.1 GCA_005878915.1 Methanobacteriota archaeon | reverse complement strand
CGCGACGATTGGATCCATGGCGGACCGTACGGTGACGATCAACGGGCTCTCGAAGACGTACAGCGTCACCGGATGGCGGGTGGGCTGGGCGATCGCGCCGAACACGATCGCGGCCGCGATGAAGCGGGTGCACGATTTCCTCACCGTCGGTGCGCCTCATCCCCTCCAGATTGCGGGCGCGGTCGCCCTAGGATTCCAAGACTCCTATTATCATGACCTCGCGGTGATGTACGAGCGGAAGCGAGACCTCCTGTGGCGGGGCCTCACCGACGTCGGATTCGACGCCGTGCGGCCCGAGGGGGCGTACTACATCATGGCGGATCACACCGCCTTCGGGTTCGGGGACGACCGTGCGTTCACGAAGCATCTCGTGGAAGACATCGGAGTCGCGGTCGTCCCGGGAAGCTCGTTCTATTCCGACCCGGACGATGGCGAGCGTTTCGTCCGGTTCATGTTCTCGAAGCGGGACGAGACCTTGAAGGAGGCCGTCGAACGACTGCAAAGGCTCGCGCCCGCGAAGTGAGGGACGCGGACCTCGTCCTCGTGGACGCCGAGATCCACACGATGGATCCGGAACACCCTCTTGCGAAAGGGATCGCGTTCGGCGGCGGGCGGATCCTCGGAGTGGGGACGAACGCGCAAGCGGAGAAATGGGCGGGGCGGACGACGGAGATCATCGAGCTCGGCCGGAAGGTTGTCGTACCGGGATTCATCGACGCTCACGCACACCTCATGGAGAGCGCGGCTCGGGTCTCGAACTTGGATCTTGGCGGGTGCGTGTCCTTGGCGGCCGCAGTCGAGACGCTGAGGAGAGGTGTCGCCCGTGCGGGGCCTCAAGGCTGGCTTGTCGCGGACGACTGGGACGAGTCGCGATGGCCAGAGGGCCGTTACCTCACCCGCAACGACCTCGACCGGGTCTCCGACACAATCCCAATCGCCGCGGTCCGCGTGGATCGGCACATGGCATCCGTGAACTCCGTGGCCCTTCGCGTGCTCCAGATTCCCCTGGGCACGCGCGGATTCGAGGCGACCGCCTCTGGAGCCCCAACCGGCGTGTTGAAGGAGGACGCCCTGGAACGGATGTGGGACGCCCTCTGGCCGGCGCCCGAGCGCCTCGCGGCGGGCTTTGAAACCGTGGCGGGACGGGCCCTTTCCCTCGGGATTACGACCGTGCATGACGTCGTCGGTCACGATGAGATTCGCGCATACCAGATTGCGCGGGCGGCGGGCGCGCTCCCGCTGCGGGCGAACCTGTTGGCCCGCGACGCGCTTCTCCCGCATCTGGCGGCTGTCGGATTGATGCGGGGGTTCGGGGATGAGTGGCTCCGGCTTGGCGGGGTGAAGGTGTTCAGCGACGGCTCTCTTGGCGCGCGAACGGCCGCCCTCGAGGAGCCGTACGCGGACGACCCTCTGGAGAGGGGGATGCTCATCCACCCGCCAATTGAGCTCCGTAACATCCTCGCAGGAATCAGCGCCGCGGGCCTTCCCTCCGCCGTGCACGCGATTGGAGATCGGGCGATCGAGGTCGTGATCGAGTCGATCGAGTCGCTCGCGATCGATCCAGGTGCCCGACATCGAATCGAGCACGCCGAGCTTCTCCATCCCGAGCAAATCACTCGGATGGCGCGCCTCGGGATTGTCGCCTCGTGCCAGCCGAATTTCGTCGGGAACTGGTCCCTCCCCGGAGGATTGTACGAACGGAGGCTCGGTCCGGAACGGAACGCTCTCAACAACCCTTACCGCGAAATTCTCCGGCGGGGCGTGGCCCTCGCGTTCGGTTCCGACGGCATGCCGTACGGCCCTCTCGAAGGGATTCACTGGTCCGTGAACGCCCCCTTTCAAGGGCAGAGGCTCACCGTGGACCAGGCCATGTCCGCGTACACGCTTGGCGGAGCTTCGGCGGGATTCGAAGAGGGGGCAAAGGGCTCGCTTGTTTCTGGGGGGGTCGCAGATGCGGTTGTCCTTGACGGAAACCCGTGGCAGGCGCCGGAGCACATCCGGACGATGAGGGTCTCCGCTACGATTCTTAGCGGACGAATCGCGAAGGGAAACCTAGCGAGCTCGAGGTGAGGCAGGTTTTATCGATACTGATGAGATGCGGAGAGGTATGCGCCTCAGGACCATCTCTCTCAGCGATGCCGTCTATCGAAGACTTAGGGCCGAGAAACGGCCCGGGGAGACTTTCAGTGACGTGGTTGTCCGTCTCCTTCAATTGAGGCAGAGGCCTCTCACGAAGTACGCGGGAGCGTGGCGACCCATCAGCCCCCGCGAGGTCCGCGAGATCAAGGCGCGGATTGATCTGCTCCGCCATGGGACGCTCGCCCGGTAGGGGCGAGCACGGGCCGTGCCACCCCGCTGTTTCTAGTTCTCGCCAGCCTTTTCTTGGATGTACCGCCACACGGAGCCCCACAGCTTCCCATCCGTTCGGACCTTCTCCTCCAGGTTCTCCACGCCCATCCACCCCTCGAACGCCTTCTGGGTGTCGGCGTCCCAGCGGCCGTGGGTCCGGCCCTTGTAGTAGGCGCGACCCGCGAGAAACCGCTGAACGAACGTCGCAACCTCGTCCGTGATCCGCACCACGTTCGTCGGATCCTCCCGCGTGAGCAACGTCATGTCGTACACGTTGAAGACCCGGAGCAGCTCGTCGATCGGCTTCGGATGGTCGTCCACGCGGAGGTCGATCCACCGGTCGTTGAATCCGCCATACCCTCCCGACTCTACCACGCGCTCGCCAGCGAGGATGTTCCCCTGGCAGGCGTATCCGCGTCCGATGACGTGGCCCGCCCACGCGTTGCACTCCTTCCCCGTGTACGACGCGGCCCGCCCGCGGGCGTCGACGATCCCGACCTGACGCTTCGATCCGTCACGGTCCCCCTTCACCAGGGCGACGAGCGCCTCCCTGGGGCTCATCCCGCGCTTCAGCAGGGTGAGTCCTCGCGGACCGTACGTCGTGTTCGCGAAGCTCTGTGTCGCGATCGCGCCGACCCCCGCGCGCGCGAACGGCACGGCGCTCCCGACCGCGGGGAACTTCGATTCCACCGCGACGCCGAGGTCCTTCGTCTTCGGATCGAACGCGACGATGCTGAACGTCATCTCCGGTCCGCGGCGGGTACCCCGGAAGGGGATTTGAGGCTTGTCGGCCGAAGGTTCGAAGGAGGTTCGTGACGAAAGACGATACGCACCGCCAAAACTCTTTATCAAGCCCCCCAACTCGGCGGGTTTCGACGAGCAATGGCCACCACGATCATGCGGAGGCCCCCATCCCCCCTCGGCCTCCCGCCCGGGAGCGTGCGTGCCATTCTCGCCCTCCTTCTTTGCGGGTCCCTCTGGTACGAAGTCCTGGGGGGCGTCGCGTTGTCCAGGGTCCTCCTGGACTCCGCCCTCCTCGTCGTCGCCTTCTATTTCGGTGTGCGTTCGACGGCCCCGCCCGGACAGCCCGTCGCCGACCGCCAGCGTGCGCCAGTGAAGTACCCGCTCCACCTCCCGCGGGGGACGATTCGCGGGGTCCTCCTGGTGGGGTTCTTCGGCGTCATCGGATTCGTATGGCTGAAGGATAGGACCCTGGACCAGGAGTTCGCTCTGATCCTCCAAGTTCTCGGGAGCTACATCGTGGGCTTTGGGGTCGCTCGGGCCGTTGAGCGGAGGCGGAGGAAGGGGAAGCGCCCGAGCATCCTGGCCGCGATCTTCAGGAACGTGAACGCACTGGTGGCCGTATCCCTCACGACATACATGTGCGGGGTGCTCCTCGGCAGCTGGGCCCAGGCCCTTCCCCCACAATACGCGCGGTATACCGGGAACGCGCTCGCCTGGGTCGTCGCGTTCTACTTCGGATCGCGGGTGAGCCAGTAGCGGATTGCCCGCCAAAGGTCTTTACAGGTCCCTCCCATCCGTGGCGATCGACCGGCATGGCCCTCCCGACGATGCCGAGGCTCCCGACCCCGCTCGGCCTACCGCAGGGGAGCGTCCGTGCGATTCTCGCCCTCGTCCTCTGCGGATCCCTCTGGTACCAAGTCGTGCGGGGGGTGCCGCTGGAGCCGGTTCTCCTGGACTCCGCCCTCCTCGTCGTCGCGTTCTATTTCGGCGTGCGATCGACGGCCCCGCCGAGCCAGCCCGTCGCTCCGTCCGGCGGCCCGCCCGGCGTTCCGCCGCTCGCCTCGGTGAAGCAGCCTCTCCACCTCCCGCGGGGAACCGTCCGAGGGATTCTCCTGCTGGGGTTCTTCGGCGTGATCGCGTACCTGTTGTTCAAGAACCGGAGCTTGAACGAGGAGTTCGTGTTGATCCTCCAGGTCCTCGGCAGCTACCTGGTTGGGTTCGCCGTCTCACAGATCATCGAGCGTCGGCGGCGGGCGGAGAAGGCGCCAAGCCTCATCCTCGCGATCTGGAGAAACGCGAACGCGGTGGCCGCGATTGCTCTCACGGTGTACATGTGCGGCGTCCTCTTGAGAGGATGGTCGCAGGTCGTCCCCGCGCAGTACGCGGCGTACACGAGCAACGCGCTCGCGTGGGTCGTCGCGTACTACTTCGGATCCCGAGTGAACCCCTAGGGCTGCGACCATGGCGGACCGCCCCTGGGAATCGATCGCACCGGCGGGGGATCGAGAATACTTTGCCCTCGCCTCGTTTCTCCCCCTGAAGCGATACCGGAAGATCCCCGCCTTCCTTCGCCTCGCCGAGCAGGTCGTGACCCAGCTCCGGACGAGTGGCGGGCTCATCGGCTTCTCCTTTCGGGTGAAATTCCTCTCTCGGACGTTCTACACGCTGTCCGTGTGGGAAGACGAGCGGGCGCTGATGGACTTCGTCGCAGGGAACCCGCACGTCGGCACGATGCAGACGCTCGGCCCGCACATGGGCCCGACGAGGTTCGTGCAGTGGACCGTGCGGGGCCCCGGAGTCCCGCCCCCATGGCGGGAAGCCCTTCGGCGCCTCGAGGAGAAGTGACCTACCGGCATCCTTAATTTCAGACGAGTCGTCGGCCACGCCTCCATGGCGGACGTGTTCCTCGACCTATGGGGCGTTCTCACGGACTCGCGCAAGATGACTCCCGCGTACCGGGAGCGCGCGGCGGACTTCCTTCGTACCCGCCACGGAGGTCCGATTGAGGCATGGCTCCGAGCTCACGATGTCGCCGCCGCATGGTACGAACAACACATGGCGCGGCCAGAGACCTGGGACGCAGGCACGTGGATCGAGGTCGTGGGCCGGGCGGACTCGGAGAATATCCTCCGGATGTTCCGGGAGGCGGGGGTACCGCCGCCCGCTGATCCGAACGGTCTCTCGAGGGCCCTCGAGCTCGAAGTGATGGCGGGGATTGACGCCGCGTTCCCGGACGCGCGACCCGCGGTTGCCCGGCTGAAGAAGGCGGGCCACCGCCTCTATGTCTCGACGAACGCGACGGAGTCGAACGCCCGCGGGGCGCTCTCCGGCGCGAAGCTCCTCACCGAGTTCGATACCGTTTTCACGGGGGAGCGACAGAACGCGGGGAAGATTGACGTGACGTACTGGCGGGGGATTGTGGAACGCCTCGGCACGCAACCCCGCCTCGCGGGCCTCCCGCAATACGTCGAGGACGCGGTCAGGGCCGAACGCGTTCGAGCCTGATGTACCGGACATCCTCTCCCGCGGCGGCAAGCAGGAGTGACTTCTTCACCCCATGTGCGAGACGCACGGCCCGGCTCACCTCGGGCCACATCCCGCGGTACGCCTCCGGGAGCGCGTGGACCAGGTATTTCGCGTGCGAGTGATCCGGATCGCCCTCGTAGGCCCGGAAATGGGAGCCGTACTTGAACCCCGTTTTCGCGATGATGCCGCGGGCCTTCAGGTCCTCGTAGACGGCGAGTCGGAGGTCGAAGTCGGGCTGGATCCGTCGAGCCTCCGCCAGCAGCCGGGGAAGCGCGATGCGGCGGTCCGTGTCTGCATTCCGGAGTTCGATCGCGCCCAGCCGGAGCAGGTGCGCCGTTTCCATCAGGGAGAGTTGCAGTCGACGGCCCGCCAGTTTCCCGTAGAACCCTGCGTCATGCAGCGCGCGGGCCTCGGTCTCATCGACGACCATCGCCCGGTCTTCCAGCAGGTGCGCGGTCGCGATCGGCCCGCCGGTGAGGGGAGGAAGCGGGCGCCCCCTTGGGTCCGACTCCCGTGCCGTGTAGAACGTGAGGTCGCTCTCCTCATCCACCACCGCGAGCAGGAGCTGCTTACGCAGGCCCGCGACCTGATGGAGGAGCCCGGTGAGGGCCGCCGCGTCGAACACCGCCCGCTCAGAAATCGCAGCGACCCAGTACTTCGCCGGCGTCTTGTTCGGCGTCCCGCCGCGCGGATACACGAGGAAGTCGGGCGGCCCAGCGCCCTCGATCACGACATAACCCCGCTGCCGAAGGTCGCGATATGCAACGTACTTGATCTCGAACTGGTCGTACGCTCCCGCGGCGGCCCGAAAGAGGGCGCGCATCGGCAGCTCCGCACCGTCCCTTACAATGGAGAGCCGGACCGTCTCGACAAGGTACACGGCCTCCATCAGGGTGAGGGACAGCCCGCCCCCGCCGAGCGGCTCCCCATACGAACCTCGGTTGTGGAGCGCGGAGCCCTCAGCCGGGTCGTCGACGACCACGACTCCGTCGCGGAGTTCCCCCGCCATACGCGGCGCGATGCGGGACGGCGGGAAAAAGCATTGCGCGCCCCCTCGATGATGGAATCGCAGCCCGCATATCTTAAATACGTCGGGCCGGGTCGTTCTCCTGTGAATCGCGAACGCGTCCTCGATGAAGTGCGGGAGATCCTCGCGAAGACGGGATTCTACCTGAGCGAGAAGACGAACACCCGCGGGCTCTCGTTCGACGCCGTCGCCCGCCGCGACGAGATCCTGCTTCTCATCAAGGTCCTGCTCAACGTCGACGCGTTCTCGAGGCAGAGCGCGGAGGAGCTCAAGATGATCGCGACGACGCTGAAGGGCGCGCCGCTGCTCATCGGCGAGCGCTCCGGGGCGGGCCCTCTGCAGGACGGCGTGATCTACTCCCGTTCCGGCGTCCCGATCCTTTCCCGCCAGACGTTCAAGGATTTCTTCGAGGAAGGTGTGCCCCCGTTCATCTTCTCCGCCCCGGGCGGTATGTACGTGAAGCTCGACGGAGAGGCCCTCCGGCGCGCGCGGGAGGAGAAGGAGATCTCCCTCGGCGCCCTCGCGGAGATCGCGGGCGTCTCGCGGCGGGCGATCCAGATGTACCTTGAAGGGATGTCCGCGACCGTCGACATCGCGATGCGCCTGGAGAAGTTCCTCGGCGAGCCCCTCGTCGTGCCGATGGACCCCTTTCAGTACTCGGCCCGTGTCGCCGACCTCCTCGGGAACTTCGAGGAGTTCGAGCGGTTCGAGCGGGACGTGTTCCAGCGCCTCTTCCGCCTTGGGTATGATGTCCTCCCGACGGTGAAGTGCCCCTTCGAGGCGTTCACGAAGGACCGGGAGATCGTCCTCCTGACCGGGGTGACGTCGCGGGAGGAGCGCGCGGACGAGAAGGCGAGCATCGTGTCGAACCTCGCGAAGATCGTCGAGAGGGACAGCGTCCTCTTCGTCGAACGTCGGGTCTCGCGGAAGAGTTTCGGGGGCACCGCGGTCATCGGGAAGGAGGAGCTCAGGAAGATCCGGGACCGGGCGAAGATCCTCGAACTGATCGAGGAGCGGAAGTCGTGAGATGGACGTCGTGGACCTCGGCAGCTGCCGCGTCCATCTGATGTCCGTCGTCCGCGGGCTCGTCTCGGAGGCCGATGCGGTGCGCGCCGCGTTTCTTGCAGTGAAGCCAGATGCCATCGCCCTCAGCATCGGTCGCGAGGAGCTCGAGGGCCTCCGCGCCCATGGCGGAGAGAGCGTTCCGCCGGAGAACATCGAGGAGGAGGTGTACGTCCACGGGCTCTCCCGCTTCGGGGAGGTCCGCAAGCCTCCCCCGTGCTTCGTCGAGGCGGTTGCGGTTGCGAAGGAGGCGGGAATCCCCGTGCACCCGCTCGACATGGACAGCGAGCAATACACGACCGCGTACCTCAAGGCGGTCTCGACGGTCGATGTCCTCCGATCGAATGTGCGCCAAGTCCGACTGAAGGGGTGGGAGTCCACGGCGGCGTCGGCGGCGGACTTCGTCTTGGAGTGGGACGCCCTTGTGAATGGGTCCGCGGGCTACCGGGAGCTTCAATCCGAGCGGGAAACGTTCCTCGCGCGGCGCCTCCAGAAGCTCGCCTCGAGGTACCGCGTCCTCCTCGGGATCGTGGAGGTGGAGCGGGCGAGGGGGGTTCTGGGCCGCCTCGTCTAGCGGCCCAGGTACTGGGACTTGCTCCCGTCCCCGAGGTCGATGTCCCACATCGCGATCGTCGTCCCCACGGGAACGGGCTCGATGTTGTAGTTCTTCCAACTCGTGCCGGTTGTGGGACTGAGATTCCGATAGTACACGATGGCGGGGGATCCGAGTGCGGTGGCGACCACGATGTCGTCATCCCCGTCACCGTCCACGTCTCCTGCCGAGAGGACGGTGCTCGTGGCGCTCAAGGCCGGCGTAAGGACAAAGACGGAACTCCCAGTCGTTCCGCTCCCGGATAGGACGCGGACGGACGTACCGTATGATATCGCGATGTCGAGCCCCATGCTCGATGTCGTCAGGTTCGCGAGTTTGATTCCCGTGATTACCGGGTTTCCGGGAACCGTGAAGTAGATCCCAATCCCGCTCGGCGTTTGGAGGCCGCCCGCGAAGCCGACCAGCTTGTACACCTTACCAAGCGAGGTGCCCACGACGACGTCCGCAAACCCATCGCTGTCCTGATCGTCGGAGTCGATGGCTTCGGAGTCCCCCGGCGTGGAGGGGAGGGTGATTGAATTGCCGGGCTGGATCGCCGAGGTGGTGACGTCGATGTAGATCTGGTCGACGGAGACGGTGTCCAGACTGACGTTCCCCACATGGTGGTCGGTATCGAGGACCCGGAGCCATACAACCTTGTTCTGCAGGTTCACGGGGAAGTTGAAGTTCTGCGCGAGGTCCGCCGTCGTGTTGACCCACAGGATCGTCGTGTAGGTGCCGGTGGTGGGGTCCGCGCCCGAGACGTCGATCGAGTACGCCACGGAGAAAAAGTCACCGTCCGTGGGCGCAGAACGCTGGGCCTCGAACCTCATGGCGAACGTCGAGAGCGGCCGGTTCGGCATCACTTGCATCCGCCAGTAGTGCTCGAGCTCGCTCGCACTACCGCCCGTGCTCGACCAGTTCAGGTAGAGGTTGTCGAACTGGACCGTCGTCGTGCTGCCGGTGGCGCCGTTCGTCGCCCGGGAAGCGATTTTCAGATAGTAGGTTCCCGGGGTCGGGAGCCGGCTCGCCGGCACGGAGATTGTCCCGCTCGAGATCCACGCGCTCGTCGCCGTGTGCGTGAACGACGCGACTGCCGTGGGGACGCTCGGGTTTCCGTTGGTTGGGTCGACGAAGGCGTAAATCGTCACCGAGGACGCGCCAAACAGTGAGACCTTGCGGTCAAAGTTTACGGTCGCCGTGTAGGGGGTGGAGCCGCTGACGGTGAAGCTCTGATACCAGAACCCGCTCACCGTCTGGCTCGCGAGGAAGTTTGTCTGGACGTTTACGAGGCCGCCCGGATTCCCGCCGGAGCTTACGTAGGCGCCGCTCGCAGACCCTCCGTTCTCCCAGTCCGCGTAGGTCCAAGGCGTCGCCGTCGTGTTCAGGCCCGGGTTCGTGGTGTTGCCTGACTGGGCGGGCTCTGTCTTCAGAGCCTCCTGAACGCCTTCCCTCTGGTCGTCACTCGCGATCGTGCGGAGGAAGTCGTTCGGGGGTGCCGGTGCATTACCGGTGATTGTCCGCTCCGCCTCCACGAACCATCGGTCCGTGATGGCGCCCGTGCTGAACGTGCCGAGGCCATCGAGGTTCAGGTAGTACGTGACGGTGCCGCCGATGCGGGCCACCGCGATGTCCTTGTCGCCATCGCGGTCGAAGTCAGCGATCGTGACACCCCAGATCGCAGAAGCCCGGGTTGAGTCGACCACAATGAAGGCCGAGGGGCTACCGGTCGTCCACGACCCGTCGTTCTTGAAGTAGACGAGGCGGCCGTCCGTCATCCCGCAGACGATCTCGGGCAGTCCATCGCCCGTGAGGTCCGCAGCCGCGAGGTCGTTGCAGTAGGGGCCTCCGGTCAGGGCCGTCAGGGTGAACTTGGTGAAGACCACGTTCCCGTCGAAATCCACCTGCCGTCGATAGTAGTTGATTTCAGAGTTGGCGTTGTCGAGCCGGAGCGACGAGGCGATGTCGAGGTCCCCGTCGTTGTCCCCGTCCAGGAACTGGACGGCGTGCGTCTCCGCGTTCTTGCACTGACCCGTGCCCGGGAGGCCGCAGAACTCGAACCGCGACTTCCGCCACTTGTCGACGGCATTGAGGTTTTCATAGTAATACCCGTAGTCGTGGGTCCCCCAGGCGGGTCCGGTCGTGTCACTGTTCCCGCCGACGACATCCAGGCGGAACACCGGAGCGGTGATCAGGAGCTGGAACGAGAGCCCGGAGTACGACTCGTCGGCGTCGTCGATGTAGGAGATGGAGAGGGCGT
Organism: Methanobacteriota archaeon; assembly: GCA_005878915.1. Taxonomy (GTDB): domain Archaea; phylum Thermoplasmatota; class Thermoplasmata; order RBG-16-68-12; family RBG-16-68-12; genus EA-19. Next base: position 7,469 of record VBML01000120.1, on the reverse strand, counting down.
AGTTCTGCGGTCCGTCGACCCACGGGTCGCCGTCCGCGAGGCTGAGGTTGAGCATGAAGCGATACGTGACCGTCCCGGGGTTCGCCACGAGGGCATGGGGCGGCGCGGTACCGCAGTAGCTATTCGGATTACACAGCGGGCCATTCGCGTCCCGGCCGTTGACGAATTGCTTGAAGATCTGCACGGCCCCCAGGAAGTCCCGCACCGTGACGCCGCCGAAGGTGACCGTGTCCGTCGACGCGTCGAGGCTGAACATCGACACCGCGATGTACACCTTCTCCGTGGAACGGAACGTGTTCGACTTCAGCGTGTACGCGGAATCGCTGTACGCCTCAATCAGCGGGAACTGACGCATGTACCCGTCCGTGTCCGTGATGTTGACCGAGTCCGATGTGTTGAACCGCGTCCCCTGCGAGTCCGTGAGGTCGATCGTGAGGGCGTAGCGGGCGAACCAGTAGTTCGGCGGGTGGCTCGGGCTCCGGTAATAGTTGATGCCGGAGCTCGACGCGTTGTTCAGGTCGAAACGATAGATGAACAAGTTGTACCCATTCACATTCTTGTAGAACCGGAACGCCTGCAGGTTCGAGGGCTTCGTCGCGGGATTCGGGATCTTGTTCGTCCCGTACACGACGGACTTCGCCCCCGAACCCGCGAACGGATCGTACAAGTTGAAGTAGTCACGCCCGGTGGCGTCCCGCAGGATGTACGACCCCACGACAACGATGACCTTTTCGTTCCCCTTGAAGGTCCGGGTGTCCTTCGCGAGGAACTCGAGGGTGTCCCACTGGCTCGAGTTGAAGATGTTGTAGCCCTGCAGGCCGTTGTACCGCAGGTTCGGCGGGCGGCCCGAGGTGTTCTGGCCGCAAGTGGTACATTGGCCCCCACTTCCGGGTACCACATGTAGTGTCATCCGGGATGTCGTCACGAACGTACCGTCGGTCGCGCTGAAAAGCACGAACGTGCCATCCCATGTCAGGTTCTGCGGAACCATACACTCTCGTTTGAGGGTCCAGATTCCGTCGGCACTCACCGCGTCCCCGTTCGTGCCGTCGTCGAACATCTTCTGAGGGAGCTTGCAGGGATCCGGAGTCCCATAGAAGATTGTCATGGTTCCATTTACGCCCTTCAGATTTCCGTCCTCGTCCGTCACCTTGGCATAGATAACGAACTGGATCCCCGTCTTCGGCGTCTCGATTGCCACGGTCGCCGGGTCCCCGTCCGCCCACTTGTCAAGGAACAGCGGCGGGTGGCTCCCGACGGGCCCGAGGATCTCCTCGGACCAGAGGGCCAGACTTCGGGAGATGTCGACGATGTCTGCTCGGATCTTGTCCGTGGCCAGGACGGTCTTGTTCGTGATCGACCAGCGCTCGTTGATGTTCCACGTCTTGTCGTTACCATCGATGAGTCCGTATGGCGCGCCCGCGTTCGGACCCCACGCAATCGTCCCCTTCGTGCGCAGAATCTCCGTCGTGAAGGCGCCGGAGAGCTTCGTGATCCTCAGGTAGACCCGAGTGGCGATGTAGTCAAGGCTCTCCCCGCCGCGGTGCGTGATCGTCACGTTCACCCCGGCCCAGTTGCCGCTACTGTCCTTCAGCGGAAGCAGCTGTCCATCGACCTCGAGGCGGACCGACGTCGGCGGGGTAGGAATCGACGCGACCCAGACGATGATCGCCGCGAACAGGGCGACGGTCATCCCGAGGATCAAGATCGTACCGATGACCTCGGACACTCCAGAGTCGTCGTCGCGCAGCATCCGTCGAGGGGGGCTCATGGGGGCAGCACTCCTTTTGCGGGGAAACAGTCCGATTACGCGGGAGGACGATATATAACGGTATCGTGGTCATTACCAATGCACCCGCGGCCGCGCGGGATTGCACGTGTGAGAATCACGAACGGCGCTCCCCGACCGAATTGTTGATAAGAAAACGGGAGCTTCGCACGGATGTGCTTCTCACCGCGGCCGAGCGGGTCCTCCTCCAACTCCTACCGCTGTGGAGCGCGAAGGACGCCGTCCGCGAGGCGACGCAGGAGGGCATCGCGGACGGCACCGGCTTGCGACGAAGCCACGTGCCCCGGGCGGTCAAGCGACTCTTGGTGGACGGGTCCGTCGAGATGCGCGAGGGACGCCTGCGGGGCCGGGGTCGGAAGGTCCGCGTCTACGCGTTGACCGAGGCGGGGATCCGACGCGCGCGGGAACTCGTCGCGGGCCTTGAGTCGGAGGAAGTGCGCTTCGGGGATCGACGGATATCGATCGCGGATCTTGCGGCGGAACTCCGACTCCCCGCAGCAGAGATCGCGGCGGGACTCGACGACGAGGGGCGATACCGCCCCCGAAAGGTCGCCCTAGCCGTCCCTCGTACGGACCTCCTCGAGCGTAAGGCCGACCTGCGGGCCCTGACGGAGTGGCTCGCCGCGGCCGTCCCCGCCGCCGTCGTCTACGGCTCTCGTGGAATGGGGAAGACCGCGCTCGGGCGAGCCTTCGTCGCGGGGGCCCGCCGACCCGTCGTCTGGGTCGATGTGACCCCGGACGATGCTGCGAGGCTGCGCGAGGACCTTGCCAAGTCCCTCCGGGGGATGGGGGGATCCGGGACCCCCGAGGCGGTCGAGGGGGACATCGCGTCGCTGAAACCCATCCTTGTCCTCGACGGGTACGGGGAGGTCGCGGAGGGCATTGTCGACGCCGTGGCGGCCCTCCTCGCCTCCGTCGCCTCGAGTCCAGGCGCGAAGCTGCTCGTCCTCGCCCAGGAGGCGACCCCGTCCTATTGTCGATTCTACGGCGTGGCGGAGATTCGCAGGCGCACCGTCCAGGAAGTCCGGTTGAAGGGACTGAGCCCCGAGGCAACGAAGCAGCTCCTCGGGAATCCCAAGATAGGAGAGGAGGCGCTCCGCCAGGTGTACCTCCTCACGAAGGGGTGTCCGCTGTACCTCTGCTTGATCCGGGACGGGGATGCGTCGAAGCTCCGCGAGGTCTCCCGGTTCACGCCCGCAGAAATCCGTCTTCTGCTGTTCTCTGGCGCCGCGGCGCGCTAGCCGACCGCACCCGCGTTCACGATTCGCCGAGACGCGGGGTCCGGTAGGGCGTCCGCCCCCCCGCCGTCGACGGATGACACGCGCCGCAGGGCGCACACGACATCGAGGACCCGTTCGAGGTTGTCGCGAACGTACGCGGTGTGAACCGCGCACAGGATGCGGGCCCCGTCCTTTCGGCGGAAGTACATGAGAGGGGGGTCGCGACGTCCCGGCGGGTGGAGGACGAGATCCGCTGCCGCGGGGGCCTCCGGAAGTCTCACCCCATCGCGGTCCGTGACCGCGAACGCGTCCGCGAGGCTCTTCCCCGCGACCTCCCCCGTCTTCCACAGGAGGAGCTTCTCGGCCATCGCGTCGATCGCGACGATGCGGTAGCTCTGGGAGAGCGTGATCAGGCCGTCGGCGAGAATCTCGGCGGTGACCCGGAGCCGCTCCTCCGCCCGCGCCGCGTCCGCCTTCAGTCCAAAGTTGTCGATCGCGATCGCGACCTGTTGGGCCACGCCCATGACGACGTTGATCTGCTTCGAGGTGAACAGGCGCAGGCCCCGCGTGTGGTCCAGGGTCATGATCCCGAGGACCTTCTCTCGGCATGTGAGGGGAACGATCAGCGCGGTCCTCATGCCCAGGGAGTCGGCGAGCTGCCGAGGGAGGGTACCCTCCCGCACGAGGGCCGGGAGCTTTTGCTCGAGGATCCGGTGGGCGAGGCTTCGGACGTCGTCCTCCCTCATCACTAGGCGTTCGAAGATCGCGTTCCGTTCCGGGTCGGGGCCGTACATCTGGGCGGTTCGAAACTCGTGCTTCTGCGGATCGTACAGGAGGATCGCGCAGCGATCCACGCCGACGAGCTGAGGCGTGATCCGGACAATCGCGCCCAGGACCTCCTCCAGGTCCGTGAGCCCGGCTACCATCTCCGAGATCCCAAGGAGGGCGCCGAGGACCTTCTGGTCTCCGAGGTCCCCATCTGGAATCATCGCCCCGTCCGGACGCGGCGTTGCGGTCATTAAGCTATTTGGACGATTATCAAAACGGGCCACCACGAAGGAGGAAACCCCCGGTCTCGAAACCTTTACGACCGTCGCGCTGGATGGCGCGGCGATGTCCCGACCCCGGGTCCTCCTGCTCGTGCTGGGGATGGCGTTTCTCGCCGTTGGGTTCGCGGTGTCCACGGGGGATCGGTTCCTAGGGATCGGGTTTTTCATCGTTGGCGCGTTCCTTTTCCTCCTCCCGTTCCTCGCGATCCATGACGAGGAGTGACCGCAGCGTTTATCGCGACGGCGCGCTTCGGACCGCTGCGATGTTCAAGGTGTTCAGCGTCCCGCCGACGCGGAAATCGGAGAAGGACGCGATCCTGAAGGACGACCGGGTCAGCCGCCAGAGCATCGTGGAGCGGGAAGCCGACGCCCTCGGATTCCCTGGCCTCGGGTCCCTCATCCTCGTGGAAGGCGAGGACGCGTCGGTCGCGCGTGCGGCGGAGCTGTTCAAGGGGGTCGGTGAGGACCTCCCCGCGGGAAAGGCCGCGGCCGTTCGACAGAAGATCCGAGAACAGGAAGACGATGTCGCCGCGGGAGTCGGGTCCATCTTCGGCTAGCTTTTCGCCGACGAACGGTTGGTCGTCACTATCCCGGTGCACGGTGCTTGGAGAATAGACGCGACCGCCCGCCATCCGGTCTCTCAGAGGTTCTTGATTTTCTCCGACACGAAGCTCTTGATTGCCGCGTCGTCGGGGATCGTGAGGGGCCGCTTGAACCGCTCCGTCTTGTCCGGCAAGTAGTACAAGCGGGACGCGGAGATGAACTCGCTCGAGCCCTCCGCCGTGGTCGCTCGCTTCCGCGCGACCTCAAGGAAGGTGTTCCGGCCGAAGTTGATTTTCTCCGAGCGAATCGTCACGAACTCAACGTCTCCCCGCGGCCCATGCGTCTCCCCTTCCATCGCGATTCCTCCCACGGAGTTCCCGGCTCGACCGGGAGGGAGTCGCGAGAGCGGACGCACGGGATATAAGCTTCCTCCGGAGCGGCGAGCAGGCAGGGAGATCGACAATCCGTCGGACCAGGTTGCGAACGCGAGCCTTTAAATCGCCCCTTCGTCGTGCGTCAGCGGCCGATGGTGTGCTCCCGCTGCGGGACGACATTCGAGGGCCGGTTCTGCCCCAACTGCGGCACTCCCGCGAGCGCTCCTCCGCCGATGCCCGCCGCGGCACCAGTCCCCGGCCCGATGAATCTCCGTTGCAGCCGATGCGGCACCGTCTACGCCGGGAGATTCTGTCCGACGTGCGGGCTTCCCGCCTGGAGCCCGTGGATGCCGCCCCCGCCCATCCCTCGGACGTCCGTCGGCTACGTGCTCCTGAACCTCGCGTGGATTCTTTCTCTCATCATCGTGATCGCGATGCTTGCGATCTCCACCGTCGGGATGTTCGCGATGCTGCCAACGATCGGCGACGGAATCGGAGCGATTCAGCAAGGCGCGACCGCCGACAGCGGCTTTGACGCCCCGAATGCGTGGACGTTCAACTGGTCGACGCCCATCGGTGCGACCGGTTCCGTCCAGGCCTCCGGAGGGAATCCCGACGGCTACGGTGAAGTCCAGCTGGAGGGCCGTCCCGGCCCGGCGATCGTGAGCGGCTACTGGTGGCAGGTGTTGGGTGCAAACGGCTCCCATCCGTTCCTCGCCGCGGTCCGCCTTGATTACCGCGTCTTCCAGACATCGACGATTCTCTCGAACCTCAAGATCGCGATCTTCGTGGAGTCGACCGCGGGGCCGCCGGCCGCCGACCTCTCGGGGAACGTGTGGAGCGTGAGCCCCACCCAGGCGACGAACTGGACTCCTGCGACCGCCGTCTACGCGCCGACCGGGGAGACGTTGGACTTGGTCGACGTGTCGTCGAAGGTCGCCCGCGGGGGCACGTATTATCTGAAGGTGGCCGCGCAGGCCCTGAACCGACCGGGCGGGCCGGGGACTCCGACGATCGTCGGGATTGACAACGTACGCTTGACCTGGCGGACGAACGCGTTCATCGAGGTCTACGTCATCGTACCCGTCCCGATTCTCTTGTCCTTCACGCAATCGCCGACGGCGTTCTACATCTGGACGGCCGCCGTCGTCGCCGTCACCTCCGCGTCCCTCGTCGTCCTCGCCCTCCGGGATCGCCGCAAGCTGTGGGCCGCCCTCCGCACGAGTTCCGAGCACATGCCCGCCAAGCTCCGCTCGCGGAGTGCGACGGTTGCGATCATGCAGACGTTCCTCGCCGTGACGTTCCTGAGCCTCGTGATCGCGATCTTCTCGGAGGCTCAGGAGCCCACGTTCTTCCAGACGATACCCGCGTGGTACCTCCTGTTCTCGCTCGTGAATGCGCCCGTGTACGAGGAGGTCGTGTTCCGCGTCCTCATGATCGGCGTCCCGCTGATGGCGGGGTCCCTGTACCTCCGCAGCAGGGACATCGCGCGCGGCCGCGTCCCCGCCGGAACGACCGCGGGCCGGCACCTCACGGGCTCCTTGCGGTACCTCCTCGGTGGCGGGATGAACCGGACCTCGTCGCGAACGATCCTCCTCCCCGCCTTCCTCTTCCTTGTCGCGAGCTCGACGATCTTCGGGCTTGCGCACGCACCGGGCTACGGGGACTGGAAGGTCCTGCCCGTCACGATCGCCGGCCTGGCGATGGGGTACCTGTTCCTGCGCCACGGCCTCCATGCGGCGATCATCTTCCACTTTGCCACGGACGTGTTTATCGCGACGAGCTTGTTCGTCGGATCCGGCTCAGCCCTAGGGATCGCGATGAACCTGGGATTCCTTGCCCTCCTCATCCCCGGCGCGGGCTTCTTCGCGTACTACATTCTGTACGTCTTCCGGCTAACATGGGACGTGCTCCGTCCCCGCGCCAGTCGAAGCCCGGCGGGACCGAGCGGTCCCCCGATGGGGGCCTCCTTCCCCGCCGGCGTCCCGAGGCCCACCTACCCGCAGGGAGTCGCCTGGGCCCCCGCGCCTGCCGCACCCCCCACGCCGACCGTGCCCGCGGGCTACACTCCCACGACGCGCCCGCCCGGATACGGCACCTCGCCCGTGGAATACCGGTGCCCGCGATGCGCTTGGGTCGAGGCCGCGTACGAGAACGGCCGCTTCCGATGTCTTCGCTGCGGGTACGTCGCCTGACTACCCAAGAGGCGTCGGTGGCGGGCGGGTCGTGCTCTCGGCGATCGAGTCGATGAGATCCTCCGGATTGTCGGCCTCGACCTCGACGACGATGTCCCCGAGCGGAGAGCTCGCGGCGAAGTTCACGCGCCCCACGAACGCCGCCTGTTTGTTCAGCGCAAACCGGAGTCGATGACCGTCAACGCCCGCGAAGAGAGCACCGCGCGCGGCGTCCCGAATCTTTTGCGTGCGAATGCACTCCCGGAGGCGATCGAACGAGGACGATTCCGCCTCGACCTCGCCCTCCTCCCGAGAAAACT
>VBML01000204.1 GCA_005878915.1 Methanobacteriota archaeon | reverse complement strand
CCAGACCGGTATCAATCGTTCTCTCACGATGCCGAGGGACGATAATCGCGAGTGATAATACTGGTTGCGGGAACGGAGGCTCGATCCTCTTGGACGGCACACAAGAATATCTGTCTTCTGCGAATTCGGGTCCCGTGCTCCGGCTCAAAGAGATTGGCGAACGGCTGGCGCGGGTCTCGCGGGTCATTGGTCCTGCCCCGGGTTCCGCGGCGGGAGCGGTCAGCGTCGTCCTCCAGGGGTCGCGGGGTCCCTTGCGCGTCCTCGTGATCGAGCGCGCCGAGCGGGAAGACGATCCGTGGTCCGGACAACTCGCGTTCCCGGGTGGGCGGCGAAAACGGGAGGATCGCACGCCCCTCGACACGGCGCGGCGGGAGACGAAGGAGGAGGTCGGGCTCTCCTTGACCCGCAATGCGCGGCTGTTCGGCTCCCTCCCCGCGCGGGCGCCCGCGAATCGGGTGGACTGGGTTGTCGTGCCGTACCTCTTCGCCATCGGCCGCACTCCGCGCCTCAGCGCGGGAGACGAAGTCGCCCGCACGTTTTGGGTCAACATCGAGGAACTGCCAACGACCCTTCACAGGGCCGTGATTCCGTTCGGGACGGAGGACCTCGAAACGCCCGCGTTTGAAGTGGGCGGGAAGCCTCTGTGGGGGTTCTCGTTTCGAGTCCTGTGCGATCTCTTCGATCTCGTCGGGTGGCCCGGGCCCTCGCCGACCAAGGAACTCACCGGGACTCCGCCCCGGCTGAGAACGGACTAGACTCTCGGCGGAGGTCCTTCCGCGCGCGACGATTCGGAACCATCGGCGCTCGATTCTCGCGATCGCGATTCAATCCTTTGGCAAACCTCCGCATAGACTTATCAGCGGCGCTCTTTTTCCCGGGAGCGATGCAGAAGACGAAGGTCGTCGTCACGGGCGCGGCACGGACCCCGATTGGCAAGTTCAAGGGTGCCTTTTCGGATGTCCCGGCCCCCCGCCTGGGCGCCTTCGCGGTGAAAGAGGCCATTCGCCGGGCAAACATCGAGCCGAGCGACGTCAGCGAGTTGTTTTTCGGCAGCGTGATCCAGGCCGGGCTCTACCAGAACTGTGCGCGTCAGGTCGTCATCTACTCGGACATTCCGGAGAGCGTGAGCGGGACCACCGTGAACATGGTCTGCGGGAGCGGGATGAAGGCGATCTCGGAGGGTGTGCGAGCGATCGAGGACGACCCCGAGGCGATTGTCGTGGCGGGGGGCGTCGAGAACATGACGCGGGCGCCCTACCTCTTGCCCCGAGGACGCCAGGGCTTCAACCTCGGCCACGCGGAGGTCCTCGACTCGATGATCACCGACGGTCTCTGGGACGTATACAACGACTTCCACATGGCCATCGGCGGCGAGATCATCGCGGACAGACTGGGGCTCACGCGGGAGATGTGCGACGAGTACGCGCTGCGCTCCCAGACGTTCGCGAACAAGGCGGCCGAGTCCGGGCGGTTTGCGATGGAGATCGTGCCGGTGGAAATCGCCGTGAAAGGCAACAAGCAGACGGTGTCCCGCGACGAGGGGATTCGGCCGGACACGACGCGCGAGGCGCTCGCGAAGCTCCCGCCCGCATTCAAGAAGGACGGGGTCCTCACCGCCGGCAACTCGTCCCAGATTTCCGACGGCGCGAGCGCAACGGTGTTGATGAGCGAACGCAGGGCCCGAGGGATCGGCGTCGAGCCCCTCGGCACGATCGGGGATTTCTGCTCGCAAGCCGTGAAGCCGGAGGACGTGATGTTCGCCCCGATCCCTTGCGTTCGGAAACTGCTGAAACGGACCGGGCTCGCGATCGATGACTTCGATCTGGTCGAGCACAACGAGGCGTTCTCCTCCGCGAGCGTCGGGGTGAGGAAGGAACTCGGGATCCCGTGGGAGGTCTTCAACATCTGCGGGGGCGCGGTGGCGCTCGGCCATCCGATTGGCTGCTCGGGGAACCGGATCGTGGTCACGCTGTTGCATTCGATGAGGGAGAAGGACGCGCACCGCGGGCTCGCGACGCTCTGCATCGGCGGCGGAGACGCCATGGCGATGGTTCTGGAGAGATCATGAATGTCGAAACTTCAGGGAAGCGGAGTTGATGCAGTACCGCAACCCGGTCGGCTCGGGACCATCCTCGAATACGTGCCCTAAGTGGGAACCACAGTTGCCACACTCGACTTCGACTCTCCGCATGAACAAGCTGCGGTCTTCCTTTTCGAGAACGTGCTCCTTCTGCACCGGGACCCAGAAGCTCGGCCAGCCAGTCCCCGAGTCGAACTTTGTTTGCGAGGCGAACAGCTCGTGCCCGCAGACGACGCACAGGTACACGCCCGGCTCGTGGTTGTCCCAGTATTCTCCTGTGAAGGGCCGCTCCGTCCCCTTGTTGA
>VBML01000218.1 GCA_005878915.1 Methanobacteriota archaeon | reverse complement strand
TCTCCTCTTCCGCGGACTTGTAGTCCGGAGCGCGCACGACGAGTCGGTAGCGGGGGGCGCCTATGTACTGGACCTTCACGTTCACGTGGTCCTCCTTCACCGCCTTCATCAGGGCGTCGCGGATGTGGAGGGCGCCGTCCGGGCGGTAGTCCGTGAGCTCGAGGTACCCGTCGATCGTGACCGCGGGGGGGACGATGTTCTCCTTCGCGACCTCCACGAAGGTCTTGATCCAGTCTCCCGTGAAGCCCTCCCCGGCGAGGGCCTCCTCATCCATTGCGCACTCCTCGAAGGCGCGGTACAGGGTGCCGAACGTGTCGAGGAGGCGGTACCCGAACTCGGTCCACAGGGCGTCCACGGGCTTGCCGAGGCGCTCCGCGGCGATCGACAGGAGCTTCTCCGCCTTCTGTTCGTTCTTCCACTCCTGGATCTTTTCGCGCTTCTGGTGCTCGTTCACCGCCTTCAGCGAGAGGTCAATGTGGCCCTTCTCGCGGTCCACGCGGAGGACCTTGCAGACGAGCTTCTGCCCCTCCCGCACGTAGTCGCGGATGTACTTGATCCAGCCGCTCGACACCTCGGCGACGTGGATGAAGCCCTCCTTCCCCTCGTACTCGTCGAGGGCCCCGAAGGCACCGAAGTTCTTCACGCTGCGGACGGTGCAGACGACGAGCTCGCCCTCCTCGGGCCACTCGTACTCCCCGCGCTTCCCGACCTTCACTCCACGGCCCCCAGGATCTCGCCTCGGATCGCGGCCTTCCCGCCCGTCGGCTTCGCGAGGGTCCGCCCGCACACCTGGCACAGGACGACGTTCGAGGGACGATCGAAGACGACCTGCTCGTTGCCGCAGTCCTCGCACTTGACCCGGAGGAACTTCGACGTAGGCCGGGGGATCATTGCCCGTGGACCTCCACGAGCTCGAACTTCTTCGCGCGCCACGCGGGCCGCTGGTGGGCCTTCTTGCACACCTTGCATCGAAACCGCAGGTGGATCCGCTTCGTCGGCTTCTCGCGACCTTCCGGCTTCGGCCTCGGGAATCCCCCGTAGCCGCGGCTCACCCGCCGAAACCGACGCTGGCCCCGCCGCATTTCCGACCGCGGGCGGTTCTTCACGCGCTCAACCTCGAGGTCCGTGTGCTTGTTGCAATGGGGGCAGTACCCTCTGATTACGCGGGGCATTTTCATCGGAGATAACCCGAAGTACGTGTCGAAGGGGGAACCCGTATTAAAGGATTATCGGAGAGATTCGAATCTCCAGCATCGATTTCGCCGTACCCTCGTCGTGAGCGCCCGCGACGGTCGTGGGACGAGATTGAAGGTGGCCCCGCTCGCCGTCGAGCTCTCGACGCGAGCGTTCTCGGGAAATTAATCGGAATACATATATACACCGTGAATAATATTACACGACGCGGATTAAATGACGAAGGAAGCCCGCCTGAGCCGGAGAGACGAGTCCCTCGTGGACCTCCTGATCAGGACGGGGATGTCCAAGAATATCGCGAAGACCCTTGTGTTCCTTTCGAAGCGGGAGGAGACGACGTCCGTCGAGATTGAAAAGGCGACGGGCCTGCGCCAGCCGGAGGTCAGCATCGCGATGCAGGAGCTCCGCAGGCGTCGATGGGTGGAGAAGCGGGACATCAAGAAGGAGGGGAAGGGGCGCCCGGTCCATGCGTATCGCCTCGCCGTTCCGTTCGACGCGATCGTCGACATGATCGCCCGCGAGGAACGCGCGAAGATCGAGGAGATCGACACGAACATCCGAAAGATGCGGACCCAGCTCGGCTAGCGCCGGAGGGTCTTCACCCCATTCGCGTCCGCGGCGAAGACGATCGACGCGACCCCGACGAACAGTCCGTTCTCGACGACGCCGGGCACGACGCTCAGGTCCCGCTCCAGCTGTCCGGCGTTCCGGACTGCATGGAAGCGCGCGTCCAGGATGTAATTGTCGTTGTCCGTGCGGTACCGCTCCCCGCCGACCATCCGCAGTTCTGCGACGGAGCCGAGGGACTCGACGCGGACCTTCGCGACCTTCCAGCCGAACGGATGGACCTCGACGGGGACCGGGACGCGGGACCCGAGCCGCTGCACCAGCTTCGAGGCGTCGACCGCGATCGCCACCTCCTTCGAGGCGGCCGCGACGAGCTTCTCCCGGAAAAGGGCCCCGCCGACGCCCTTGATCATGTCGAGGTGCGGATCGACTTCGTCCGCCCCGTCGATCGTGAGGTCCAGGCGTGGACACTCATCGAGGGTCACGAGGGGGATCCCCAGGTCCTTCGCAAGGTTCGCCGTCGCTTCCGACGTCGGCACCCCCCGGACCTCGAAGCCCTCCCGAGCGAGCTCCCCCAGCTTGAGGATCGCGTACCGCGCGGTGGACCCCGTGCCCAGGCCGACGACCATCCCCTCGACGACGAGGCCGACGGCCGCCTCCGCGGCGGCCTTCTTCTGGTCCTCGATGTCGGCGGGGCTCATCGGCGCCTCCGGGCAACCGCCCGAACGATCGCCACGAGCTCCGTCTCGACGAGGTCGTCGATCCGGTTCCCCAGGTCGACGGAGGCCTTCGCGGGATCACCGGTGACGCCGGGCCAGTACCGACGCGCGTCCCGCACGACCGCGTGGCGGGGGATCCGGTTCTCCCCCTTCGGGCCGCGACCCTTCACGAGCTCGGGGCGGGCCGCGAGGACGCGAGAGGTCTCGATCTTCCCCGCATGGCCCTCTCCCTTCTCCGCGAACTCCGACGCGTACACGATGTCGTAGTCAGAGAGGACGGTGATGTCCGCCCCTCCCGCATCGACGACCTCCTTCGCGGCGGTCCGCAGGGCGGCCATGTGGACGCCCTCCGCGTGGCCGCTGACGACGACGATCCTCCGGAAGCCGTTCCTGACCAGGTCCGCCAGGACGTCCCGCACGTACGTACGGAGGCCGTCGAAGGATACGCTCACGCTCCCGGGGTACGGGCGGCTCGTCTGGACGAGGCCGTATGGAATCGGCGGGGCAAGGATCGCG
>VBML01000217.1 GCA_005878915.1 Methanobacteriota archaeon | reverse complement strand
ATCGTGAACGTCTCCGTGATTGATCGGACCCCAGTCGCGAATGCGGGCCCCAACATGACTGGGCGGAAACGGATTGGGGTCGTCCTCGACGGCACCGCCTCCTTCGATCCCGACGGAGATCCGCTTGCCTTAGCCTGGACCGAAACATCGGGCCGTTCCGTAATCCTGTCCGACGCGACTAGCGATCGGCCTTCATTTGTCCCCAGTTCGGCAGGTGTCTACGTGTTCCGATTGACGGTAGACGATGGGGATGGAGGCATTTCTTCAGACGAGGTGACCGTCGTTGTCCCGAACGGACCTCCGGTCGCAGTCGCCGGCCCCGACACGAAGGCCAGGAAGTATCAGACTGCGAGCCTAGATGCGAGCGGCGTCATGGTCGGCGATGGTGACGGGGGATCAAGCTTGGACGAAACCTCCGTATACGTATGGGGGCTCCCGCCAATCGCGACCCTCGTTGTCAGTCCCGTCGTTGCACATCTCGGCGAATTGGTTCGCTTGGACGCGCGCGGTTCCGTCGATCCGGATGGTGAGGTGGCCAGCTATTCCTTCGGGTTCGGGGATGGAACGTCGAGCGTGGAACCGACTGGACTCGCAGGCCATGTTTTCGGCTCCTTGGGGGTGTACAACGTATCGGTTCGCGTGACCGATATCGATGGAAATGCAAGTTGGGCCTGGTCTTCAGTTACGGTCGTCGCGGAAGAGGCGCAGACCGTCCAAGTGAACTGGAAGCCTTGGATCGCGCTCGTGTTCGTCGCTGTGCTTGCGGGGATAGGTTGGTGGTCCACCTCGAAATCTCCGCACGGGAGCGCGAAGGATTTCCGCACGAGGGCAAGGGCTTTCCTGGCCTTCACGGCTCCATTCCTCGCGGCCGAGGCCGCAACAGGGGTCTTTTCGATGGCGACGGGGCAGCTCACGATTCCGCCGCTGATTGGGAGTGGCGTCGTGGTTGATGGAGGAATCCTGGGTTTCGGAATTGCCGTTTCGATTCTGCGCGGTAGGCGGTCGTAGCCAGAGAAAGAAGACCCTCCATGAAAGCTGGAGGCGTCAAGAGTATCATTAGGGGGGCACCGCCGGCGGTGTGCTTCGGCTTGCCAGACAACGCCAAAAAGACTTAAGTTTGCATATGCTGATCTCGGGCTTCCTCGTGGGGGGACAGAGTTGGAATGCGTCAAGCTTGCCGGGTCGTTCGTGGTCGTCGCGTTGGAGGGCTTGCCCAGAACACGGTTGCCTCCTCTGTCGCGGTTGGGAACGGGAGGCTCTACTTCATCGACGGCCAAGACCTCTACATCATCCGGGAATAGGACTTACCTTCGTGACGTCCCGGCAGGTTTCATCGAACGCCTTCGGGGGAATCGACACCTCTCCCGCGATATTCGACGGACCCCTGTTCTGCGGCACGCGGCCCTACACAGGTAGCGACTACCACATTTGGGCCTTCAATAGCTAGGCGCCCTATTTCTCTCAATCCGAAACGGCCCTGTCGTGACCCGAGGGTCGAACGCACGCGCGCGCGCCCTGGACAAGCACGTTTGGTTGTGGACTCACTCCCACCTTTCCCGCTCACTCCGCGATAGGAAACTCGCTCATGCGATCCGGGCCATGACAGTCGTTCTACCCCCCGTCAACACTTGGCAACGCGCTTCAAAGGTGGCGGATCATCTTGTATCCATCTTCGCCGTCCGTGTAGAACCTCGAGAGGGTCCCCGCGATCTGGAACCCATACCGCTTGTAGAACTGGATCGCGTTTCCGTTGCTCACGCGAACCTCGAGCTCAACGGTCCTCATCGCCCGGAGGGCACATTGCTGCAAGAACGTGTCCATGAGGGTAGATCCGATCCCCCGCTTTCGATACGGTTCAAGGACCGCGAGCATCAGGATCCGAGCGTTCTGTGGCGCGTTGCTCACGCCCGCGATGAACCCAATGATCCGGCCCTCTGTCTCCGCGACAATGAATCCGTCCCGCCACCACTTGTGGATGTCCACGTAGATCGTCGCCGGATAGTTCTCGCGGAGGGACTCCCTCACGATCCCGGCCACGGCAGGGATATCGTTCGGGGAGAACGGTCGCAGCGCGAGCACGGCGCGTGCACTGCGGATTTCGGCTTGAACGTGACGGTCTCGGAGGCTTGAAATCCGCTCCGCCCATGGAGGCCGAGAATGCGGATCGCGTTTGAGCTCTCCGGCGAACACCCCACGCTCCCGCGGGCGGATGTCCTGGGGGCCCTGGAGGCGGAAGGCGTTGCTCTTCGGAAGGTTTCCTTCACCCCGGAGCTCCTCATCGTCGATGCGCTTCGCCCGCCTCGCAGGGCGTTGGAGCGGGTCTCGTTGTCTCGCTTCGTGGACCGCGTCCTCGCCATCGGGGCATGGTCTGCGATTCTCCGGGCGGCAGCGCGCATTCCACTCGCGGGGGAAACGTTCCGGGTCCGAGCACACGGGCCGTTTTCCCCCGCCGAAAAGCGGGATCTCGAACGCCAGGTTGGCGGCGCCATGGACCCGCGGGGTCGCGTCGACCTAGGCGATCCCATCCGGGACTTTCGTCTCCTGCGCCACGGGGGCGCCTTTCTCCTCGGCGAGGCGCTGCTCGAGGTCGAACGCTCGGACATGGAAGCCCGCAAGGTCGCGCGCAGGCCGTTCTCAATGCCGATCTCCCTCCATCCGAAGCTCGCTCGCGCCCTTGTGAACCTGTCCCGCTGTCCGCACGACGGGGCGATCCTCGACCCGTTCTGCGGGACGGGAGGAATCGCGATCGAGGCGGCTCGTCTCGGGATGACGGTGTTCGCTTCTGACCTCCAAGAGAAAATGGTGAAGGGCACCGCTTCCGTCCTCAAACACTACGGCCTCAAGGGGACGACATTCGTGGCGGACGTCGGCGAGGTCCACCGTCACCTTAGGAAGGTGAAGGCGATTGCGACAGACCCCCCGTACGGGCGGGCCGCATCCACGCGGGGAGAACCCCCGGAGGACCTGTACCGCCGAGCGTTCTCCGCGTTCAAGGCCCTTCTCCCCATCGGCGGGTACGCCGCGGTGGTCCTCCCCTCCGAGGAGGCAATACGGATCGGGGAGGAGCGGCTACGCCTCGAGGAGGCGCACACGATGCGCGTGCACCAATCGCTCACCCGCACGTTTTGCGCGTTCGTCAAGGTACGGTGATATTAACGTCGATCTGTTCCTCGAAGATCGGAGTGGATCTCCTTGCGTCAGGGATCTCCCCACGGAGGCCGAATGTGAACGGCCCGCCGATCGAGTTCGCCGGGACGCCTACTAGGATGGATACCGTGGCGTAGTGCGTCACGTTCAGCGTGATGACCGTCGTCGTCCCGTTGACGACCACCGTCATCTCGGGGCCGCCACCAAAGACCGTATAGTTCACGAAGCTGAGTGTCCAATTGATGCGGTCGAGG
>VBML01000216.1 GCA_005878915.1 Methanobacteriota archaeon | reverse complement strand
GCCGCAGTTCGGACAGGTCAGAGCGACGGGCCCCTGGGTCCCCGCGGGCACCATGGGCTGCTGGATCGGGGGCGGAGGCGGCAGGTTCCGCCGCTGGAGAACTCCGGTCGCGGCGAGCACGACGAAGAGGACGACGAAGATGATCATGAATGCGATGACCCCGCAGAACGGGAGGAAGACGATGCCAGGGAAGCCACCGGAGAGAATCGCGGCAGCGCCGACCCCCAATACGACGAGGAAAATGACGACGAAGACGATAACGATGATCACCGCGGGCGACCGCGGGCGGGGCGGAGCCCACGCCGGTGGCGGACCGATCGGCATCGAGGACTGCACATGCCGGGATTTGCGAGGAGCCTAGATGAAGGCTCCTGAGGACTCCGCCGCGGACGCTCAATGGACCAGGAACCGCGTCTGGCAGTACCCGCACGTTGCGACACCGAAGCGGTCGACGTTCTGCGGGGGCGCGCCGCAGTTCGGGCACGGGATCTCGATCGACCCGCGGGGGGCCTGCGGGCCCGCGGGCGGCGGGGACTGGACGGCGGGCGGGGCGGGGACCGGACGTTCCTGGCCCGAGTCCACCATCGCCATCACGGCGCCGCCGGAGGCCATGATGACGAACCCAAGCCCCGCCACGAGGGCCGGATGGACGATCCCGGTCAGCGCGGCGGCGAGGGTCCCGAACATGAACACGAAGAACCCGGTGAAGATGAGGGCGATGCTCGCGACGGACCCAGGCTTGTACCTGGGCGGTGCGGGCCGGACGTACGGGGTGGGCGGAGGCTGGAACGCCTGGGCCATTGAGGAGCGAGCGCGGCGGAACCTAGATGAAGCCTCCGCCGCGGTTCGCACGTCTGATTCGACCCGTCGTTCGACGCGGCAATCTATATCGTCCCGAACCGCCATCCCTCGGTCCCTTTTGGGGAGTGATTGTATGGCAAGCGTTGCAGCGACCGTGGTTCGGAACGTGCTGAGAATCCAAGAGAACGAGCCGGTAATCATCTCCGCCGCGGAGCACACAGTGGACCTTGCGACGGATGTCGCCCTGGAGTGTTTCAAGGTTGGGGCGGATCCCGCGATCTTCTATCAGAACGACGACTACTTCTACGGGCAGTTCAAGCACCTGACGGAGGACCAGCTTCGAAAGACCTCGGCGCACTGCTTAGGGATCGCCGAGTACGCCCGATCGTACGTGTGGCTGAGCGCGACGAAGGACCCGGCACAGATGGCGAAGGTCCCAAACGCTAAGTGGGCTGCCTATTACCAGGGCGAGGACGCGCACCACCAGAAGGAGCTGGTGAACAGGCCGAAGAGCGCCTTCGTCGGCATGTCCCTCGTCACGCGGGAGCGGGCGCGGACGTACGGGATCAACTACGCGGCCTGGAAGAAGAACGTCGAGGACGCGATCAGCGTGAACTACCCGGCGATGGCCAAGATGGCCCAGCTCGTCAAGGGCCTCTTCCTCGTTCCGCACAATGTCCGCGTCACCGCGGACAACGGGACGGATCTGAAGTTCCGCCTCGCAGGAGCGTCCCGGCCCGTGGAGGTGTCGGACGGGATCATCACAGACGAAGACATCGCGAGCGGGACCTTGGCGGACGTCCAGACGAGCCTCCCCTCCGGGTCCGTGACCGTGGCCCCAATCGAGGACTCCGCGAACGGGACTTTCATCGGGGATGTGGGCATCCCGTCCGTCGGACGCCTGATCGAGGGGCTCACGTGGACGTTCAAGAACGGGAAGGTGACGGACTTTGCCGCGAAGCGGAACGTGGCCAGCGCCCAGATCAACTACGCTGAGGGGACGGGCGCGAAGGACATGTTCGGCAGTCTTACCATCGGCGTGAACCCGAAGGCGAAGGCGGGGTATCTCCACAACTTCATCGCGAACGGGACCGTGATGATCGGAATCGGGGACAACCGAGACTACGGCGGTACGAACGAGAGCAATTACGGCTTCGGCGACGCCCTCGCCCACGGGACCCTCGCGCTCGACGGGAAGCGAATCATCGAGGACGGTCGCCTCGTCATCTAGCCGCCCTTCAGCTCCTTCACCACCGCGGGGAGGAGCTCGAGGACGTTCGCGGTGAAGCCGTAGTGGGCGACCTCGAAGATCGGCGCCGTGGGGTCCGTGTTGATCGCGATGATCAGCCCTGCGTCCTTCATCCCGGCGAGGTGCTGCATCGCGCCGCTGATCCCGCAGGCCACGTAGAGCTTCGGGCGCACCGTCTTCCCGCTCTGGCCCACCTGGCGGGTCTTGGGGAGCCACTCCATGTCTGTGAGAGGACGGGACGCGCCGACGACCCCGCCAATCGCCTTGGCGAACGCCTCGACAAGGGCGAGGTTCTCCTTCTTCTGGATCCCGCGGCCAGCGGACACGATGACGTCCGCGCTCGAGAGGTCGATGTCGGTGACCTCCGGGCGCTCTGTGCGCACGAACGTCGCGCGAGGAGCGGTCGGGTCGATCGAGACGGGCACCTCGGTCACGCTCATCATCCCCCGGCCGGTGCCACTCGGCGGGGTCGCCCCGGGCCGCATCGTCACGACGATGGGGCGGCTCGACCGGATCTCGACCTCCATCTGGACCTTCTCGTTGAGGATGCGGCGCAGCGCGACGAGTCGATCCCCGTCGAGCGTGAGCGCGAGGCAGTTCGTCACGAGGGGGAGGTCCATCGCCCCCGCGAGCGCGGGCCCGAGGTCGTAGCCCTGCGCGGTGTGGGCGATGAGGACGATCCGCGGGCGGTCGGACT
>VBML01000200.1 GCA_005878915.1 Methanobacteriota archaeon | reverse complement strand
GAGACGCCGCGTGGCCCCAACGCCCATGATAGCCGAGGAGATCACGTGGGTCGTGCTCACGGGGACGCCCGCAAGCGCGGTACCGGCGAGGGCGATCCCCCCGCCCGTCTCCGCGCAGAAACCCTGGTAGGCTCTCAACGCCGTCACCTTTTGGCTCATCGTCCGCACGATCCGCCACCCGCCGAAGAGGGTACCGAGCGAAATCGAGGCGTGTGCCCCGACGATGACCCAGAACGGGACGTGGAATTGACCCACTTCGGGGCCCCACGGCGGGCCGATCGCTGCGATGATCAGGATGAGTGTGATGATCCCCATCCCCTTTTGTGCGTCGTTCGTCCCGTGAGTGACGCTATAGAAGAAGCTGGAAAGGAGCTGGAGCCGCTTGAAGTAATGATTGATCTTCGAGGGCGGGGTGTGCCGTCCGACCCGCATGACGACCAAGGTGAACAGGAACGCGAAGACTAGGCCGATGAATGGGGCGGCGACCATGAACACAACGATCTGGACCAGCCCCTTCAGGAGAAGCCGTGCGAGGACAACGGAGGGGATCAGGCCCGCGAACAGTCCGGCGAGGACAATCGCCCCCCCACTGACAGACTGCTTCCTGGCGATGGCGAGGGCGAGGACGGAGGCCACCCCAGCTAGAAAGGCGATCGTCGTGAGTTCGAAAAACCGGGCGGTGCCCTCCGCGCTCGGGAGCAGCACCGCACCGATCCCGCCCGCAGCGATCGTTGAGCCGACGAGTCCTCCGATGAGGGCGTGACTGCTGGATGTCGGCAGGCCCCACCACCAGGTGATGATGTCCCAGGCAATTGCACCGATGACCCCGGAGAGGACGATGACAATCGCGTGGAGGAACTCGGCCCCGACAAAGATAGAGGTTTCGACGATCCCCTTGCCGATCGTCTCCGCGATTGCGTTCGTGATGAACACCATTCCGACGAAGTTCCCGAGCGCCGCCATCGCGACGGCCCGCACAGGGGTCAGGACCTTCGTCGCCACGATCGTCGCGATCGCGTTCGCTGCATCGTGGAACCCGTTGAAGAAGTCGAAGGAGAAGACAATGATGATGGCGAGCACGAGGATCTCAAGGACCACCTTCGCGACCTCCCGCGATCGGCCGCAATGCCGAGTGTGGCGTCACAAGCCCCACTCCCGCCGCGCCGGTGGGGCCATGAGGCACATCACTGGTTCTTCGCCACGATGTCGCTGAGCACGTTGGCCACATCCTCGCAGTAGTCCGTGGCCTCCTCCAGGCGTTCGATAATCTCTTTGTGCTTGATGATGTGAATCACGTCCTTCTCCTTGAACAGAGCTGCGACGGAGGTGTTCATGAGGTCGTCGGCGACGTTCTCAAGCCGGTTCACCTCGACGCAAATTGCCTCGACCTTGTCCGCCTGCTTCATGTCCTGGATCATGCCCACCGCCTTCTCGAGCGCAGACGTCGCCTCGACGATGACCTCTGCCAGGTCGACCATCGCGGGGCTGGGCTCTTCGATCTCGTACAGGCGAAGGCGATTCGCAGCCGCGTCAATCATGTCCAAGACGTTGTCGAGATCGCTCGCGAGGGCCATGATGTCCTCTCGGTCGATCGGTGTGATGAAGGTCTTGTTCAGCTCCTCGAAAATCGTGTGGACGGCCTCATCCCCGCGGTGCTCGATGTCTTTGATGTGCTTCTGCTTGCCAGGGACGTCTCGGAAGTCCCGCAGGAGGTCGAGCAGGGCCCGCGCGCCTTCCGCGACCGCCTTCGCGTCCTCTTCGAGGAGGTCGAAGAAGTGCCGCTCCTGGGGAACAATCCACTCCTTCAGACCCATGTCTGCACGCTCGACGGGAAGGCCGTAGCCGAATGGCCTTCATTAAGGTTCCTTCATCATGGGAACCGCAGGGCCTCTTCAGGGTTCGCCCACGTCGACCCCGCTCGCCTCGAGCTGTTTCATCAGCTGCTTCCGCATCTTCCGATTCCCCGCAAACCCCTTGATCGCTTTCCGGCTCATGTCGTAGTGCTTCAGCAGTTCCTTGACGTCTCGCGGCGTGACCCCCGCGCCCCTTGCGATCCGCGTGACGCGCGTCGACTTGACGAGCTTCGGGTCGGACATCTCCTTCTCCGTCATGGAGTCCATGATCGTCAGGAATCGTCGAAGCTTCCCCTGCGTGTTGTCGAGGTCCCCCTCCTTCATCCGTTCGGCGACCCCCGGGATCATCCGGAGGACCTTCTGAGCGGGGCCCATCTTTCCCAGCATCTCGATCTGTTCGTACATCTCGTGCAGGGTGAACTTCCCGGACATTACTTTCTTCGCGAGCTCTTCCGCAGCCTCCTCGTCGATCGCCTCTTGCGCCTTCTCGAGGAGGGATTCGAGGTCCCCCATCCCGAGAAGCCGCGAGATGAACCGCGGGGGTTCGAACTTCTCCAGGTCCTCGATCTTCTCGCCGACCCCCACGAAGACGATCGGCGCCTTCGTCTCGGCGACCGCGCTCAACGCCCCGCCCCCTTTCGCGGAGCCGTCGAGCTTCGTGAGGACCACGCTTGTGACCCCGACCGCCTCGTGAAACGCCTTCGCCTGCGGACCCGCCTGCTGCCCCGTCGCGGCGTCCAACACGAGAATCGTTTCGTCCGGCTGCACGGCCTTCGCCACCGCCTTGATCTCCTCGATCAGCTCGGCCTCAAGGGCGTGGCGGCCGCTCGTGTCCACGAGGACGACATCCGTCCCCTCGAGGGCCTTCACACCGGCCTTGGCGACCCTTACCGCGTCCTTCTCCCCGCGGTCCCCCCAGAACCCCACCTTGATGGAGTCCGCGAGCTGCTCCAGTTGGTCGTGGGCGGCCGGCCGGTGGGTGTCCGCGGCAACGACACCGACGCTCAGCCCCTTCTTCTGAAAGTACCGCGCAAGCTTCCCGATCGTCGTCGGCTT
>VBML01000225.1 GCA_005878915.1 Methanobacteriota archaeon | reverse complement strand
CAGGAGGGAGTGGAGGACCGCGTTCTCGGGGGCGAGGTTCAGCGGGTCCGCGCCTAGGGCGGAGGTCGTTCCGACGATCAGGGTCCCGCCGTACAGCCCGCCGGGCCCCTGGGCGGACGCGCCACCGGAAAGGATCGAAAGGAGGAGGACGATCGCCGAGACGGCGGTGAGAAACGAAAAACGGACTACCGTCAATGCCCCCTCTCCCCCGATGTAGGTCGAGCGCTGCGAGAGAGGCCCCGCCCCGATTATATCTTTTTTGGTGCGGCCGCGGTCCGTGCCTTCGCCAGGGCGCTCGGTGTGTCGCCTACCCGCCGGGCTCTTCCACCTTCCGAACGACGTCGGGCAGGATATCGCGGGCGGTGAACCCGCGGAGGGCCCGTTTCATCAGCGGCGGCGTGCTAAGGGTCGTGATGAGTGTCATGACGACGAGGGCGGAGTAGATGTCCAGCGTAATGATGCCCGTCGAGAGACCGACCTGCGCGAGGAGGAGCTCCATCATCCCTCTCGCGTTCAGTCCGAAGCCGAGGGCCATCAGGGGACGGCCGCGGAAGCCCGCGAAGAGTCCGCCGAGGACCCCGCCGAAAAACTTCCCGAAGAACGCCACCGCGACGATGAGGACGATGACGGGCCATGCACCCAACGCCAGGGAGAACGTGAGCCCGACAAACCCGAAGAAGATCGGCCCGAACAGGCCGAACGTGACGGTCTGAATCGCCCCGCGGATCCTCACGAAGTGCTTTTGCCCCATCAGCTTGGGAGTGATGAGGGCTCCGCCGTAGAAGACGCCCACGGCGAAGTGGATCCCGACGGCCTCTGCCGCCGCCCCCAGGGAGAGGGCGATGATGATGCTGACCGCCATCCCCTGTTCGCTCCCCTTCAGCTTCTCGATGAGCGCCTGAAAATAGGGCATTCCGCTCGGAGCCGCCCGCATCGCGAACTTGAGAGCGACGGTCACGCAAAGGACGAGGCCGAGGAACAGCACGTTCTTCACGATCGCCCACGCGAGGACCCACGGATCCAGGGTCGTCGTGCCGACGCGGACGAACTCGAGGATCAGGCCGAGCATCGCGAACGCGATGAGGTCGTTCGCGAGGGCCACGGATACGATCGCCCGCCCGACCCGGCTGTGGAGGAGATTCAGGTCCATCAGGATCCGCACGCTGATGGGGAGAGCGGTGACCGCGAGGGCGGTGCCGAGGAACAGGGATTGCGGGAAGCCCATCCCGAGGGCCGCGGCGAGGCTGTAGCCGAGCGCGAACGGAAGGGCGAATTCCACGAATGCGACGAGGATGCTCCGCTCCCGGATCGCCTGGCGAAGCCCCTCCCGCGACAGCTCCATCCCCGCGAGGAGCACGAGGACGAGGACCCCGAGGGTGGCGACGACGGAGAGGGAGGCGCCGGGCTGCAGCGTCGGGTTCGGATCAATGACGCCAAGGACGGAGGGGCCCAGAAGGATTCCCGCGAGCACCTCGCCGATCATCGGCGACTGGCCCACCTGCTCCATCGCCTCGCCAGCGACCCGCGCGGCGACGAACAGGATGAGGAGGGCGAGAACGAGGTCCAAGGCCGACCTCCGGGGAACGACCCAGCCGGTTCAGCGCTATTTAGCGGTTCGCAGGCAATTATCTCGGACGGAAGGTGTCGCCTCGTGGACCGCGTCGAGCGAAGCATCCTCACCGGATTCGCAGGGGACCGTCGCCCCTACGTACGCTCTTCCCTGGCACGGACGGCCGCACGAATCCTCGGCGCTCGCTCTCCGGTGACCATGTACACGACGCGCTCCCCGATGTTCACCGCGTGGTCGGCGATCCGTTCCAGGTACCGGCTCACGAGGATATACCGCGCTCCGACCTCCGTGTCGAGCTCCCCCGTCTTCATCCGTCCAATGATCTCCTGGAACGCCTGCTCGTGCAGGAGGTCGACGGAGTCGTCCTCCTCCTCGATGTGGCGCACGGACTCCGCGTCCCTCTCGACGAACGCCCGGGCGGCTCGGTCCACGAGCCGGATCGTCATCTCCGCCATCTGCGGGATGCTCCCCAGATTCCGGGCGTGGTCCGCCTCCTTCGCATGGAACTGGAGGGTCAGCTCCGCGATGTCCTTGGCGTACCGCCCGATGCGGTCGAGGTCCGTCGTGATCTTCAGCGACGTCGTGATCGTCCGGAGATCGCGGGCGACGGGGGCGTGGAGCGCAAGGAGGTCGACGCACGTCGACTCGATCTCGAGCTGGAGCGCGTAAATCTCCTCGTCGAGCGTGAACACGTCGTCCGCGACCCCGGGGTCGAGCCGGCGGAGGCCGTCGATTGCCTTCCGGATCGCGAGCTCGCTGAGCTCCGCAAGGGTGGCCATGTTCTCGTTCAGCCGCTGCAATCCCCCGGCGAGCGCTTTCCTCTCTGCGGACTCGGGCACTATCCAAACCTCCCGGTGATGTACTTCTCTGTGAGTTCCTGGTTCGGTCGCTCGAACAGGTCGCGCGTCCGGTTCACCTCGATCAGCTTCCCGAGGTAGAGGAACGCCGTGTAGTCGGCGACCCGGGCGGCCTGCTGCATGTTGTGGGTGACAATGGTGACGGTGTATTCCTTCTTGAGGTCAAAAATCAGGTCCTCGATCTTCGCCGTTGCGATGGGGTCGAGGGCGGAGCACGGCTCGTCCATCAGGATCACCTCGGGCTGGACGGCGAGGGCCCTCGCGATGCACAGCCGCTGCTGCTGCCCTCCGGAGAGGCTGACACCTGGGGCGTCGAGGGTGTCCTTGACCTCGTCCCAGAGGGCCGCCT
>VBML01000224.1 GCA_005878915.1 Methanobacteriota archaeon | reverse complement strand
GTCCAGGCGTTCCCGGGTGCGAACACGGCGGGGAACAGCACGGTGGACCCGGGCGAGATCGCGGGGAGCCTCGACTTCGGTGCCGTGTTCCGGCCGATCATCGGCATCCTCATCGCCGTCACCGCGGTCATCACGACGTTCTTCATGCTCATGATCATGTGGCTCGTCGGAGCATCGATCACGAAAGCGGGCTGGAACCTGATTCGACCGAGGCCCGAGACGATTCTTATTCGCATCAAGCCGAAACATCTCGAGGCGGAGCCCGTGTCACCCCCTCCGGCGATTCCGCCGCCTCCGTCGTCGTAAGGGGGCACCCTCGGTCCCTGGCTCGGGACCACGGATGACCCCGTCAGCTTTTATTGATGCGGACCCATGACTCACATCGGGATGATTGACGACCGCGCCCTCCATCGCCTCGAGAGACAGATAGACTCTTGGCGGTCGCGGTCGCGCGACGGCGACGAGCGGAAGACATACGACGAGGTGTTCGATCAACGAACCCTCCTCCTCATCGCGAAGCTGATCAACGACGGGGTTCTCTCAACGGTCGACTACCCCGTGGCCACGGGGAAGGAGGGGAACGTATTCCATGCGACCACCCGTGATGGCGCCGCGTTGGCCCTCAAGATCTACCGAGTGAGCAACTCTACATTCAAGACGATCGCGACGTACATCCAGGGTGATTCGCGCTTTCGCAACATCGGGCGGGGGCACCGGGCGATGATCTACGCATGGGCTCAGAAGGAGTACAAGAATCTCCTCGGAATGAGCGCGGCGGGCGCCCGCGTCCCGAAGGCGATCGAACAGCGGAACAACATCCTTGCGATGTCGTACATCGGCGACGAGACGCGGCCCGCGCCGTCACTGCGGGAAGTCCGGCTCGATGATCCCGTGGCGGGCTTCGAGGACCTGCTGGAGACGATGCGGGCGATTCATCGCGGGGGGCTCGTTCACGGGGACCTGAGCGAGTACAACGTCCTCGTATGGGAGGGGCACCTATGGGTCATCGACTGCGGACAGGCGGTGCCACACGCGCACCCGCGATCGGAGGAGTGGTTCCTCCGCGACTGCACGAACATCGCGCGGTACTTCCACCGCCTCGGAGTGGAGACAGACCCGAAGTCCTTGGGAGAACGCATCCGCGCGGAATGAGTGGCCTACGCGGCCCGAGCGGTCTTGGCGAGTTCAGGGCGTGCCGCGAGACGGCTGAACGCGCCGTGTAGGACCTCGATCGATCGACGGAACTCCTGGACGTCGAGGCTCTCCGAGTCCGTGTGGTCGAGGTGCGAGTCCCCGGGCCCGTACGCCGCCGCGGGGCAGCCCCACGCGGGGACCGCGAGGTTGAGGTCGGAGGTCCCGAGCTTCCGCAGCAACGTCGGGCGCGCTCCGGCCTTTCGTATCCCCGCGCACAGCGCGCGAACGACGTCGTTCCGCGTCGGGACCTCCACAGCCTCGGAATGGTCGATGACCTGCGAGCGGCCCTCGACACCGCTCTCCTTCAGGAACGCGAGCACGTCGTTCACGCTGACGCCCGGAGGAAGCCGGAGGTTCACGCCGATCTCGACGTGCTCCCTGCTCCCCTCCCGCCGCGTGTCGATCGTGTGGACCCTCAACGTGAGGGAGCGGAAGCCCGAGTCGCCCTGTCGCCCCTCGCAAAACGCCCGTAGGCTCTCCAGGAAGGCGAGGCCCGCTTCTACCGTCGTCGCTGCGGGGGCCGAGAGGTGCGAGCGCTCCCCCTCGAAGCGCACGATGAGGCTGAGGTTCCCCTTGTATCCGACGGTGACCCCGGACCACCCGCTTGGCTCGCCGACGATCAGGAAGTCCGGCCGATGGCGGGGGATCAGGTACCGCGCGCCTCGGGAGTCCCGTTCCTCGCCGACGGCTCCGACGATGACGATCTCTCCCGGGCCCGTGTGGTGGCTCCCCGCCACGAGCGCGGCAGCGAGGGCCCCCTTCGCGTCGCAGGCTCCCCGTCCCGTGATGTTCCCGCCCGCGATGCGGACGGGCAGCTCCCCTTCGACGGTGTCGATGTGCCCGAGGAACATGACCTGCGGCCGCCCCGTCCCGATCCGAGCGATCGCATTCCCCTCCCGGTCCGCATGAGCCGCGAAGCCGAGCGAGCGGGCCGCTTGGAGGAACACCGAGACTGCACTCCCCTCGGACCCGGACGGGCTGTAGGCTTCAAGGAGGGCCCGGAGGACTCCGACGTCATCCATGGCGCAAGGCTCTCCCGAGCGCCTCGATCGCGCGAGTCCACTGCTCCTCCGGGATCACGAGGGGCGGGAGCAGGCGGACGACGCTCGACCCTCCGCCGATCGCGATGACCCCGTCGTCCTGGAGGGCCTCCAGCACCGGCGCGGCCTTCTCGCGGAGCTCGATCCCAATCATGAGGCCGAGGCCGCGGACCTCTCGCACCCCGGGCGCTTCCAGACCGCGAATCTCGTCCATGGCCCACGAGCCGAGTCGCTCGGCCCGCTCCGGCAGTCGTTCTCGCACGGTGTAATCGATCGCGGCGGTGCCCGCCGCGCACGCCAGCGGATTCCCGCCAAACGTGGAGTTGTGGCTCCCCTTGAATCCCCGTTCGACCGCCTCCGTCGTCAGGGTCGCGCCGATGGGGACCCCGCCCGCAAGGGACTTCGCCACG
>VBML01000223.1 GCA_005878915.1 Methanobacteriota archaeon | reverse complement strand
CCGGGTTCGGAATCGCTCCTGACCGTTGTCGAGGGCGACGTCCAGGTCGTCCCCGAGGGCGTCGACCCCGCGGACGCCGGAGCTCATGAGGAATTTCGCCCCGAGGTCCTCCGCGTCCTTCCGGAGGGCGGTCGTGAACGCGCGGTAGTCAACGACCGTGTCCGTCTTCGAGAGGAGCGCGCCCGCGCACGACACGTTCGGCTCCCGCTGGCGCATCTCCCGCCCATCCAGGAGCGCGACCTCGTCCGGCCGCATTCCGTTCTGCACCGCCCACGTGGTGTACGTCCCAAGGACGTCCATCCCCGCGTCGTCGAGCGCCACCTCGTACGTGCCGACCTCGTCGAACGGCAGCCCCTTCGCCGCGGCGTAGTCCCTCCAAAGGCCATGGGAGATCTGCGCGGCTCGCGCGAAGATCCGCCGCTTCTCGGGATGGAGGTAGAACGGCCGATGGACAACGCCCGTGTTCCGCCGGCTCGTGTGCTCCGCGACCGTCTTCTCGCGCTCGATCACCGCGATGCGCCCATCGTAGCGGGCCGCGAGCCAGTAGCCGAGGGACGTGCCGAGGATTCCCCCGCCAACGACGGCGACATCCCAGGTGTCCATGGCGCTCTCTCTATCCCGCGCCGCCGTTTTAGATTATCCGGAACGGAACCTTGACCTCGTCCCCGATCTTTCGGAGGGACTCCACGACCTTGGGGCCGAGGGGGATCCCCTTCGGCCTCCGATCCCGCTCCATTGCAAAGCTCTTCTCTCCGTGCACGTAGATGCGTTCGTGGCCATCCGCCTTCGGGGCCTCCCGCAATGTCCGGAGGAGCTTGTCCATGTCCCGCTTGAAGGCAGGAAGCGGTCGGAACGCCCGCACGTCGATTGCGCCGAAGAAGTGCCCCACGTTCGCGGCCTCCTCGTCCCCGTAGACGTCGAGGGCGGTCGCGGCGCCAGGAAGGGCGCCGCACAGGATGTCGACGAGGAGGGCGAGGCCGTAGCCCTTGTGGCCGCTGAACTTCTCGCCCTCGCCGCCGAGCGGGAGGAGTCCACCGCCGAGGCGCTTCGCGAGGGCGTCGAGGACCGCCTTCGAGCTCGTCGTCGAGTGGCCTGTGGTATCGACCGCCCACCCGTGCGGCATCTCCCTTCCCTGGCGATCGTACACCTCGACCGTCCCGCGCGGCACGACGCTCGTCGCCATGTCCAGGACGAAGGGCTCCTCCCGCCCCGCCGGGACCGCGACGCTGATCGGGTTCGTGCCGAGGACCGCGGTCCGACCGAACGTCGGCACCACGAGGGGCGCCGCGTTCGTCGATGCGATCCCGATCATCCCCGCCTTCAGGGCCATCATCGAGTAGTAGCCCGCGATGCCGAAGTGATTCGAGTTCCGGACCCCGACGAAGCCCACGGCGGTCTGCCGCGCCTTCCGGATGGCAATCTGCATGCCCTGGCGGGCGACGACCTGCCCGAGCCCGTTGCCCCCGTCGAGGAGCGCGGTGGCCCGGGTCTGTTTGACGATTCGACCCACCGCCCTCGGAACCATCGAGCCGTTCTTGATCCCGGTGACGTAGCGGGGGAGCCGGGCGACACCATGCGAGCCGATCCCACGGAGGTCTGCGGCGATCAGGACGTCCGCCGCGATCGTCGCGTTTCTCGCGGTGACGCCGAGCTTCCGGAAGATCGCCACCGTGAAACGCCGCAACACCCGCTCCGGGATCCTAGCCGAGCCCTCGACGACTTCTTCCTTCCCCATATGGGTACCGGACGACACCGGGGATACTAAGGCGTTTCGTCGCGGGAGCCCGGAATCCACGCGGGTCCGATGAAAAACAGAAGGATGCCCGGGGGCTCTCCATGGCGTCCGGCCCCCGGGCTGGGAAAGACGTTTGTCTCTAGGGCGACGTCTCCGTGTGCTTCCAGATCAGGAGGTCCTCGTAGTCCCAGGTGCCGTCCTCGTTGTGGTCCTCCGCGCGGTATCGGAAGATCACCCAGGACTTCGCGTCCGCGTTTCCATCCTGGTCGTGGTCCTCGACATGGAGGAACACCGCGTCCGCGGACACCTTCTCGACGACGCCGTTCGAGTTCTCGTCGAGGGCCGTGTACCGGAGGGCGAAGAAGTTCTCCCACTCCTTGACGCCGTTCTGGTCCGCGTCCTCGTACTCGTAGCCGACGGCTTCGAAGGTGCGGTTCTCGGGGTTCCCGTCGTCATTCGCGTCCATGGCCGTGTACCGTGCCGCGATGGCTCCCTCATACTCGGGCGTTCCATCGGAGTTCGCGTCCCGCACGTGGGCCGCCCAGAACTCCGCGGAGACGATCTCCGCGAACCCGTTCGAGTTCGTGTCGTTCGCCTCGAGGCGGAACGCCGCCGCCCGCTGCTCCTCGTACACGCCGTCCTCGTTCGGGTCCTCCCGCTCGTACGCGAGGGCCTCCACGAGGACATGCTCGGGGTGCTCGTCCTCGATCGCGTTCACGATGGTCGCGTGCGCTGCAAACAGGGATTCCTTTTCCGGGATTCCGTTGCTGTCCGCATCGACGTACGCCCCCGCGATCGCGCGAGCCTCCACGAGTTCCGCGATTCCGCTGGAG
>VBML01000222.1 GCA_005878915.1 Methanobacteriota archaeon | reverse complement strand
GGCCCGCGGCTTGGACCGCGTTCGCCCGCCCGTTGCTGTCCGGGTCCAGGTACGCGCCTGCCGCGATCTCGAGACACACCGCCTCCGGAATGCCGCTGGAGTTCGCGTCCAACGCGCTCATCTCGAGGTACAGCCCGCGCGCGGCCTCTGGGTTTCCGTCGAGGTTCATGTCGAGCTCCTCGTACGCGGCGAACTCGAGCCTCGCGGACTCGTTGTGGGTGTCGCTGTTCGCGTCCACCGTGTGGAAGTGGGCCATCGCGACACCCTGGTACTCGCGGGTGCCATCATCGCCGATGTCGTATGTGTGGTAGAACAGGACAGCGCCCTCGACGTCCTCG
>VBML01000221.1 GCA_005878915.1 Methanobacteriota archaeon | reverse complement strand
CGCATCGTTGAGGCTTTGCTCGCGAATCCCAAACGGCGGTTCACGGTCCGGGAACTCTCGATTCAAGCCCGAACTCCGTACGCGACGACATGGCGAACGGTGGAGGAACTCAGGGCGTTAGGAGCACTCACCTCGGAACGGGTCGGGACAAGCCAGTGCCTATCGGTTAACGAGGACTCCGCCCTTCTGAGGGATCTCGACAGAATCCGTTCGCTTGAGCTCTCCCCACATCGAGCCGCCGCGCGGGAATTCGCACGATTGTTGGAGGACATCTCGCCAGTGAAGAAGGCTGTCCTGTTCGGCAGCGCAGCTGAAGGAGTGGAAGCGGCAGGAAGCGACGTGGACATCGCGGTCGTCCTCTCGCGTAAGTCGAAACGTGCGATGGATCGGATCTACGGCGCCGCCACCGAGGTTCAAGACCGGACTGGGATGAAGGTGGGTCCGTTGATCGTCACGCCTCAGGAATTACGGTCACGGGGCCAACTGGGCGACGCGCTCAGGGCGGGACAGGTGCTTTATGAAAGACCTTGAGGAGGCCGCGAGCTGGCTCGATGCGGCCAATTCACCTTCGAGAACAAGCCTAAGGGCCAGGCGCGCTTCACCGTTGCGATCGCACAGTCGATTCACGCTCGCATCAAGGCCAACGACGCGCTCACCATGCGTTTCCTCGGCCGTCGCTCCACGCGGCATGAGGACGCGGCGGCGATGTTTGGGACACTGATCAAGCAGAACAAGATTCCTCCCAAATACGCCCACCTTTGCTCCCTCCTCACCCGAGCGAACGCGGCGGCGAAACCCGAGTATGACTACAAAGGAGCCGAGGCGGGGCAGGAAGAGGCGAAGAAGTGGGTCGGGGAGGTAGCCGAGTTCATCGAAAACGCGGGAGAAATTCTCGGTGGACCGGCACCTGAAGACAGTCTCGACACATCGCTGCTCTTATTGACGCCGGAGACGCGGGTCCTCGCTCGGCCCGTCCGCTCACCCACCCGTTGATCGAGGGGGGTCGGGCTTCAATCGAGCGGGTGCACAGGGTGCTTCAGACACTGAACGTCGACCGGTCCTTTCGCACGTTTGGGCGCGGGAAGGAGACTGGCTGGGTCTGGTGGCACTGACCCATCTCTCGACCCTCTCACGGGCATCCCCCGTAGGCCCCCCTTCACCGTATCAGGGCAACGCCCTCACGGACGGCTTCTCCAATAATCGAAATCTCATTCCGTCGGCGCCGATATTCTCCAGGGGTCAGGCAAATCGGCTCCACGTCAAGAGGCAGGTCCCACAAGATCGTCACGAGGGCGGCGCGGCGGACCCAGGGGATTGAGCCGAACCGATCAGACACGACCAATAGATCGTAGTCGCTGTCCGGCCGATTGTCACCGCGAGCCCGACTGCCAAACAACAGGACGCGTTGGGGGCGAAGCTCGCGCCGGAGCCGCCCCAGGAATCGGCGGAATGCCGGGCTCACCGCAACCTGCTTCGAACCCAATCGAGCACCTTCTCAGTACCCCGTTGGAAGTGGAGCGAGAGACGGCCGTCGTAGATCTTGTTCGTCACGGCCCCCGCGGCGTCGGGATACCGTGTTCGGATATAGTGCGGCTGGAGCTCCGCAAGAAAACGGGAAAGTTTCGCAGGAACCCCGACGAGCCGCCCAAGCTCGGGCAGGTTGTGAATCCGCGGCGGCATCTTGGCAGTCCGATGCAGAATGAGGGCCTTCAGCGCTTTCTGTGAGGCCTGTTCGCAGAAAAACACGGCGGCATCGTAGGCTCGCTCCCCATGGGTGAGCCGAGCGATGGCGAAGTCGCGCTGTGCCTGACCCCACCAGACTTTCGTCTCAGGTCGGATCGCCATCCCCGATGCAAACTGGTTTCGGGCCAATAAGGATTTAGGTCTTGGCGCGTGTCGATACCCGGAGCGGTCACGCGAGCGACCAGCTCACCAGTCCCAGTCTTGCTTCGCGGTGACGTCGATGTGGCGGCCCTTCCGGATCCCCACAACGTCCTTCTCGTTGAACCGCGCGACCTCGGCACCGTCCGAGTCTCGAAGGACATAGTACCGGATGCGGGTGTTCTTCGAGAGCGGGTCGCGTTCGAGAGAGAATGACTCGGCCTCGACGTGCTCAAACTCTAACCGGCCGTCGGGCCGCCTCAGAATGACTGTCCAATCCTCCATTACGATCGCATGAGGCGCTCCTCAAGGAAGAGTCTAACCATCCGTAAGCCGCCTTTACTTGTGGCTAGGAGCTGCAGCACAGTAATGGAGACTTGAGGCTTCCTTTCCTTAAAATACTTCCCGATAAAGGGGTTTCCTCCGGGCAACCCAGGTTGGCAGCCAGACTGAAACAGCGTTGGCTCGCGCCTACTGTGGAGGTGCCCTGATCTCGAGTCCATACTTCTTGGCGATTTTCCCCAGCTTTTCCAGGTCCGGCTGTCCCGCCATCGGCGGAGGAAGCGTCCTCGTCTTGGCCGGCTCGCCGACCTCCTTGAAGAACGACGCGATGCGGCCGCCGCCGTAGACGATGAGGAGCTTCGCGGCCTGCTTGGTCGTGTTCTCGAACCACTCCGGGGTCCCCTTCGGAAAGTGGAGCACGGAGCCCGGCCCCGCATCCTCGGTCTGATCCCCGAAATGGAATCGGAGCGTGCCCTCCAGGACGGTGGCGACCTCGTCGCTGTCGTGGACGTGCGGCGGGGCGCCCAGCACGGGCCCCGGCGGGACGGTGACCTGCACGACCGTCGGCCCTCCTCGGGCGGACCCGTCGACCTTGATCTCGTACAGCTCGCCCAAGAACCAGAGGGCGTCTCCCGCGCCTTTCCTGATGTGCATGCTGCCCGAGGATGGCGTCATGGGAATCCCGCCGACGTAACCTCGGTCGGTTCATAAGTCTATGGCCCGGCGCCTGGACTGCGCCAAGCTTTTCAGTTAGGACTCGACTCCTGGAAGGATTCCATGGTGGACCTTGCCCTCGCTGCTGTCGTTCTAGCGAGTGTCGGTGGCAGCCTCGTTGTGGGCTACTTGATAGGGAGAGTCCTCACCGCGAGGATGCTCGAGTTGGAATTTCGAGTCAGTCGCGCGTTCGATCCAGTCTCTGCTGGCCCCGATAGATAGAAACAGACTCGCGTCCAAC
>VBML01000129.1 GCA_005878915.1 Methanobacteriota archaeon | reverse complement strand
CCGGACGTCCTTCTGTCCCAGAACGAAAACGTCGTCAACATCCAGGCCGATGGCGCCAAGCAAGACGGCAAGTTCGCGATCCTGGTGGGCCGAGATTCCGGGGCTCCCTCAAGCCCGACGTATCGAATCCGGGCCGCCGCGGCGGCCTCAGGGGTAAATGGAGAAGTCAAGTTCATCGTCATCAACGGCGCCGGAGCATCGGTTCTGGGTGATGGCGGCAACGTCGCCATCGGCACATCGGAGACGACCGTCCTGGATGTCGCGGCCACCGGGTTTGCGGCGGCCTCGGCTTCCTTGCCGAACATCGTCGTCGCGGTGATGCAACACACTACAACCGTCGATGGGGTCGACATCCTGGCCGGAAACCTCATGCTGAAACGGGTTTCGCCGCTGGCCACCCTTGCGTCGAATGAATTCACGATACGAAACAGAGCTGCGGGGGACCCGGTCTACGGGATGTACTCCGTCCTCGTCGCCATCGACACGGCCGCGGGTGCCGACCCGACGTATCGGGTTTCTGCCATCGCGGCAGCCACGAGCTCCTCAGTAGAGGCGAAAATCCTCGTCTTCCGAGGATTCGCAGCCGCCGCAGTGGACACGGGATCCGTCGCCGTCGGGACGACTCGGACAGTGATCGGGTCGGTCTCAACAACCTTCTCAGACGGCGACGACGTCGTGATCGGAACGTTCCAATCGACCCCTCCGGGTTCCACGGTGACCATTGCCGCAGGCGCCGTCGATACCCGGTTGCAAGGCGGGGGCGCGTCCGATTCCGCGAATCAATTTACCCAGATCATCGACACGTCCACCGGACGCGGGCTGTTCATGACCTTGCCCTTCAAGAAGACGACATCCTCCGCGAGCCCCGTCTATGAAGGGGCCGCCGCGTCCCCGAGTTCTATGAATGGGGAATTGAAGCTCGTCGCCATCCACATTCGCGACACGAACGGGGGATGGGACCGGGTGATCTTGCGGCGGAGCTCCGACACGAGCGGCTCGACCTGGGGCTCCCAAATTGTCCTCGCCTCCGGTAACTCCGCGGACAGCCCACTCCTCTACACCTTCGACTCTTCGGAGCCATCGATGGCGATCGACTCCGGCGGATTCCTCCACGTGGTATGGGTGTCCGCATCCGCGAGTGGAGACCAAAGCGTCCTCGATCGGGTCAGGTACACGAGGACCACCGTCGCGTACCCGACCCAGGCCCAATTGGCGTCGGCAGGGAACTGGGAACCCGTGACGATCGTCGATGACGCGGCTCCCGGATTCATGCCAACGGTCTCGACCGACACGGGCAATAACCCTCACATCGCTTGGAGCTCATCGAAGACGAGCGGCAACGTGTACTACAAGAACCGTGGACCCCCGACGGGTTCCGCGTTCAAGGACGGTGGCTCGGTCGCCATCACAACGACCTTGGGCCTCCTGGATTCCGTTGCCACGACGCTCCCTGCGGGGGACAACTTCATCATCGCGATCGCGCAACTAAAGAACACCGGGGCGTCGGCGCGCACGATTTCCGCTGGAAACATCCAGTTGCGGCGCGGCACGTTGACGTCGGACCCGTTGGTTTCCCAGACCGAGTTTGAAGTCCGGATCGCAGCGACCGCGGCCATCGGAGACGGGCTGTTCGTCGTCGTCCTGGGAAAGGACAGCGGCGCCCCAGCGAACCCGACGTACGGTCTCTTCAGTGCCGCGAGCGGGACGGGCGTGAATGCGGAGGTCAAGTTCCTGCTCCTCGACGGGCTCAGCAGTGCGGACAGCGTGTTTACGGACGGGGGGTCCGTGGCGGTCTCGACATCGGCCGTTCTTGTTGGGAGCGCGTCAACGTTGTTCCCGGTTTCGACTGCGTCGATGCCGAACATCGTCGTCGCTGCGGTCCAGTTCGACAGCACCATCGAGCAGATCGACATACCCGTCGGCGACCTCGTGCTCCGTCGCGGAACGCTCTCCAGCTCGCCGATCATCGCAACCAACGAGTATCGGGCCGCGAACCCGATAAACTCGGCTCCGGATGGATACTCGGCGCTCCTCGTTGCAATTGACCCTTCAGGCGCGGCAAATCAGGCGTACTCCGTTTGGTGTCAGATCAACGACGCGCTCGGAGGTAACGCCGAGGCAAAAATCCATGTCTTCCGCGGGCTGCCCGTGTCGGCCGTAGACACCGGAAGCGTTTCTATGGGTACAACGCGGACGGTCATCGGTTCGGTCTCGACAACGTTCGGCGTGGGCGACGATATCGTCATCGGGGCAATCCAGCTCGACGCACTCGTGTCGACGAGGACCATCGCCGCAGCCGCGGACGACGTCCGGCTTTCCGGGGCAGGGGCGGGATCGAGTAATGAATTCGCCCACACCATCGCGGTCTCCGGCTCCGGGAGCGGCTCCGGCATGTGGCAAGCCATGGTGCGCAAGGTGACCACAACCGTATCGAATCCCTTCTACGAGGGTGCCGCGACTGCCCCCGCCGCGAGCTCTCTCAACGCGGAACTAAAGCTGGTGGTAATCCACGTGAGTCCCTGGAGATCGACGGTCCTGTGGGGACCGATGCATTCCGGCGGCTCCGTCGACGTGTCCCCCCAGAACAATTACGTGAGCCTTGTCCGGGACCACTCCATGATCGACGACGCGGAGATTGGGTACCGCTCCAACACCGGGACCAACGGTGTCAACAGCCTTAAGACGAGGGCGTGGGCCGCGTCCGCATGGGGCGCCGAGGCGGAACAGTCAACGGCGGGTAGTCCGATCCGTCTGACTCGGATGGCGTGGTCGCCAACGACCCCGACAACCAAAATCGTTGTGACGTTGAGCGACGACGGGTTCCTCGACGTATACACGTGCACACCCTCGTGCACGGTGACAAACAACATCGGACAAGTATGGTCCTCCGCACCCTCCCAGTCGCAGCTGCGTGTCGATGTGGCATTCGAACAACTGAGCGGGGACGCTCTTCTCGTCTATGCCGTGTTATCGGCGAGCGGGACATGCGACATTGCGTACAGGACGTACGTCGGCGGGTCGTGGAGCGCGGAACAATGCCTCGACGACACCGGCCACGCGGGCGACATTCAATATTCTCTCGTCCAATTGGCAGAAAAGCAAGGGAGCGACCAAATCGGACTCGTCGGCGGGGACTTCACAGACTCCGATGTGAATGCGTGGATATGGGACGGGAGCGCCTTCGGATCGTACACGGAGATCAATCCGAACGCGGTGACCCCCGACGAGGAACAAGCCGCGATCGCGTGGGAGTCGAATTCAGGCGGTCTCATTGCGATATCCATTGACATCGGAACGACGAACTGCCGGTACGAGGTATACACATCCAGTTGGAGCGCGTCCACAACCTTCGTCTGCGCCGGCACCCAAGAGATTCGATGGATTTCCCTGAAATCGAATCCCCTCTCGACCGCGGACGACATGGTCATCTCCCTCGGCGACAACGTCAACGCGCTGTACACCGTCTATTGGAGCGGCCTGGCCTGGAGTTCGGTTACGCTCCAGGACAGCGGAATCGATTTTTCCGACGCGCGCCCGTTCGACTTCGCGTGGGAGGCAACGGGGAGCAAGGGGCTCCTCGTCTACGGAACGACATCGGGCCAAATCACCTATCGAACGTTCACGGCCCCGAGCACGTGGAGCTCCGCCACGAACGTCGCCATGGGGTCGAACACGCACAAGTGGGTCCAGCTCCGGACCACGTTCACTGCCGCGACCGGGACCGATCTCTACGAGAGTTTTGACCTGCAGTTCCGGGCCTCTACGTCCGTCAGAGATGTGGAATACGTGGTCTGCAAAGATCTCTCCAGCAGTTCCTGCGACGCCGCATCCGAGTTCACAAAGTTCGATGGGTCCGCCGGTGTGGACACCGTTGCGACCGGGGCGGAGAGCGGATCCTATCCGAGTCTTGCAACAACTTTCGATGTTGCGACGGGCGCGGACCTCTGGGTCTCCTACGGGAAGGACGTTGACGGAACGACGCGGGGAGTGTACGTTCGGTTCTTGGACTACCCAAGCAACGGCTTCGCTGCCGCCGAGACCGTCGACTCGCTGACCGGCACAATCTTCACTAAATTGTCGATTGGAATCGACAGTGTGAACAACGTCCACGCCCTCTATGTCTCGACCTCGTCTTCTCAAGTATACTACAAGAAGCGCACCTCGGGCACCTGGGGATCTCGACAGGCGGTAGGTGCCTCCTCGGACAACCCCACAATCGTCGTTCGCACGCCGACCGACGCCCCGTACGGGACGGACGGAGACGGACTCTACTGGAAAACAACGACCTCGGAGACTTACTTCTTCCACATCCCCGAGTTCGAGACCACTATCGTACCGATCGCCGTGTGCCTCATCGTCCTTTGGGGGTGGCGCCGGGTGGCCGGCCGCAGGCGTCGCTCGCAGGGGAAACCGAACCCGAGCGCGCTCCCCCTCGACCGGGTGGACGGCGACCTCGCCATCCCGCTTTCGGCCGGCGAGACATCTCGGCCCTTGATGATCACAGCCCCGGGTGCTCGGGTGTTGAACCGGTGACGGAAGAATCCGTCTCGCCGCCGAGCGAATTGAAGAGGATTCCATCTGGCATCCCCGCCTTCGACGCCGTCACCCAAGGGGGGTTCCCCCAGGGCGCCTCCGTCGTCGTTCAGAGCCCCGCGGGCGTGGAGAACGTCGCGTTCCTCACTCAGTTCATAGCCAAGGGTCTCAAGGCTGGGGGCGCAGCCCTGGTCGTGCTCACCTCGATCCCGCGAGCCCGATTCCGGGAAACCACGAGGCGTGCCGGCGTGGACATTGACCGGGCTGCCGCCGACGGTCGTCTGCGGTTCGTCGAATGGCAGGAGCGGAAACGCGAGGGTCATCCGCAGGTCGCAATCGAGGGAGACACATTCCGCTCCTCAGGCGATCTCCAGGATGTCGCCGCTGCAATCGCTCAGGCGACTGACTCACTTCCTCGAAGCGGCGAGATGCGGGCGGTTCTCGAGATTCTGTCCCCGGCCCTTCTCACCAACGACCCCGCGACGGTCGCCAGGTTCGCTTGGGGCGTCAAGACGAGTCTCGAGAGTTTCGGTTTCACATCTTTGTTCAGCCTCGAAAAGACCGAGGACGCGTCGGCCGTGTCGTCCCTTCAGCAGGGGTTCGACGGCGTCGTCGAAGTGCAGGTCGTCCGGGAGGGCGACAAGGCGATCCACAAAATCTCGGTATTGTCCTTGAAGGGAACACTCCTCGAGTCGGGTTCTCTCCCGCTGGCGACGAATGCCCGCGTGCCTGCCCAACTGGGTAGCACCCAGGATGACCCGAACCCGCAGCCGGCGGTCAAGGGGCGCAATGCGCCCGGAGAACCAGAATCCCAAGAGCGAGTCGGACCGGAGGAGAGCCGTCCACCCGTCCCTTCGCTCGTGGAACGGATGAAGGCCGGCGACCTCGTTGCCCGCAGCCTCGCGATTGCGAATGAGCGTCTAGCAATCGACCCGAACGACGTGGACGCATTGTTCGTGAAGGCCGCATCCTTCGCACGGAGCGGACGGCGGCGGGACCTTGTGTCGGCAGTAGCGACCCTGGAAACGGTTGCCCTGCTCGACGATAAGTACCCAGGGTTGTGGCGGCTGAAGGCAAAGATCCACAGGGGGCTGGGAGAGCGCGAGAAGGCCGAGAAGTGCCAGCTCCGAGCTCTTGAGGTCGATCGCCTGCAGGGATTGGCGGCGGAGCCGTCCCCCCGTCCGTCGGTCAGTCACGAGAGTCCGACCCCGTTGCGGTCAAAGACTTCCGATGATGGAAGGAGAGAAGGCCGGACGAACGGCCTCGCCCGACCTCCCGTCCGGGGCGTCGGGCGGACGAACGGCATCGTGAACGGGCTGGCAGTGGGCCGTGGGGGGCTCACAAACGGTCTCCAGGCCGGGGGCCGGACCAACGGACTCACGAACGGGCTCGCTGCCCCTCGCCGCGGGATGACAAACGGGCTGACGAATGGCGACGGGTTTGCGACTGGAATCCACGCGAACCGGTTCCGACGCGAGAGGTCTCGGACCAGGTGGAAGCTCTACTTGATCCCGCTTCTCGTTACAGCGTTTCTCTTTCTCCCGCTCCTAGGCCCGCTCCTCTCGACGACGAGCCGCTACCCCGTCACCATCGATGGCGACGCCCGGGACTGGGATCCCGCCGGAGTCGCCGCACAGGCACGGAGCCCCACGGCGCGAATCTTCATCGACGCAGACAACGTTGCCACCACCGGCTATCGCATTGATGGGCTTGGCGCGGACCGAATGGTCGAGATATCAGGGGACGCGGGGGTGATCCGCGAGAGCCGGCTCTGGGAGTTCGATGCGAATCGGAACCCTCGAGATTGGAACGGCTGGATCAAGCCCACATCGATTCCCGCCGCTGTCCTCGGCCCACGCATCGAGGTCGAGGCGGAGTGGATTTCGGTCGCCGCAGCCGCGTCCCGCGTGACCGCTTCCGCCGCGATGCAGTCATGGGATGGCCAGGATGACGCGGGCGATGTGGCCGTGGGCCTCAACGTCGGCAGCTTGCTTGTCGTGCAGCAGTCGACGGTACCGGAACTCGTTTCCGGGTCAAACGTCCCCCTCCTGAACATCACCGCTTCGGCCGCGCTCCGTTCGGTGACATTCGATTCCGTGACGATTCGCACAATCGGCACCGCATCGCCGGGAGTCGCCACATCCCTTCGGCTCGAGGACCAGACCGGCCGTGTGCTGAGCGCCCAGACCCCCACCTCCTCGGATGTCGTATTCGACTTTCCCCCCGAGATTCTCGCTGATGGGTCTACGGCGACGTACGCGGTCGTCGGGGACTTTTCTCCCGGGACCGGTAATACGTTCGGTGCGCGTCTGCCGACGGACGCCGTGCGGGCGACGAACGCGGTCGTGACACTGCGCGAACGTCCGAGCGTGCGCGCCATGGGATATGTTGGGCTCATCCCCCAAGGCCCCCGCATCGACGGGGGGTTCGCAGAATGGACGTCGATGGTCGACGACCCGGCAGGGGATACGGGGACTCGAGGCAGCGCTAACATCGACCTCCGCCACCACGAGGCAATCGGTAACGGCTCGTTCCTCTACCTCTATGCGGACGTCGACGGTCACATGTTCGCGGGAACGTCGGTCCCGCAGGCGCCGACATCCGCCCCGCCGAGCGGGACGGTGATCGAGCCGGACTCGGACCGCGACACCGTTCCGGACTCGTTCGATCTCTACCCGTTCGACTTCAACAACGACGGAGTCGCGGACACCGAGGCGGGTGGCGACTACGACGATGACGGCGTCCAGGACTACGGGTATCTCGGGGGCACGGATCTGTGGCTGAATACCACGATCCCCGCCTCGTTCCCGGTCCCATACGCGGGCAGGACCGTGAGCGTCCGCATCGGCCCGCTGACGCGACCTGCGGTGTTCGGCGACGATGTGATGCGCGTGTTCCTTGACACGGACAACCGGACGAGCAGCGGCTACGCGGTTGCCGGCATCGGGGCCGACCGGATGGTTGAGGTCCGTGGCGAGGACGGCGAGGTTTCCCAATCTGCGATCCTATCATTCGCGGGATCGTCACCGGGCGACTGGTCATGGACCACTACGTCGACCGTGCCTGTCGCCGCATCATATAGGGCGATCGAGTTCGCCGTGGGAGTCAACGCCTCCGGGATCGTATTCGAGATCGGCGATTTCTGGGGCTCGGCCGATTCCACAGCCCCGAGCTCGCCGCGACCATCACCTCCTGCCCCTACTCGGGCCTGGTCGAATCCGCCCGAGATCATGGACATCGGTGGCAATTCGAGGTACTACCTTCGCAACACGAATCACGCCACGGAGACCTCGTGCGGGTCGAACCGCGTCGCAAGTACGACGCAGGGCAGCGGCCCTGCAAAACAGGTCACCTTGAGCACCGGCCAGGACGCCTGTTGGTACGCGGACGCCACGAGCGGGACGACGATCCCCGCGGGCAACTGGGAATCGTTGGTCGACATCTCTCGGTCAGACGAAATCGGCGCCATCGGATACAAGTCCAATACGGGCTCCTGTGTGTCCGCCTTCGTAAATTGCCCGAAGCAACTCGACTGGACGGGCTCCGCGTGGGGTACCCCGGAGACGGAGTTGGCCACAGCGGGCGCCGCTGTCGAGAACGTCCGTACGCTTTGGGACACGGGGACAGACAGTACCCTGTTCTGGATTCTCGCGAACACCGGCGCGAACATCCACTCCTACAAGTGCACGAACGTCGACTCGTGCTCCAAAGAGGATGTCGATCCCAGTTCGGGGAACGACTATGCCGTCACGCAGGCGGTCGGAACCGCGCCGGAGCGGCACTGGGACGCCGCGATCGAAGCGTCGAGCGGGGAGCTGCTGCTCCTGTATGACAACCCAGCGGCCGTGGCGAACGACTTCTGCTACCGGACCAGGGGGGGTGGTGGTTCCGGCACTTGGAGCGCCGAGACCTGTATGGACAACTCGGCGGTGACCACCACGAATCCGAGTTTCGCATACGTCACCCTCGCCAACAATCCCGGTTCGAACCTAATCGGAGCGGGGGCTTTCGACACGACGAACGATGACTTCGTCCTCCAAGTTTGGAACGGAACGACATGGGTGAACGCCGACAAGGCCTGTTCTACAACCGTGACAAAGACGGACGGCTGGGGAGGGACGGTCGCCGCCGAGGACTCCTCGAACGAGTTCGTCGCCTACTGCGGGAACGGTGTCAACTCGGCCGCAGAGTGCGAATGGACATCTGCGGGCGGCTGGGAGGCGACGTGCGCCACCTTCGACCCCGATGCGAACCCGAACAACGACTGGCAGAACGGGTTCGCTCGGTCGCTCGATGGGACGGACAAGGCGATGATCTGTCACGACAGCGACATCAGCGACGTTTCGTGTTGGCGATGGACGGGTCTCTCTGGCACCGGAGGGACTCGCGGGACCGTATTTGAACCGACCGGGCAGGATGGCTGCTTATCCTCCGGCGTTCATGCGTGCATCGGCTTCGACTGGAACCCGGACCAGACGACGACGGTGGATGGGCTGATCGTGTACTTCGAAAACGCCGCCAACAGTCTGAGCTACAACACCTAT
Organism: Methanobacteriota archaeon; assembly: GCA_005878915.1. GTDB lineage: Archaea > Thermoplasmatota > Thermoplasmata > RBG-16-68-12 > RBG-16-68-12 > EA-19. The sequence goes on along the minus strand of VBML01000129.1, from coordinate 7,968 downwards.
AACGACGGGACCGACGGCTGGGGGACGGCCGCGACGTTCACGAGCGCGGGGGACCACAAGTGGATCGATCTCCGGCGCACGCGCAGCGCCGGGAACACGAACAAGATCTTCGTCGTCGCCTCGAACTCGAACTTTGACATCCTCGCCTACCGGTGGACGGGCAGCGGGGCGCCCGCCAACGAACAGAGCGTCACGGCGGACACTGTCGACGAAACCTATCCCTATTGGGGTCTGGCCTTCGCCAATAGCCCCTCAATTCAGTACGACATCCGTATCGAGATCTGGAACAAGACGACCGACTCCGTCGTGGACACGATCGGCACTTGCCTGGATGCGACCACGTACGGGGACGACGTGCAGTGTCTGATTTCTGGGGTGGCCCAGAAGACGCTGGCCAGTGATCAGGTCGTTCGGATCCGCCTCGTCCACTCGTCCTCCTTCAGCACCGTTACGATCGACTATGATGACGCAGACACGACCGGGGATTCGCGCATCACGATTCCGGTCCCCGAGTTCTCGGACGTCGTCGTCCCCATCGGCCTCCTCGCAATCCTTGTGGGGTGCGGAAGGAGGGGGCGCGGGCGTCGGCGGGCGCGCGCCCATGGGGCGCCCGAGACTCTCTGAAGGAAGACATCGAGCCCTCCCCGACATCTCGTTGGCCCTCCGCAATGCCCGTCATGACGCTTGCCGCAAGGGGGGTTTGTCCCCCGGCAGTAACAGTGCGCCTCATGGCAAAGCACCGCTCTCTTCGCGCCCTGACCCATGCCGGGGGATTGTTAGACACCGGGGTTGGCTCCCTTTCATCGAGCCCCGTCTCGGGGCGGTCTAGAGAGGACCCAGTCGGCGCCGTCTCCAGGGCTTGCGGCGCACGTCACGTTTCGGTGCGGCCTACCTCTGGAGCATACTTCCATTGCGCCGTAGTCAGATAAAGATTCCCTCGGCGAAGCCGCCAAGGTCCTCAACCACATCCGTTATATCGCCCGTCGAACTGTTGGCTCGCCATGGGGGAATCCGGCATCCTCCCGCGGCTCGTAATCCGCGCCGGGACCGCCCTCTCCTGGGAGGGTCCGGTCGCTTGGAACGAGATGGTGGAGGGCCTCGACCGGGGTCTGCAGGAGTTTGGGCACGTGTTGATTTGGGACCTCGACGGGATCGAGAGGAACCAGCCGGACCTCCAGCTCCTCCGTCGATTCGAAGGCGAGAGCCTGTGGGTCGATCCCGGGGTCCGGCTCGCAGACTCCGTCGTCGACGTCCTGATCGCGGGCGCGGAGCGCGTCGTTGTCGGAACAAAGACCCTTCGGAGTCTCGAGGAATTTGACGAGGCCCGAGAGCTCACCGAGAACCTCGTCCCCCTCCTCGATTTCGTCGGAGACAAGCTCTGGGCTGCGGAGCCCGTCCGCGAGGTTCCGCCTCACCTGCTCCTTTCGCGGTGGCGGGAGATGGGGGTCGACTCGGCGCTCATCGTCGACGAACGTGGGGAGTTTCCGCGGTCCCTGTTCGAGCAGGCCCCCAATGGGCTGGCGCTCTTTGCGGGCGTCGTCCCGAAAACCGACATCGGGGGGATGCCTCGGGGAAAGGGTGCGATTGTCGACTTCTGGGAGGTGGTCCCGCGGAAGACGTAAGGCGGGCCATCGCGTTCCTGTTCCGTCTCGAAGGGGGGCGCCCGCTGAGCGAAAAGGAATTCGTCCAGTTCGCATCCTACCGTTTGAACTGGTTTCGACCGACGGAGGCGCAGCGCCTGCTTCGGATTGCACAGGACACCCGACTCGTTGAGCTCCGGGGAGGATTCCTCCGTACGACGTTCGACCCGGGCTCGGTCGATGTACCGGTGGACTTCCGCCCGCCCGCTTCCGTTTTGGAACTCGCACCGCCACCGGAGGACCTGTTTGTGAAAATCCTGAACCGAATCGTGGAGCACGCCGGGACGGAGCGCAAGGCTGCGGTGTCCGCGATCAACGCAATTCAGGAGCGGATGGGTGTTCACGTCGAGGTCGCTGCCTTGATCCAAGCAAGGGCCTTGGGCGTCGAGGTGTCCGACCTGATCGACCCCGTGCGGGAGTCCGTCTTGACACGTTCAGCGTGATGGCGGTCTTGAGCCGCCTTCGGGGCCCGGTTCTTCCGGCTCTTCCCCGCGGGAGCCCTCGCGCCTCCGGCGGTAGTAGCCCGGCTTCATCAAGAGCTCCCATGCGACAAGGGAGCCGACGAGAATGAACCCGGTGCACATGGCGGTCACGATGTCGAACCCCGACGACGAGTGCGCCACGCTCAGGTAGATGCCATACCCAATAAGCCCAAGGATCACGACGGAGACCCCGACTAGGACCCAGAAGAGGGCATTCTTCATTCCTCGTCCGTCCTAATCAGATCGCCCAGCGTCATGGGCGCGCGACCGGTGTGCTTCTTCACCGCCACGGACTCCACCTTCTCTCGCAACGTGATGCCGAGGGTCCGCTCCATCTTCGGGATCATCTCGTCGGTCGGCACGATGGTCTGGGACTCGAGCTTCGCGACGACACTCACCCGCTCGTTCAGCTTCGCCCCGAGATCGGCCTGCGTCCAGCCCCGGGCCTCCCGGGCCTGGCGAATTCGCCTTCCGAAGTCGACGGCAAGCTCCTCCGATGCGGGGGAACTGTAGATGTCCCGGTCCGCCATGCGCTGCCGACGGCGCTCGAGCCGCTCCGCCACGACCGGATTCCCGGGGCGCCGGACCCCGATGGGTCCGGCGACCTCGGCCCCGAACTTCGCACAATCCCCGCATACGGAAAGAACCGAGCCTTCAATGGATACGCTGCGCGTGCGCGGAGCCTCTTTCCCGCAAAGTTCGCAAATCAAGGAACCCAGTCCGTTAAGCCTAAATAAAAGCTGCCGAATATATAGCCTCCGCGTTCTTGACTTCAGAGAGATTCGATGGACGACGACCAAATCCGTGAATTTCATGAGAAACTCTCCGAGCGGATCGCCGTGCTCGAGGAGCGCAATGACAAGCTCCTGGAGAGCTCCAAGCGAGTCGAAGGCGAGAAGCGGTTCGTTGAGACGGAGCTCCTCCGCCTTCAGAAGGAAATCAAGAGGCTGAAGACCGAGCTCGATCGCCTGAAAGCCCCGCCCCTGATCATCGGTAGCATCCGGGACATCCTAGCCGACGGACGGGTCGTGGTGAAGAGTTCCACGGGCCCGGACTTCATCGTGAACACCGCGGAGTATGTGGCCAAGGAGAACATTGAGGTCGGTGCCCGGGTCGCGCTGAACAAGCAGACCCTCGCTGTCATGGGCGTTCTCCCGCCGTCGCTCGATCCCATCGTCATGGGCGCGGAGATCATCGACAAGCCGACCGTCGCGTACGAAGATGTCGGCGGGCTGCGAGACCAAATCCGCGACATCAAGGAAGCCGTGGAAGACCCGCTGCTGAAGCCGGAACTCTACCGCAGGGTGGGAATCGAACCCCCGAAGGGCGTCCTGCTCGTCGGACCGCCGGGGACCGGAAAAACGCTTCTCGCGAAGGCGGTGGCGAACCGCACGAACGCAAGATTCATCCGGTTCGTTGGGTCTGAGCTGGTGCAGAAGTACATCGGGGAGGGCGCCCGCCTCGTCCGCGAACTCTTCCAGATGGCGCGGGAGAAGAGCCCGAGCATCGTCTTCATCGACGAGCTCGACTCCATCGGCGCGAAGCGGCTTGAGGTCGCCACGAGCGGCGACCGTGAGGTCCAGCGCACGTTGATGCAACTTCTGGCAGAGCTCGACGGGTTCAACCCCCTCGGGGACGTCAAGATCATCGGGGCGACGAACCGTCCGGACATCCTGGATGAGGCCCTCCTCCGCCCGGGTCGTTTCGATCGAATCATCGAGATCCCTCTCCCCGAGATCGAGGCCCGCCGCGAGATCTTCAAGATCCACACGCGGAAGATGTCCCTCGAGCCGGAGATCGATTTCGACAACCTGGCCGTCCGGGTCGATGGTGCCACCGGTGCCGACATCAAGGCGATCTCAACCGAAGCGGGGATGTTCGCGATTCGCGAGGATCGCACCGTCGTCACAATGACGGACTTCGAGCACGCGGTGGACAAGGTGCTCGGGTCGAACCTCACCCGCACCCGCGAGACCGGCGCAATGTATGCCTGAGCCCGAGCCGCGGTGAACGTGCTTCCTCGTGTGCCTGCTCAGAGGTCCGGCCCTTCGACTTCACGCTGAATAACGAAAGCGCCGATGTAATTGCACGTCTTGCAATGGTATTTGTATCCCGTGATTAGGCCCGCTTCGTAATAGAGGTCGGTTCCATGACACTGCGGACACTCGAGGATCCGCACGGCAATCTCAAGACCAACCGTCACGATAAAGGTTGCCGAGAGGCCCAGGGGCACGTCCGAGCGGCGTCCCCTTCGAGCCATGCACCATAATCTTTATCGCGGCGCCCCCCTGTCGCAGCGGACAACGATGGTCCGAACTCTGCAACGGGACGTCAGTGCGATCTCTATGTTCCGCCAGATCATCGCCATCGTGGCCGTCATCGGCATCTTGGCGGGCGGATTTCTCCTCATTTACGTGCAGCGGCCAAAGGCCACCGCGGCAACGATGAGAATCGAACCGGGCGACCTGGTCATCGTAGGCTATGTCGGCACGTTTGCGGACAACGGGCGGGTCTTTGACACCTCGTACAAGCGCGTCGCCGAGGACAACGTAACATACCCGAAGGCGGCCTCGTTCGGTTGGCGGAACCAGTGGACGAACTTGAGCATCGAGCCGGTCGGCGCGGGGAAGGTGATCAAGGGCTTCGATGATGGAATCGTCGGTCTCGCCATCGGCGATTCGAAACGAATCGTAGTGCCGCCGGACATGGGATACGGATCCCCGGACCCGACGAAGATCTTCGAGCGGCCGCTTCTTCAGGAGGTTCCCGCACGGGAGGTCATGAACACGACCGCGTTCTCGGACAAGTACGGGGCGAGCGCCCAGGAGGGCCTCATCGTCAAGGACCCCTTCTGGGCGTGGAACGCGACGGTGTCCCTGTCGAACAACGTCGTCACGGTCCTGAACAGCCCGGCGATCGGGGAGCGGCTCCGACCCTACCAGGCGTGGAATGCCCGGGTCGTCGGCATCGATGATGGAGCGAACAACGGGATCGGCATTGTCTACGTGGAGCACGAGCTCACCGCGGGGGACGCCGGAAACATCGCCGCGCGCGACGGCGCGAATCAGTTTATCGTGTCCTCCGTCGACCCCGTGAAGGGGGTCTATGTCGCCAACTACAACCGGGAGGTGGTGGGGCGGACCCTCGTGTTCGATGTGACGGTCGACTCGATCACCCGAACATAGGGGGCGGACCATCCCCGCCATCGGAGATTTCATTGCGGGGGCGTTCCTGAGCCTGGGGTTCGTCGGCGCCCTCGCTGCGATGTACCTCATCTTCGTCGTCGACGCGTCGGTCATCTTCACGCTCCCGGAGGTCTTCGTCGTGCTGTTCTTCTCCTTTCACGATGACTACGGACTCTCCCCCCTCGTCTGGGGGGTCGCCCTCCTCGCGATGGCCGTTGCGGGGGAAGCGACGGGCAACACTCTCTTGTATTGGTTCGTGAGACGCCTTCTCGTCCGCACGGGGAAAATGCCGAGACGAATCGAGGTCCTCATGCGGCGATGGATGAACTTCCTCATTCTCCATGACGAACGAATCATCCTCTTGAACCGAGTAATCCCTGTCGTCCCGTTTGTCGGGGCGTTCATGGCCGCCCTTAAGTGGAACTACCCCAGATCCCTCGCATACATCGTGATCGGTGGGAGCGCGAAGTATTCCGCTCTCCTCCTGCTCATCGGGGCCGTCGGAGTCGCGTACGACCCCGAGATCGCCGGATGGGTAACGCTCATCCTCGTCTTCGGAATCGTCGCCCTTTCGGCCGCCGGCTCGTATCTGTACCGAAAGCGCGCCAACATCCCGAAACAAGACGTCTAGTATTTCTGGCGGGCGTAGGCCAATCCTTCGACGGGCTTCCCCGCCAACAGCTTGAGATCCCCTCTCAACCACGTGAGCAAGGTCCGCGCATATCCGAGCTTCTCGAGACGACGAACGGAGAACCGCACATAGAGCCCAGGGTCGTACACGATCCTGCCCTTGCCGCGGAGCCTGAGCCCAAGGTCGACATCGTCCGAGTGAGGCAATGACCGATAGCCCCCAACGGCCTCAAAGACCCTCTTCCGGAATGCGGAGTTCCCCCCTCCCGTCGTGTACACGCCCATGATCGCGGCGAGTCGCAGGATGCCGCGGATCAGGAAGAAGAGGACCCTGGCCTTCCGTCGCGCCTCGATCGGCCCATCCGGACCCACGACGGCGATCACCGCGGGATCCTCGAAGTGACGCACAATCCGATCCAACCACACTTCCGGGAGGCGACAGTCGGCGTCCGTCGTCGCCACGATGTCGGCCCGCGCGATCACGACGCCGTCGTTGCGTGCCCCGCCGACCCCCTCGCTGGTTTGCACGATCACCCGGTCCGCGAATCGCGCCGCAATCTCCCGCGTTCGGTCCTGGCTGCCTCCGTCGACGACGATGACCTCGAACTCGGACCGGCGAAGCGTCTGCCGGTCGAACTGGCGGAGGAATGATTCGATCCCCGCCTCTTCGTGGAACGCCGGTACGATGACGGAGATCTTCACGCTCCATCCCCCAATTCCGCGGCGAGCGCGAACGCGCGGAGAATGCACTGGTCGGTGTTGATGTAGTCGAACTGACCGAACCGCCCGAGAAGTCGAATTCCTATCTTAGCGGCGTACGCGTTTACGAGGTCCAAATTCCTCCGATGAGCGAGGTCGAAGACGACGTAGGCGTGGCGGGTGCGCATGACCCTCGAGGCCATGACATCCGCGCGTCGAAACACGCCCAACGCGTCCGCCCGTTCCAAGACATGGTCGACGAGGGCCTCATCCGGCTCGGACCACACTCGGTCCCCCGCGTTGCATGTGATCTCGGCGACGGCTGAACTCGCCTGGGACGGCGCGGCCCGGTCGCTGAAGTTGCTGGGGAAGGAAATCCGGTTGAACCAACCGTCCCCGGGACTCGGGAAGTAGACCCAGCTAAATTCGTTGAGGTCAGGTCGCGAGATCCCGAGCATCACAGTCACCAGGGAGCGGTGCTGGAGGGCCTCCGCGGCAGCTCGTACCTCGGACGGCACATCTGGGAGGCAGCGGATGAAATCGGGGATGGGAAGCGTCGAGACGATCTCGTCGAACTCTGCTTCCTCTCGTCCGTCGCCGACGATCCACGACCCGCCTTGACGGCGAATCGTGGAGACTCGAAACCGCGTGCGGACCCGGGGGACCCTCGGGAGGAGCCCGCGGATCAGGGACTCCACACCGCCCTCGCGGGGATACAGGAAGTTCAGCTGGTGCGTGTAGCCCTCTGTGGGGATCCCGAGGCTCGACTTGATGACGTCCTCCAGGGGCGGGTCCGGGACCCGACCGTCGACCCAGTCCACGCCCATCTCCGCGGCGGGCGTCTTCCAGATCTTCTCGTTGTACGGGAGCAGGTAGCATTCCGTGATCCCCTTCCCGAACCGTTGGTACATCCACTCCCGGAAGTTCCCAGCCTTGCCGGCGGTGCCGGCGTGGCGGGCGATGTACGCCTCGACGTACCCGAGGAGGCAGGCGAGGTTGTCCTCCGCGGGCAGCTCGCTGAGGCCGTTCTCGAACGGATACTTCACATAGCGGCCCTTGTAGAACACCTTCGTGTTCCGCCTGCGGCGGCAAACGTTCGAGCCCAGGAGATCCTCGTAGAACGCCATCGCCGCCGCGTCGCGGGAGAACAGGATGTGGGAGCCGTGTGGGTCGAACGTGAACCCGTCGAACGTGAGGCTCCGGCAGAGGCCGCCGGGGCGTTCGGCCTGCTCGAGCACCTCCGCGTTCCGAAGGCGGGAGGCAAGGGCGAGGCCGGAGAGGCCCCCTCCGAGGATGCCGATCACAGGACTCCAGACGCCCCGACGATATTTA
>VBML01000128.1 GCA_005878915.1 Methanobacteriota archaeon | reverse complement strand
GGGCAACCAGTACTTCGATCAGAAGGCCCCGTGGGACCTCCTCCGGAAAGACCGAGCCGAGTGCGGCACCGCCCTCCATGTCTCCCTTCGGGTGAGCAGGGCCCTCGCGGTCCTCATGGCCCCGTTCACCCCGTTCAGCTCCTCAACGCTGTGGGCAGCGCTGGGCCACGATTCGGACGTCCACGCACAGCGGTGGGACGCTGCTCTCGATGACATCCCTGCGGGGCAGAGGCTCCGTGTGGGTGCGCCCCTGTTCGAGAAGATTGAGATTGAAATGCCGAGCGAAGCCGACCGGTTCGACCTCCGGGTCGGAAAGATCGTGGACGTCCAGGACCATCCGAACGCGGACAAGCTGTACGTGATCAAGGTCGATGTCGGGGACGAGGTCCGGGCCCTCGTCGCGGGGATGAAAGCGAACTACTCGCGAGGCGAGATGCTTGGCAAGCGCGTCGCGGTCCTCTGCAATCTCGAACCCGCGAAGCTCCGCGGCGTCGCCTCGAACGGCATGGTCCTCGCTGCTGAGGACGAGCGGGACGTCGGCCTTCTCCTCCCGCCCGAGGACGCTCCTCTCGGCGCTCAGATTCTCGGCGTCCGTGGTGCCCCGCGCCTGACGTTCTCGGAGTTCCAGAAGTTCAAGTTTCGCGTCGGCGCGGGCGGCAGCGTGGTCTTCCTCGGCACAGGCGACAAGGAGGCGGTCACGCTCAAGGTCGGAGACAAGGTCGTCGTCGTCGACAAAGGCTTTCCCGCGGGTAGCCCCGTTCGCTAAAGGGGCGTCACGACCACGCGAAGCTCCTCCGATGCCCGTCCGATATGGAGGAGGACCATCCCCAAGTTCGCCTCCGGCCGCAGGATGACGATCAACGCGTACTCATCCCCAACTTTGCGGACGATGATGTCCCCCTCGAGGGTCGCTACAATCGTGTGGCTCACCTCGCGGCGGCCGATCTCCTCCGCGGCCATGTCGGAGGTGACGGCGAGACCGGCGGAAATCGATGCGACCCGTCGCTGCTCCCTCGACTGTGGCAGGATCGAGGACACCATGACACCGTCCTGCCGAGCTAAGGCGACACCTTCGACGCCGGGGAGCCGACGAAAGGTCGCGAGGATTCCCGCGACTTTCTGAAGGAGGGCGGGCTTGAACTCCTGTGTACTAGAGGCCTCTTGCATAGCGGGGTTGCACAACACGAGGCCGCCGGCGCTTAGTCTTTTGCGTCTGGTTTCACGCGGAGACAATTGCCCCGCTCGCGTCGAGAACGGGGAGGCTACAGGAACTCCTCAATCCGCTTCGACATCTTCTCAAGGACAATCCTGACGCCGGCGAGGTCCACGTCCTTCCGCGTGCGAAGCACGAAGATCGCCTTGGGCCCGTCGTTAATCACGACGATCCGACTCTTGTCGAGATTGAGCACGACGCTGTCGATGCGATCCCTTAATTCCGCCGTGGCCGTCTCGGCCGCGCCCAGGAGGATCGCGAACATCGCGACGAACGTGTCCTGAAACACGCCCTCCGGGACGGACCCCGCGATGTACATCCCGCTGCGAGAGACCAGCACCGCGTCGTGGATGCCGTCGAGCGCCTGTACTTCCTTCAGGAGGGATTCGAGTGCCGCAACGTCCGCCATGTTTACTGGTCTCCGCGGAGGCCTCGACGCGCGCTGATTCGGGGGACTATCTGAGGGTTTGGGATAAAGGTTCCGACATCCTCAGAGCTCGATGGTCAGGCCCTCCGTTGCGTACGACGGAGTTCGGGCAACGCGCCCACCATCGCGATCGCTGCGTCGACCGCCCGGGCCGCGTTGACGATCCGGCGCATCGCGACCTTGTACGACATCCCGGGACCCGTGATCCCTAGGCCGATCGGCTTCCCGGTCTCCCTCTGGAGGTCGAGGAGCGCCTTCGCGACCGCATGGGCGATCAACGCGTCGTGCTCCGTCTGCCCCTTGATCACGGCTCCGAGGGCGACGCCCGCGTCGAACTCCTTGCGGGCGAGGAGATGGCTCAGGGCAAGGGGAATCTCGAACGTCCCCGGGACCCGGACGACGTGGACCGTCGCGCCGAGTTCCTTCGCCCGCGCGACCGCGCGCTTCACCATGCGGTCCGTGATCTCGGCGTTGAAGCGCGCCGCGACAATCACGAGGCGCACGGTCACTTCACCCGCACCGGGCCCGCGTCCGCGAATCCCTCCCGCTGCCCGGTGCCCGCGCGCTTTCGCAATTCCTCGGGACGGAACAGGAGGTCGTAGCAATTGATCGCGTGCTCCCGTGCGCGGCGGTCGAAAAGGAACGCGAGCTCCGCGTCGTCTTTCGCCTCGTCCTCGTGGACCATGACCCCGAGGATGTGCCTCCCCGCCTGGGCCTGCACGAGCTGCAGGCCGTAGTCCGTGACGAGGGCGCAGTCCTTGTCGACGGGCAGGCGGCCGACCATCCCAAGGGCGATCACGATGTCGCACTTCTGCTCCTCGAACAGGATCCTGCTTGCGACGGGGAGGTCCTTGATCCCCGGGACCGTGTACCGGACGACCGTGAAGCCCGAGCCCTGACGCTTCAACTCGTCGAGCGCGGCTGCGGCCATGTCGTACCGCGCGAACGTCGTGTCCGCGATCCCAATGCGTTTCGTCCCCTCGCCCTCCCTACGGCGTGCGCGTCCGGGGCTTGTTCCCGCCCTCGACCCGCTCGAGGTTCTCCTGGAGCGAGAGCCAGTCCGCGACGCGACTGACGATCTTGCGGGTGCCGTCGAGGTCCCCCTCGACCTTCGGCAGGCGCACGACACGGGTTCGGGCGAGACCCCGCCGCCGGCATTCCTCGAGGACCCGGTCCTCGTTGTGGACCTGGTCGTAGCCAAGGGCGATGACATCCGGTCGAATCTCGTCCAGGATCTCGAAGATGTCCCCCTCATTCCCCAGGACGGCGCGGTCCACCGGCTTCAGCGCTCCGACCATCTCGAGCCGGTTCGACTGGGGTGTGATCGGCGCGTGCTTGAACCGCTTCGCCGTGGAATCGCGCGCCACGACGACGACGAGCTCGTCCCCGAGCTTCTTCGCTTCCCGGAGAAATGCGACATGCCCGGGGTGGAGAAGGTCGAACACGCCCGTTGCCATTACCCGGACCATAACTGCCACGCTTCGACGACGTCGAGCCCTTCTAGGAAGACGAGATTTCGGGCCTCTGCATATTCCTTTGCGTCTTCCTTGGACCGGGCGCGGCCGTCATCCCCCATCATCTCGCAAATCGTCGCGGACGGGATGAGGCCCGCCATCGTCACGAGCGCGGTCGAAAGCTCCGTGTGGCCCCGCCTCCGGGAGAGAAGGCCGTCCGACGCGTTGAGGAGGGGGACGTGGCCCGGGGATCGGAATTCCCTCCCGAGGGCCTCGAGTCCCCACCCGTTCTCCTGGCGGATGGCCTCGCCGACGAGGGAGGAGAATCGGGCGATCGTCTTCGCCCGGTCCCTGTCGGTGATTCCTGTGCGGGTGTCGCGATGGTTGATCGTAATCGAGAACGGCGACGCGATGGGATCGTACGCGGCGGTCGTCGCGAGCGTCCGCGCGAGGACCGGGTGACGCGGGGCGGCCTCGCCGAACAGCTCCGAAAGGAACGGGAGTCCGATGCGCTCGCGTGCTTCCGGGGGGACCGTCGTGCAGATGAGCCCGCCCGCCTCCTTTCGGAGGAAGCGGACGATGTCCGGGGTGACGAACTGGGACGCCACGACGATGTCCGTCTCTTCCTCACGACCGTCGGCGTCGTAGACGAGAACGGGGTGTCCGGTCCGCAGAGCCTCTATAGCGCGGGCGACGGAATCCTTCACGTCGATGACCAGGGACAGGGTGCTTATTAAGTTTCTAGTAAATACCAGAATCTCGGTAGAACGTCCGGCGGGCCTGGTAATCACCGGGAATCCTTATGGAGCGCGGGAGCTTCCAGCGCGCGATGCTCGATCCCGCCGCGATTCGCCGGGTCGATCCTTCGGGGATGATCGACATCGTCGCGTCCCTCCCCGAGAAGCTCTCGGAAGGGTATCGCAGCGCCGAGGCGATTCGCATCGAGGTGGGCGGCGCCCGCCGGGTGTTCATCGCGGGGATGGGTGGGTCAGCGATCGCGGGGGACCTGTTCGTCTCCTGGACGGCGGACCGGAGCAAGGTGGGCATGGAGGTCATCCGAGGATATCACTGTCCAGCGACCGCGAGCCGCGAAGACCTCCTCATCGCCGTGAGCTACTCCGGGGACACGGAAGAGACGCTGAGCGCCGTCGCCTCCGCAGAGAAGATCGGGTGCCGAATCGTTGGAATCACGACAGGCGGGAAGCTCGAGGGAATCTGCAAGGCGCGCGGGTATCCGCTCATCCACATCCCGCCCGGACCTGCGCCGCGCGGGGCGTTCGGCCACCTGTTCTCGGCGCTTCCCGCGATCTCGGAGGACTGGGTCTACGGGGACCTTGGGAGCGAGCTCGACCGAGCCGCGGCCCACCTCACTCGCCTCCGGGAGGCCCTCCGCCCGGAGGTCCCGACGAAGTCAAACCCCGCGAAGACACTTGCCGTAAAAATCCGCGGGAAGACACCAATCGTGTACTCCGCCCCGCCGTACGGCCCCGTCGCGACCCGATGGAAGACCCAGTTCAATGAGAACGCGGAGGTCCTCGCCTGGGCCTCCCAGTTCCCGGAGGCGGACCACAACGAGATCGTCGGATGGGGAGGCGACCCGCACGCGCGGCGATTCGTGCCGATCATCTTGCGGGACCGTGACGAGAGCCCGGAGATGGCTCGCCGCCTCGACGCCACGAAGAAGGTCATGTCGCGGTGGGCGAAAATCCACGAGGTCCGAGACCGCGGCGAGACCCCAGCTGAAGCGGCTCCTCGCGAGCAGGTGAGCCCCGACAAGGCACGTCAGAACATCGTATTCCGGTTCGCTGCCTTCTCCGGCACTTCCTGCATTGCGTCCCAGTGCTCGACGAGCCTCCCGTTCTCCACGCGGAAGATGTCCATCACCGCGGAACCCCGGGCGCCGGGCTCGGGAATGAGGTGGCTGTGGACGGCGACGAGGTCCCCATCCGCGATGAACCGCTTGAACTCCACCTTCATTTTCGGCATCGTCGCGATCCAGTTCCCGATCGCGTCGACAAAGGCCTGCGGCCCGTCGCCTCCCATCGGGTTGTGCTGTCGGTACGTCTTGCCGAGGTACGTCGCCGCGGCGTCCTTCGGATTTCTCTTGTTGAACGCGAGGTCGTAAAACTCACGGACTATCTTCTTGTTCATGTCGGACTGACTTTGCATTGCCACTCGTTCTTCCCCCGTTTTCGCCGCGCCTCGATGGCGGGAGACCTCAAGAACCTTCGTCATCGAGGCGAATCGCTGACGCCGGGGGGGAGATTCGAACTCCCGAGGTCTTGCGACCACGGCGTGGCTGGCGGCGGCGTTCCGCCGACTCCAGCGCCGCGCCCTACCGAGCTAGGCGACCCCGGCATCCGCGCCCAGCAAGTACTCCGGTTCTTAGGAGTTTTGCTCGTCCCGTATCGGATTAGGCGACCTCTGCCCGCGTTTTCCCTTCGAGCTTCGTCATTTGAGAACTCGCCCCGAGAACGCGCGGGCGGCGGTGACGCGCCGCCATGCGGCAGGATGGGTCATCACCAAGAACTCGATGAACCGAGGCGGGCGGGCGAGGGACAGGTTGTCGTCGTGCAGCTTGACCATCGCGCTCGCGAACGCCTCGGGCTTTCCCGATAGGACGAGCGCCGTGCGATCCGCGCGGGCTTCCCGCCACCGGGACAAGGCACGTTCCGCGGGCTCGAGCACAAGAGAGAGACTCCCCGTCGCCAGCATGAGGACAGGGAGGGCCGCCACGTCCGCGATCCCGCGCAGCCCGAGGACGCTCGCAGCCCAGGGGAGGACGGCCTGGAGGAATGCCAATACGACGAACGATGTAATCACGAACGTACCGAAGCCGACAGTCGAGTCGCGGTGCTTCTGGTGGGCAAGCTCGTGCGCAAGGATCGTCTCGACCTCGTCCGGTGTGTGCGTCTTGAGGAGCGTGTCGGTGAGAACGATGCGGCGGGTCCGGCCCGCACCCGCGAGGGCGGCGTTCGAGCGGGAGCTCTTTGCCGACGTCTGGAGGATGTGGACTCCCAAGACACGGATGCCCGCCCGCTCCGCTAGGACGCGAATCCTCGCCTCAAGATCGGGGTTCTCCATCCGATTCGACTTGTAGAAGATTCGAACGAAGAGCACTGGAGCAACCACGGAGGCGAGCACGGAGACGGCGAGTCCCAGCAGCCACACGATCAGCCACCACGCCGCGGGGAACTCCCGCAACAACCAGTACAACACCTCGAGGGCGACGAGCGTAAATCCGTACCCCATGGCCAGGCTCTTCGCGTCGTCGAAGGCCCAGCCCCGCCAGGTCTGCCGGGAAAGACTGTATCGCACATCCATGCGGTGGCTGACGACGGAGAACGGGAGGCCCGCCAACCAGAGGGCGAGATACAATACGGAGAAGTACGCGAAGACGGTCCACTCCGGACCGGCCCCCGCCCAATCGCGTAACGCTGCCGAGGCTCCCGACACGAGGAAGACGAGGACGGCGACTCCGAATGCGGCACTCCGGATCACTCCGAGTCGGAACCGCGTCGAGAACAGCTCCCGCGCGAGCCGCTGACGTTCCGCGTTGAAACCGAGGGAATCCACCGCCGTCGGGTCACTTCCAGAGCTTCGGGTACGTCCCCGGCTCCATGAGGACGCGCTTCGTGTCCGCCGCGATCCCGGACTTCGCGATCACAATCTCATCGGAGGTCAGCATCGCCGTCGCGAGGGAGACGCCTTCGCCCTTCAACGAGACGACGGCCACGAGGTTCCCCCGCCGAATCCCGGGGGAGAGCTTGGCGACTCCGGGGACCGCGAGGTTCGAGCCGTGGCAGATCGCGTCCACCGCCGTGTCCTTCACCACGACCTGAGGGAGATGCCGCAGCAGGTTCTCCATCGGCTGGAGGACGCGGCGGAGGGGTGCCTCGTCGTCCTCCTCCTTCCACGCGACGTGAGCATCCTTGAGGTCGAGCAGGCTATGAGCGTCCGCCTCGGGGAACGTCGCGGTCCGAGTGCGACGGAGGTCGAGCATGTGCCCGCCGACCCCGAGCGCTTCGCCGATGTCGTTGCAGAGCGTCCGGATGTATGTCCCGGATTCGCAGCGGGCTCGGAAGAGGGCGAGCCGCCCGTCGAACTCCAGGGGATCGAGCTCGTAGATCCACCGCGAGCGACGCTCGCGCTTCACGGCGGACCGGAGGGGCGGCGTCTGGTACACCTCGCCCCGGAACCGCTCCATCATCCCCCGCACGCGGGCTTCATCGACATCCTGATGGAGTTGCAGCACACCGACGTACTCCTTGTCCCCCTCCAGCATGGCGTCGACGGCCCGCGTCGCGTCGGCGAGCGCGATCGGGAGCACGCCCGTGACCCGGGGGTCGAGGGTGCCCGCGTGGCCCGCCCGCGGGAGCCCGAGCAGGTCCCGCACCCACGCGCTGACCTGGTGGGAAGAGGGCCCCTGCGGCTTGTCCGCGATGAAGACGCCCAGCCGGAGCAGCTCGGCGATGGAACGGTCCGCGGGCCGCCGTCCGTGCCGGCTCTCCGGCGGCTCCTGGAGGACGATCAGCTCGCCCATTTCGCCACGCGCTCCTCGAGGATCGCCATCACCGCCTCGGGGGACTTGTCCGAGGAGTCCACGACGAGGTCGAACGCGGAGGCGTCCCGGACGTCAATCCCGTAAATCTTCAAGTATCGGGTCCTCTCGGATCGCTCCCGCTCGCGGAGCTCCTTCTTCGCCTGCTCCAGCGACTTCCCCTCGCGACCCGCGATGCGTTCGGCGCGGACGCCGAACGGAGCATCGATGAGGACCGTCAGGCATGGGATGCCGTTCTTCTTCAGGAGCCATGGCTGGAGCCGCCCGTCGACGACGACGTCCTTTCCTTCCTTCATCAGCGCCTCGACGCGCCGCAGCGCGTTCGCATCGAGCTCCTTGTCGATGACCGGGTGCTCCTCCGCGTATCGCCCGAACTTCTCGAGGGACATCGAAAAGTCGTCGGCCCTCTCCCGGAACAGAGCGCCGACGGAGACGAGCTCGTAGCGGTGGGTCTTCGCGATCCGTTCCGCGACCGTCGTCTTCCCGCTCCCCGGGGGCCCGCTAACCGCCACGATCATAAGGCTCCCCGTCCACGGGGCCGTCCGCGGCATCCTCCTCGGGTGGCGTGAACTCCGTAATCTCCCCGAGGTCCTGGAGGCGCTTCCGGAAGGTGAAGTACTTCAGCACCCGCTGCACGACCTGACTGAACGGGATCGCGAGGAGCGAGTACAGGAGGATCCAGCTCGGGAACACATACGTGGCGAGGAGGGCCGTGTTGAAGGACCACGGGACCGCGAAGTACAGGTTGCCCATGGCGCTGAGCTTCTCGTCGACGAAGAGCCGGAGCCACGTGAAAATCACGACGAAGAAGAACATCGTGTACGCCATCAGCTTCAGCGGGACGAGCTGCACGTCCTGATACTCGGCCATCATCTGCGACTGCCGCTCCCGCAGCTTCTGGACCCGGCTCGTGTTCTGCTTTCGGAACGCCTCCATCGACTCCTTGCGGAACGCGCCCATCGTGGCGTTCATCTTCGCCATCCGGACCCACGGGGTGAAGAAGTGGCGGACCACGGTCGAGACGGTCGAGGTGACGAGGCCCGCGAGGAGGATCGTGATCACGGGAGCGTGTCCATCGAACCCGATTACAGGCTCCATAATCGCCCCGGCAACGAAGCCGAAGGAGCGACCCACGTCCGGAAAAATCAAGACGTACAGCGCGAGGATTCCGAGAAAGATCATGATGAAACGCTGGAAACTCTGGCGGGGCGTCGGGCGGGGCCGGACGACGGTCTCGCCTCCCTTAGGCTCGCCTTTGTCCGCCATAATATGCGACAGAGGAGGCCGGCGTATATCTTCTTTTCCGGGTTTGCAGTTGATTCAAGGGAGAAACCTTTTCCCAGCGGGGCGTGTCCCGCGGCGCGGTGGTCTGGTTGAAGTGGGTGACACGAGAAAAAGCGAAGGTCGACCGCATCGCGTGCCCGTGGCTAATCACGCGGTTCGTCGACCCGAAGGCGGAGTTTCTGTACGTGCCGAAGGAGCGCGTAAACGACGTCGCGAAGCGAGAGGGGGCGATCCCCTTCGACGCGCCGGGCATCGAGCTCACGCATTACAAGGAGGGCGGGGATGAGCGGGTGAGCTTCGACGCAATCATCCGCAAGTACAAGCTCGGCGACGCGGCCCTTCTCGACCTCGCGGAAATCGTCCGGACCGCGGACGCGGGTAGCGTCCCCCATCCCCGTCCCGAAGGGGCGGGCCTGGAGGCCGCGGCGCTGGGATTCCGAGCAATCGCCAAGGACGACCACGACAACATCCGCTTGCAGTTCCCGCTGTACGATGCGCTGTACGCGTATTGCAAGTGGCGGGTCGAGCAGGGTGGCAAGCTCGAGCACGCGGCGTGAGGCGGGCCTTTGCCCGCGCCCCTCACGATCCTGATCGCGAACCGGGCGACGCGCACGTTCGGTTATGGGTTCGTCGCCGTCCTGCTCGGGATCTACCTAAAGCTCCTCGGCGGCGACGACGCCATCATCGTCGCATCGCTGGGAATCTCCCTCGCGAGCGGGGCCGCGCTGAACATCCTCGTCGGGTACTTCGGCGACCGGTTCGGACGGCGCCACGCCATGGCCGGGTTCGGCGCCCTGATGGCCGCCTCCGGTGGGCTCCTCGCCGTCGCTCCGAGGTTCACGGTCGCCCTCGTGGCCCTCCTCCTCGGGGCGACGAGCCCGACGGGGACGGAGGTGAGCCCGTTCCTGTCCGTGGAGCAATCGATCGTCGCGGAGGTCGCGCCGGAGGGGAAGCGGACGCGGGCGTTCGCTGCGTACAATCTCCTCGGCGCCCTCGGCGCGGCCGCGGGCGCGCTTGCAAGCGGGATACCCACCCTGCTCGCGGGCGGGGTGCCAACGACGGCGGACCCCCTTCGCCCGATGTTCCTCCTGTACGCGGGCCTAGGAACTCTCGCTGCCTTCTTGAGCCTCGCCCTCCCGGCGTCCGTCGAAGTCGCCCCGCGCTCGAATCGGATTCCCCTAAGCGTACGGTCTCGGGGTCGGGTGAAGCGAATGTCCGCGCTCTTCGGCCTCGACAGCTTCGGCGGCGGGTTCGTCCTCCAGAGCTTCGTGGCGTTCTGGTTCTATCGCATGTACCCGGAATCCGGGAGCGTCCTGCCGCTGATCTTCTTCGTGGCGGGCGTCCTCTCGGCGCTCTCCTTCATCGCCGCAGCCCGCCTCGGCGAACGATTCGGCCTCCTGGAGACGATGGTCTTCACGCACATTCCGTCGAGCCTCCTCCTGATTGCCGTGCCGATCGTCCCCGGGTTCCTCCCCGCCCTTGGGGCGTACCTCGCGCGGATGGCCCTGTCCCAGATGGACGTGCCCACCCGCCAGGCGTACCTCGCGGGAATCGTTGGGCGCGAGGAGAGGACGGCGGCGAATGCGGCGACGAACACCGCGCGGAACCTCGCGCAGTCCATCGGACCGTTTTCGTCGGGTGCCCTTGTGTCCGCCCTCAGCCTCTCCGTTCCGTTCTTCGTCGGAGGCGGGTTGAAAATCGTGTACGACCTCGCGGTGTTCTCTACGTTCCGAAAAATCAAGCCCGAGACGCTGTAGCTCAGCCCGCCTGGGGTCCGCCCAGGGCGGCCTGGATCTTCTTCTGGAGGTCCTCGTACCGCTCCCCCAGAGCCTTTTCCTGTTTCTGGATCGACTTCACGCGGATCGTGAGGGTCTCCTTGTGGTCGTCGAGTTCCTTCTTCAGGGCATCGCGGTCGTCCGCTCGCACGAGGAGGACGCCGATGGACTTGTACACCGTCGAATCGTCCGGCAGCTTCCCGAGTTCTTCAAGGGTGTTGTCGATCTCGCGAAGCTTCGCCTCCAGCTGGATCCGCTGCGAGCCGAGGACCTGGAGCTGCTGCTGGAGCTGCTGGTACTGCTGGATCTGATTCTGCAGCTGCGGGGAGATCTCCTTCACCCTCGCACCTCACGCACGACGCCGGCGGCGACATCGGCCCACCGGAGGTACGAGTTCAGGGCCGCGCGCAACGCGCCGGTGTCCTCCGCTTCGATGGTAAGGGTCAGCGTCTTCCCGCGGCCCGAGATCTGCACGCGCGTCCGTGGGATCCCGCGCCCGCCCTCGGGATGGAGCGCCTTCCGGAGGATCGCGGCCTCGTCCCCCTGGATTCGGATCTCGGCCCTGGGCATCGTCACCGGCTCTTCACGACCTTCTTGACGTTCGGCCGTTCCTTGTAGAAGACCTTCGAGCCGCACCGCTCGCACTGGATGCCGACGGTGTTGATGTTCGTCCGGATCGGCTCCTTGCACACTGCGCACTTGTACATCAGGGACCCCCGATGATCTTGCGTTCCGCTTTCACAGGCTTCTCCCGCTTCTCCTCGACTTCCTCCGCCACGGCGGCGGGCGGAATCTCGCGCTTCACGCTCGTCGTGACGACGGGCTTGTACGCCCCGCCCGCGAACGTTAGGTCGCACCGGCGGCACTGCCAGATCCCCGATCCGACGCGGTGGACGTTCACCGCCTGGCACCGCGGGCAGGTGTGGACCGCCTTCCGGACCGTCTCCACCTCGAGGATTCGCCGCCGGATCTTGACGCCGTACCGTGGACCGAAACGACCGACGGAACCGACTTTCTTTGTGCGCCGCGCCATCCTCAACCCTGCTGGATAACCTCGCGCAGGGTCCGGCCGACGCGTTGGCTGGTCCGGATGGCCCCGCGGACTTCTTCCAAGTTGAAGCTGCCTTTTAACCCTTTCTGCATGGCGCGGACGTCGCCGTTCTCGTCCGTCGTCACCGTGAGGCGGGCGTCCGCAATCCGCTCCTCGTCGAGGTTCGGGTCGACGACGATCGAGCTCCCGATCTTCGCGGACGTGACGGAGATCGGCCAGTGCTCGAGCGGGAGGGGATAGTCCGCCTTCCCGATCTTCGATGCGGGGACGATCGCGCACGAGAGGGCCGACAGGGCGCCGTAGCTCGCTGCGTCGAAGAGATTTCCGTCGTAGTCGAGGGCGTGGATGTCGATGAACATGATCCACACCTTCTCCTTCGGCGTGATGCACAGCTTCTCCGTGTTCACCGTCTTCGTCTCCCGGATCCCGCGGTCGACGACCCGGGCGAGCTCGATCGCGGTGGGACTCGGCGGGCCGGATTCAAAGTTGGGGCTCGCCATCGGGATCAGCTCCGCGCTCGTCGTCAGCACTCCTTGGTTCGGTGTGTCCGCGTAGGGCTCGCCGACGTCGATCTTCACGCCGACGAGGACGTCCGTGTTCCCGAGCTGGACGCGAGCGGACCCCTCCGCGGTCTTGATGTAATTCTTGTGGACGGTGAGGGAGCGCGGCTCGTCGAACACGCGCCCGTCGCTCCGCTTCCCGGAGGCGGCGAGGCGGTTAATGTGCTCCCGCATCAGCTCGGAGATCACCACGGCGGTCACAGGTCATCCACCTCCGGCAGTTCGTCCTCCGGCATGTCCGGCGGCGGCGGGAGTTCCGAGGGAATCGGCGGGGGCGGGGGGGCTTCCATTGCCTGCTCCGCCATCGCAGAGTACCGCCGCCGGAGCGCGTCTCGCTGGAGCTCGTAAATCCCTTTCGTGGCGACGATCGAGAGGTCCATCGCCCTCTCGAACTCGTCGACCGTAAGGTGGCCGTCCATCTGGAGCAGGACGATCTCCCCCGTCCGCGGGACGATCGCCATCGGGCAGTCCGCCTCCCCGAAGTTGTCCTCGTCCTTGTTCAAATCGAGCGCCACGACCCCGCCGATCTTGCCGCTCGCGCACGAGGTCACGAGGTCCCGCATCGGGATTCCGGCATCCGCAAGCGCGACGGAGGCGGCGGTGAGGCCCGCACAGCGCGTCCCCGCGTCCGCTTGAAGGACCTCGATGAAGATGTCGACGGACGTGCGTGGGAACTGCTCGACGAACACGACGCTCGCGAACGCCTCGGAGATCACCTTGCTGATTTCGACGGACCTCCGGTCCGGGCCCGGCCGCTTCCGCTCCGTCACGGAGAACGGCGCCATGTTGTACCGGCACTGCACGAGGGCCTTCGCGGGGTCCTGCAGGTGCCGTGGATGGGCCTCCCGCGGGCCGTAGACAGCGGCGAGGACCTTGTTGTTCCCCCACTCGATGTATGCCGACCCGTCCGCCTTCTTCAGCACCCCGGCCTCGATGCGGATCGGCCTCAGTTCGTCGTACCGTCGCCCGTCGAGTCGAACGCCGCTCTCGTCGATCAACTTCAGTTCCTTCGGAATATGCTCAACGTCTCCCATCGTCATCAACCTCCGTGGGCGTCGACGCCGACCGCCCGTACGCCCGCTCCAAGTACTCCCGCACCGCATCCGTGAGGCCGGGCAGGTGGCCCCGGTCCTCGACGAGGCGGATCGCATTCGCGGTGTGTCGGACCCCGTCGGCGTCGCCGTCGAGCCAGATCATCCCGTTCTGCCCGACGAACATCCGCACCTGCGTGAAGTCCCGGATCAAGCCAATCATGCTCCCTTGGCGGCCGATCAGTCGCGGCACTTTCGCGGGAGAGATCTGGACGATCTGCCCGCCCGAGAGCCGGCCGAACTGGCGGTCCGCCATGGAAAGCTGGACCCGCATCGCCTCGTCCACGGAGACGATCTCCGCGAGGAGTACATCCCCGACATGGAGGTACCGCTCCGTGTCCCCGAACTCCACCATCCACGGCGTCTCCTTTGCGTTCAGGGGGGCGGGGTACGGCGAGTTGATGTCCACGAGCCAGTGGGAGGGACCGAGGTCCATGACCTTGCCGATGACGACGTCTTGGGACCGCGGGATGTACCGCCCGCTCAGGGGGGTGACGCTGACGAGCCCGTCCCGCTCGGACACGATGCCCAGGCGGGCCGCGTAGATCCGGCCTCCCTCGTTGAACGTCCCAGAACCCGGCTTCAGTCCGTGTCCATCCAGGAGGTCGCCGGGGATTACAACCTCTCGACGCGCGGGCGCGCTCCGCTCCATGGGGTCCTCATCTCTCGCATGCGGGCGGTCGAAAGTGGGCGGGGGTTAAAACCTTTGCCTCGCCAAGACTCAGGTCAGAGGAGGGAACCTAGGCTATTGTGGCAGAAGTCCTTGCTAACATCGAGTCAAAGACCGGAGAGCGAGGCCGAATCGTTCGGTTGTAGAACGGGGGGCACCTCCCAGCAGTGGCGTCAGACCCGCTCAGCTAGCCCGAACGACGTGGATTCTTCGGGGCCCAGTCGCGGTGTTACTTTACGAAAAGGACCCCCTTCAGTCCTCGAAACGCCTCATCTCCCGTCAGGAATCTCAACTTCATCCGTTGCGCAAGCACATAGCCGAGGGCGTCCACGAACGACAGCAGTCGCTTCCGGTGTCGCTGGGTCTCGCGGAATACTGCCGCCCCAAAGAGATCCTCATCCGTCGGCTCCTGGCACGCTGCGAGGAACCTCTGGAAATGACGACGCGCGATCCGCTCGCCGTGTTCCCGCAAGTCGACGACAAGCAGCTCCGCCAGGTTCCAGCGGGACGTGACGATGCCCTTCGCCGAGTACTTCAGGAAATCGGGGCGCCGTAGGAACTCGATGAGGGCGTACGTGTCGAAATAGTTCCGCGACAGCTACTCGCCCCAGAGCTGTCGGAACTCATCTTTGTATTCCTGGGCGGACTTCCGCCACTTCAGCGTGCCGCACAGATCCGCGAAGTCGTCCGGACCGGCCAGCGGGTCCACGTCCACACGCACCCGCTGTCCAGACCTCAGTCCCTTTCGGGCGACCTCGTCCCGCGGAATCACAACCCCCAACGATCGTCCCCATCGCCGAAGCGTCGCGGTCGCCATAATGTGGTTATTCCACGGGTTATATTTCAGCCTTTGCGCACGAGTGATAAGGCCGACGTTCCACTGGGCTTACGCTCTTGGATGATCGTTCGGGACGGTCCTCGCGAGACGAACTACCGCGGTTGCTGCGGCGCCTTGGGATTCTGCTGCCAGAGGGCCAGCCGGTTGCCCGCGGGATCCTCGAACACCGCGAACCAGCCCTGGTCCATGACCTCGGCCTTCGGCACGATGATCTTCCCGCCCGCCTTCTGGACCTTCTTCTGGTAGTCCTCGACCGAGTTCACGAGGATGTAATTCGTGATGCCGGCCGGCCAGTTCCCCGGCTGCAGGCCTCCGACGCCCCCGCCCGGACCGCTCGGCGCCTCGAACAGCGAATAGTCGATCCCGGGGACCGGGGTGAACTTCCATCCGAACAGGTTCGAGTAGAAGTTCTCGACTTTCTTCGGGTCTTTCACGTGAAATTCCACATGCACAATCGCACCAGGTTTCGGTTGTTCTGCCATGGGTACTCCCCTAGTCGGCGAATGAGACCGGATGGGTATTTAACAATTCAGGGTGGAGATGAGCGAAAGGACCGGAACCTATGGATTACCTAGCGGAAAACGCAAGGAACGCACCGCGGTCCGCCGGACGACCGCCCTCCGTGAATATTTGCTCGGACGAGGCTTAGGGCCGCGTCACCGTTCGCGATAGGCCCGCTCGAGCGTCGCGATGTCCAGCTTCCCCATCTTGAGCATCGCTTTCACCGCAGCCTCTGTGTTTCCATGCTCGGCGTCGCTGAGCATCTTTCCCAAGGAGGTG
>VBML01000220.1 GCA_005878915.1 Methanobacteriota archaeon | reverse complement strand
CGCTTTGAATGCGGCCAGGCTGATTTCCACGACCTGTACCATGGGTGCGAGGTAGCACAGGCGGGGGTATTTAGGCCCTGAAGCCCCGATTATCAGGACCGAGACTGTGAGGGACGCTACTGAGCGATGTCCGCGAAGACCCGACGCCCACCGGCGGCGGAGCACTTTCGGCCATCCCTCCTCGATCCATACTTACGCCACTGAGGTCCTCGATGGCGGGGAGTGCCCATGGGCCGCACCGTTCCGACGTACCGCCTTCACACAGAGTCGATCATCAATGACTGGATAGACTACCGCCGCGCCCTCCGGGAGAAGGACCGCGAGGTGTTCGACGAGCTGATGTACAAGGCCCGCCTCCACTCGAGCGCGGGGAGCTACACGGCCCACCTCGACCCGGTGGCGACGATGTTCCTGTCGATCCTGCTCGAGCTGCAGAAGGAAGTTCGTCGCTTGAAGGTCGAACGGGGAGGCGAGGGCGCGTAGCGCCTCCGGGTCGCGCTGCAAGAAGCAGCCCGGTATCCGGAAATGATATACATATGCATATGCATACTAGAACAGCGATGGCGAAGGCGATTGCGATTGCGGACGACGTGTACGAAATGCTATCGAAGGAGAAAGGAAACGGCGAGAGCTTCAGTGACGTCATCCGTCGCCTGAGGCGAGGGCGGGGCAGCCTCATGGACTGCTATGGACTCTGGGGCGACATTCCTGAGAAAGAATTCAAGGAAATGGAGGCGGCGATCTATGGACTGGACCGCCCCGCGTCGGACGAATTGAAGCGCCGGAAGGCCTGGCGATGAGACTGCTCGATACGACGGTTCTCGTCGATTTCCTGCGGCGGAAGGAGAATGCACGGCGGTTCGTCCAAGGACTCGAAGAACAAGGAGCACGCGGGGCCACAACGGAGGTGAACGCGTTCGAGCTCCTCGCGGGTGCGTACAGTCGGGGTCGGCCGGTTGCCGCGCGACTTGCGGCGGTGGAGAAGCTGCTGGGCCGAGTCGACGTGCTGCCCCTTAATCGTCCCGGAGCCGCGCGCGCGGCCGAGACCTTCTCGAGGCTGCGCGGAGAAGGGAAGGATATTGGCATTCTGGATGCGCTGATCGCGGGCATCGCCCTGGCTTCGGGCTACGATACAATCGTGACCCGTGATGAGAGTTTCCGGGGGGTCGCCGGCCTCCGGACTCAGTCTTACTGAGCAATCCCTCTCATGACCGGAACCGAGAACGGCGGTCTAGTTCAACGTACCCTGCCTCGGTTCATCGACGCCGACGGCTTACCCAGATGAGAAGGCCGAGGGTCGCGGAGATGACGGAGATCGACACAATGAGCAGGGGTCCATAATCGAACGACCCGCCCTCTGTCGTCCCGATTGAGAACGAACCTCCCCGGGACTGGACGTTGCCCCTCGCGTCCCCCGCCCAGATCGTGAAGGAGTACGCCCCGGGACTCTCGTACGTCCGGTTCAGATACCACTCGTCCAGTGCCCCTCGGGCCATCGTGAGGTTCACGTCGAGGGCTGGCCCCACGACGTGAACCGAGACCGTCGTAACGGCTGTATCGTCTGTGACCCCCGCACTCAGGTTCACGAATCCGCCAGGCGCCTGCCGGGCGGGAACCGCGGCGACAGACGCGATCGTTGGCGGGGTGATGTCCGAGGCGTTCGTGACCCACGTGCCCCGCATCACCGGTTTGTGGATCGCGCACCAGTACGTGAACGTCCCGGCCTGCAACGCGTCGAACGTGAACGACGTGCTCCCGGTGAACTGGAGCGACTGCGGTTCGCCTGCGTCGATGGTGCCGTCGTTGTCGTAGTCGATCCAGAAGATGTGCGGGGTGCCGTCCTCGCTTGTGAGCTGCATCGTAACGTGGTCCCCCCGGTTCACGGAAATCAAGGGGCCGGGGTCCGACTCACTGCCCGGAGTGACGGACCAGCCCGTCGGCGTCATGAACCTCCCGTACAGGTGGATCGTCACACCTGCGGCGGCGACGCTTGGAGCGCGCGAGACGAGGAGACCGAGGATGAAGGTCGCGGTCAGCGCAGACGCTACGACAATCGCTCGACCTCGTCCTCCCTTGTCGGGCTCGCGTGGCCCCACGCCGTTCGTGCCCTCAGGGTTGCTCCGGTGGGGTCTTCGGCCCCCCGCTCCGCATGCGCATCCGCATCAGCATCGCCGCGAGCGCCACAACAATGATGATGAGCACGATCAAGCTCCCATAGAAGATGGGTGTGCTGATTCCCGCCTCCGGCGGCGCGCTCACCGTGACATTCACCGTCGAAGAGTATTCGGTCGCAAGCTCCGAGTGGTCGTTGTTGTACAGTTCCACCTTGAACGTGTGGGCCCCTGCGCTCAGCCCAGTGAACGTCCAGCTCGTGCCCGCGGTCTGTCCCTTGAGCACCTCTTGACCTCCGACGATCTCGAACACGTGGACATGCCCGCGGCCGACCTCCGGAGCCCCGCCGAAGGCCGCATTGTCCAGGACAAACCCGCCGACCGTCCACGTGATCGTAAGGTCCTTCCCCGTCTCGATCGAAGGGGGCGCGGACAGCGCGATCGACGGATTCGCCACCTGGACGGTGATGAGGCGGTACACCGGCGTGGCGAGCGGCGAGTGGTCGTTGTTGTGGAGGGAAACGTTCAAGGTCAGCGACCCCACGGCCTGAGCGCCGATGGGCGCGCTCTCCGTCGCGACGGCCGCGAGGAGCACGGGGCCGTCATTCACATGCCAATGGCCCTGGCCCGGAACGTTCGGCCCGCCATACCCCAGTTCGTCCAGGGTGAAATTCCTGACCGCGATGCGCACGCGGAATCCCAGACTGCTGACCGTTGCCGCCCCTAGGGGCTCCAGGACGGTCAGTTCCGGGGGCCCCGCGATAACGTTAATCTGCTGGAAGACCGGCGTCGGCAGGGCCCAATGGTTGTTCGTGAAGAGTTCCGCCCGGATCGCATGCGAGCCGGTGGACAGGGCGCCGAAGTCAAAGACCGGCGAGGGCGAGAGACCAACGTAGGTTCCGTCCACGAAGAAGTGGATGTGACCGTGCCCCGTGATGTTCGGCAAG
>VBML01000219.1 GCA_005878915.1 Methanobacteriota archaeon | reverse complement strand
AGGGCTCGTTCCTTAGGAGCTCGAGGACCTCGCGGTCGCTCTCCCTCAAATCCTGCACTTCGGACTCGATGCCGTTGTCACCCGCTGCGACGACCATGAGTTGTAGCCGCACTCATGTCGGGTCGCCGCCTTAAGCCTGCGGTTTACAAAATCCGCCGCGAGAATGTCCCGTCGCCATCGAGGAATTCACTCCTCATTTCCGAACTATTGGTTCACGCCGCGAGGGTTCCACCTTTCACGATCGTCGTCCCGTTGACGACCACGGTCGCATCGGTCAGGGAAGACCCGATGGAGAAGTCCGACTTGTTCTTCCCGCCGGGGATCTCCTCGTTGTTCCCCGCGGCGACGAACACGTTCCCCGCCGCGATCACGTCCTGGAGGAAACCTTGCCGGGCTCGCGGGTTCAGCCCGATGTCGATGAATCCGAGGCGGTCTCTCCCCGCCTTCCCCGTGTTCCAGTCCTCCTGGAGGAGATTCCCGTTCTCCGTGGCGCTCCACTTCGTGAGCCGCCCGTTGTCGAATGCGAGGGAGATTCCCTTGACCCACCGACCCAGGTACGCGGCGGGGCGGTCGAACACGATCGTGCCCTCCGCACTCGTCTCGTCCGGGATCACGAACGCCTCCCCTGCGGGCACGTTCGAGATGATGTCGCCGACATCGAGGTCCTCCTTGGAAACGACCCCGTCGTCGATTCCTGCCTTCCGCCCGACGAGGTCGCAGGAGAATCGCGTCCCGTTGGGGGCCGAGATCTCGAGGTGTCCTTTCTTCGAGAGGAGGGTCTGGACCTTCCGTCCGCGGCGGGCGATCTCGGAGGGGTCGACGGA
Organism: Methanobacteriota archaeon; assembly: GCA_005878915.1. GTDB lineage: Archaea > Thermoplasmatota > Thermoplasmata > RBG-16-68-12 > RBG-16-68-12 > EA-19. The sequence goes on along the minus strand of VBML01000219.1, from coordinate 4,245 downwards.
GCTCGCATCGAGGAGCATCGCCCGCCACGCGTCGAGGTCGAACCCGTACGCCGCGGCCCGCTGCTGCGTCGCGTACCCGAGCGCGATCCGGGCGCCCCGGAGGCGGTTCTTCTCCGCCCGATCGTACCAGCCGCTGTTGTACCCGGTGAACGCGTCCCACTTGTCCCTCCCCAGCTCACGGATCTTCGTGATGTCCGCGGGCCCGGGGATGAACACGTAGGCATCCGCCGCGTCCACCGCCTTCCATTCGTGCTCCCCGACTTGGCCGAGCTTCGCCTTCGGCAGGGTCGCGATGGAGCGCCAGACCGTCGGCTCGTCTTCAAACAGGAGCATCGGGCGCGCTCCGGCCGCGCGGAGCTGGTACACGAACTCCGCCGCGATCGGGAGCCCGTGGTTCCAGCACTCGACGATCACGTTCTCTTTCGGCTTCACGCGCAACGTCTTCTTGATTACATTCTTTGCGAGGGACTCGTACTCGGACATGCTCGCCACCGGCCCGCCGGAGAAGCGGCACGACGCCTTAACCGTATGGGACTTGCGCGCCGGTTGGGCAAAGCGATATGACAGGTCGGGAGTTCGCCGGGCCATGGCGCTCCCCCTGATTCGATGGATCCTGATCGTTGTGCTCGTCGTGGCGGGGATTTACCTCCTCATCTTCCACATGGCCCCGTGGCCCGCCAATCACGAAGCGATCGGGCTGGGAAAGAGCCATCTCGCGCACGCGGTCGTCGGGATCGTCCTGATCGTTGCCGCGGGGTACCTCTGGTTCTCGGGGCGGAGGAAGACGGTTGGAACTCCCGCCGCGTGAGCGGTCGCTCCGCATCCTCGCCGGTGCGTTGGCGGCCGCCGCGGGAGTCGGCCACGTCGTCCTCGGGGCGGTGAACCTCATCCCGAGGGAGCCCACTGCGGGCCCCCTGTTCCTCGCCATCGGAGCCGGATACTTCGCCTTCGCGGCGCTCGTGCTTCTCCGTAAGACGTTCTTCGATCCTCTGGCGATGTTCTACGCACTCGCCCTGATCCTTGCTTACGCCGCGTCCAGGGACGGTCAGCCCGTCGAGCCGATCGGGCTCCTCATCAAGGGAGTCGAGGCCGCCCTCCTCCTCACGCTCCTGGGGATCTTGCGACTCCAGCGGATATCCGGAAAGGAATAATTCCCGCCGCGACCCATAAATACCGGGACGAACGTGCGCCGCGCGGTGGCACGATGACCCGCCAGCTCGAAGACACGATCGACGCCCTCGAGACGAACGACGCCATCCGCGTGCTCGACGCCGTGGACGGCACCTTGGACGCCTTGCGGCGGGACGCCCTCAACCTCGGCGAGACCCCGGAAATCAAGGAGATCGTTCGCCGCATCGATGCGTACAAGGGCCACCTCGAGCGTCAGCGGTCCGTGCTTCTTGCACCCACCCCATGAGCGTGGGACTCCCGCAAACTACGTAACCCGATCTCGTCTTTCTCAGCGGGAGCAGCCACGAAGATCGACGAGTGCGAATTCCCCGACGACCTCCTGTACGATTCGGAGGGCCTCACGTGGGCTCGGCCAGGCAAGTACTTCGGGCTGCTCCGGACGCCCGTCTCCGGGGTCCTGCTCGCCGTGAGCGAGGCGATTCTCCGGCAGCCGAAACTCCTCTCCGAGGCGCCGTACCGCGAGGGTTGGTTCGCCCGCGTGCGGCCAACGAACTGGGCCTCCGACCGGGAGGCGTTGCAATCGCCCGACGCGGCGAAGGAGCTTCTCGGAAACCAGATCCGGGCCCTACGGGTCAGGTGCTTCACGGCGTTCCCGGACTACGAGATGTATGAGATCGGTACGGAGTGCGCCGCCGTCCTCGTGAAGCTGAACGAGCTCCTATCGAAGATGGCCGAGGGCGAGGTCGTCCACATCATTTCGGACGACTGGACCGCGCCGATAGAGATGGACCGCTGGTCAACGGAAACACATCAACCCGTAGTGGACTCCCGCAAAGAAGGGAACCTCTACCACTTCCTCGTGCGCAAAGCGCACTGAGCGACGCCCAGCCTCCACGATCCTCTCCCGCCAACTCCGCTCGTCACTCGCCGCGAGGGCCCTTGCTGGGTGGCGGCTTCTTGATGTAATACACGTGAAGCAAGATTCCCTCCAGGACCGGCAAGTAGGCAAAATCTCCGTCCTCGCCCCGGTCGGGTTCCCGCTCCGGCTTGTAGCCGGCCCGCTCGAGGCGTCGGAGGGCGCCGTCGAAGTCGTCCACCGCGAAGCCGACGTGGACGTTCTCGTTGGGGTCCCGGAACGGCTTCGGGGCGGGGATGTCGCCATTGTACCGAGTGAGCTCGAGTTGGGGCGTGCCTTTCGAGCTTGCAAGGCTCGCGTATTCCGGCTGATCGTAGTCCAGCTGGTCGCGTTCCACCAGGGTCATGCCGAGGACGTCTTTGAAGAAGGCAATCGCGGCATCCAGGTCCCGGACGCGGACGAATCCCCACTCGAAGGTGAACTCCACGTAGTACAGGATGCGACCGCTCTTGAATAAGCGTGCGGGTGGCTTCGCCGCTATGGCTTCTCGATTGGCGTTCGGACCAGGTTCCCCCACTCCGTCCAGGACCCGTCGTAGTTCTTCACGTCCGGGTAGCCGAGGAGGTACTTCAGCGCGAACCACGTGTGGCTGGACCGCTCGCCGATCCGGCAGTACGCGATGACCTCCTTGTCCGGCGTCACGCCCTTCGACTCGTACAGCTTCCGTAGGTCGTCCAGGGACTTGAACGTGCCATCCGCATCGTTCACCGCCTGGGCCCATGGAATGTTCTTCGCGCCGGGGATGTGCCCGCCGCGCTGCGCGTGCTCCGTCGGGTACTCCGGCGGCGCGAGGATCTCCCCGCTGAACTCCTTCGGGCCCCGGACGTCGACGAGGACCTTGTCCTTCATCCGCATCGCCTCGCGGACGTAGTCCAGGTACACGCGGATCGAGTCGTCCGGCTCCTTCGCGTGGAACGTCGCGTGCGGGTACGAGGGCACGTCCTTCGTGAGGGGCAGCTCCTCCAAGAGCCACTTCTTGCGCCCGCCGTTCATGAGGACGAGATTCTCGACCCCGTAATACTTGAGGACCCAGAACGCGAACGCCGCGAACCAGTTGTTGAAGTCCCCGTAGAGGACGAGCTTCATGTCGTTCGTCACGCCGAGCCGGCCGAGGAGGTGCTCGAGCTGCGACTTCGAGACGATGTCCCGCGCTACGGGGTCGTTGATGTCCTTCCGCCAGTCGATCAGGCCGGCGGTCGGGATGTGCCCGAGATCGTAGTTCGATGTCGGGTCGTAGTCCACCTCGACGATCCGGACCTTCGAATCGCCGATGAAGCCCTTGACCCAGCCCGTGTCCACCAGAACTTCCGGATGTGCGTAGTTTGCCATCGCTCCGTCCCCCAGGGGTAGCGGCAAGGCTGGCGCGGTTATACGACTTTCGGATTCGAGCCGACGGCGATGGCCGTGGAGGCGGGATGCGCGTCGCAAGGCCCTCGTTGCGACCTCATTGGAGCTTCGCGAGGACCTTCGTTGCCTCTTCCGGGGTCCACGCCTTCAGCGTTGTCGTCCGACCGTTCCCCTGGGCTCCCATCTGGAGGACGAGCTGCATCACGGCCTCGTCGTTCGGCATCTCCATGACCCCGACGAAGTCGTACTGTCCCATCGTGATGTACACATCGGCCCGACCTCCAAACTTCGCGGCGAGGTCCTTGACCCTATCAAATCGCTTCGGCGAGTCCTTCACGTTCTGGATTCCCTGGTCTGTCCAGTTCCCCAACACGACGTAGTGCGGCATGATCTCCTCTCCCCCGAAGGGGGCGCGTGGATTCCCATCCAAGCGGAAAAAGGTATCCCGCGCTGCCGATACCGTCGGTGAGGAGACCGTGGCGCTCTCGAATTCGGAGCGGGTGACCCTCCGGCTCCTCGCGGACACAATCGTGCCCCGCACGGGGGACCCGTCGGAGCCTCTCGGCGCGTCGGCCAGCGACCTCGGCGTGGACGCCCTCGTGGAGAGGGCAATCGTGGAGTACCTTCCCTTGGACGTCCAGCGCCAGTTCCGGCAGCTTCTCCGGGCCATCGAGAGCCCCGCCCTCAACTTCCTCCTTACCGGGCGCCCGCTCCGATTCGGCGGGCTGACCCCGGAACGCCGGGAGGCGTACGTGCTCGGATGGGCCCGGAGCCGACTCGGGATCAAGCGGCGGGGATTCCACGGAATCAAGCGACTCGTCGCGTTCCTCTACTATTCCGCCCTCACGGAG
>VBML01000233.1 GCA_005878915.1 Methanobacteriota archaeon | reverse complement strand
GTGGCTCGCCGTCAACCACCGCTCGATCCGGAGCCGGAGGCGGCCGCGAAGCGAGTCGATCGCCTGGTCCAGCGTCTCGAACTTCTCGCCCGGACTCGCCAGCGCCGCCCGCGCGATCTCTCGGTACCGCCATACTCCGAGCGGGATCCAGTCCTTGTACACCTCCATGAACACGATCGCTCCCGCCTGCCGGCGCTCCCGCGTGAGGTATTCCAAGACCGGTAGGCGGGCCGCATGGTACGCGCCCGCGAGGGCCGTCGGATACGTCTTCCTCCCGCGGTAGAATTCGTGATCGCTGAGTGGCACAGGATCTGCCTCAAGGTCGAACGCCTCCAGACCTTCGAACATCCACGACGTCGGCATGAGAAGGACTTGGACGTTGTTGCCGAGCTCTGCGTGGCCGAACACGCGGTACTCGTCGATCTCCGGGTTTCGCTTGACTCGCCCGAGGAGGTCCAGCCCGAGGATGTCGTCGACCGCGGTGATGCTCCACTCCGTCGGCACAAGCCTCCGCCTTTTCTTCGTTCCTAGAAGGCCAACGCTGAAGACGCGGGTGATGTGGCTCTGCGAGATCCCGTTTCGGTAGAGATCGACGATTCCAGCGTTGGCGTGGAGGTCCGTGTCCGAGACGACCGCGTCCACCTTCCGAGGCACGGACGGGTTCTCCGCAAGCTCGAGTTTTCGAATCACGCCCGATGGGCCCGTGGGCGGCGCGCGAGCGGAGAAGGGGCCCTGCAGTGTCGGCTTCTTTTCCAGCCACAGCTCCATGTCGACGGGGCGAGCGGCCATCGCCTCCTCCTGCGTCGTCGCGAGGATCTTGTCCGGGTTTCGGGCCGCCTCCACGGGCCTCTGCGCCTTCCCGCGGACGAGGCTCAGGCGGAACCGCAGGATCTCCCCGAGCTCGAGGCCCAGCCATGTCTCCGACGCGTCCATGATCGCCGTCCCCTCGCGTGCCGGGGGGACGAGGGGTCCCGCGAGGACCTTCGGGTAGTTCCAAGAGCCGACGAACGCCGATGGCGGGGATGCGCCGAAGAGACTCGTGGAAGATAACGCGGGCTGATCCATGAACCACTTCCGGACGCCCCCTAGATACGGGCACGTCGCAAGGCGGCACCGTTTCCAGTCACCGAAGCACACGGAGCAGGAGAGCTGCCGTTCCACCTCGATCTCGCGCGTCGGCACCCCGGCCGCGCGCGCGGGCGTGGAGGTCATCGGTACGCCCGGCACCGGCGACACCAGCCCCTCCGGTACCGCGACGCCGACTCCAGTTCGCTGCCGCATTCGAGGCAGAACTGCGCTGGAGGGACGTCACGGTGGTACGTGGGCAGGAGCTTCCATCCGCACGCAAGACAGTCGGTGGCGGCCACGGGCCACGCGGTCCCGCACGCAGGGCAGTACTTGGTGAGTGGCTCCCTGAGGATCCGAGGCGCGACGCCCCGCATCACCTGGCTCGGAGAGGACCGCGCAATGAACTCGTACGCCGCGACGATGGCAATGATGACGGGCAATCCCAGGAGGGGAGCGATCCAAAACGCGGGGAGGAGGAAGAAACCGACGTACACGACCGCGAAGACGGTTCCGATAAGCACCGCCCCGAGCGCGAGTCCGTCAAAGAAGCCCAGGTCCGGCGTTCTGACGACCTCCCTACGTGCGCCCTCTGCGGGCCTTCCATCGAATGTACATGGATAAGCCTGATGGAAATCGACTCCCGCCTCCGCACAATCGAAGGCCCGCTACCGCAATGCGCGCCCCTGCACGAATCCCCAGAGCATGAGGAAGACGCCGATGCCCTCGGCGATCGAGAGAAGCAGCAGTAGGGCCCAAATCCTACCCACCGTTGGTCGCCGGAGAAGCCCCGCGTAGAACACGACCTGCATTCCCACGAACGGCCACAGCTGCAGCATCGCGTCGTACGCGGACCGGACGCTGAACGGGAACCACTGCTGGCTCCAACCGAGTCCGAGGGAGACGACGGAGGCGATCTGAAGGCCGAACCCGAGGAGCAGAGTTCGCTTCACTCCGAGGCGGACCGCGAGGGTCTGGATCCCCGCCGCTTTGTCCGCGTCGTGATCGGACGCCGTCGTGGGGGCGTACACCGCGCCCAGGAACAGCGTGATCGTCGCGATGTACCACCACGGCACGAGCTCGATGGGTTGGAGCAGGACCCATCCGCCCAGCGGGCAGAGGATTCCAAAGCCGACCATGTTCGTGACGAGGTCCATCCCCGCCACGCCCTTCCAGCGCACGGTGGGGTGGGAATACGCGAACCCGAGGAGGACGACGAGCCCCATGATGAGCACGAACCCGTACATCCCGATGACGGACGTCACCGGACCGGAGGTGTCTGCCGTCGAATAGGAGACGAAGTTCGCGGAGACGTACCACGCGAGGAGGAGCCCGAGTCCGGCGAACCCGATCGCTGCCCAGAGCAACGTCCCTGGGTCGACAAGCTCCTCGACCACCTGCACGTACTTCTTTCTCGGGTTCAGCCGGTCCGTCGTCCGCATGTCGTAGTGCGTGTTGAGGAGGAGGGTGAAGGTGCTGAGGAAGGGCCCGATGACAAGGAGGGCGAGGACAAGGCCGGCCTCGTCGATGTACAGGTGCCGCGTCGCGGCGGGCTGCGCGAGGACCCAACCGATGTAGAGGGGGACCATCGCGACGATCCAGAACTTCACCCCGCCGAGGCTGATGATGAGCTCGGAGAGATCGCTCGGCGAAACCCGGAGCTCCTTCGTGATTCGGATCTCGTTGCCCACGCCCGCCGACATCGGAAGCCGGGGATAAAAGAAAAGTCCAGGCGGGGTTGGGGACCTGAGCAAGCTTTTTGAGGCACATTCGAGAATCCTCTTGCGGCGCACAGGATAGTGATAGAGGTCTTCGGCGACTTCAACAATCGGGATGTGCAGAACCGAGTTCGTCTCGGGACTCCGCAGAACAACAAGGACTTGCGATTCCTTGGCGAGGGGGTACCCGAAGGACTCGCTGTACGGGTGTCTGATGGCGACTACGAGGAAGAGACGGTCATCGAGTTCGACGATGGGGTGTGGAGGGGACGCGTCCGACGAGAGACCGGTCGGGCCGAGCTGAAATGACCTTGGAAGGAACCACAGAGGTGACACCTGGCTCTCGGGGACGTGGTTGAAACCGGTGCGGAGGAGCTGAGGAAGTACGTGGTCAGGCGAGTGCTCCGGCAGTCTGGCAGGTACACGTTTCGCGTCTGGTTTCATGACGCCGCTGCGAAGGAGGAGGTGCCGGCAAAGTTGCAGGCGATGGGGTGTCTGCTCGAGGCCCGATGGCCGCAAGGCAACCTCTTGGCAATTGACGCTGAATCACAACCCCTTGCCCAACGGGTAGCCGATTTTCTATGGGAAGGTCAGAAGCGCGGCGTACTGGACTACGAAACGGGGCGGACCAAGTAGGTCGGCAAGAGCCCGTAGCGACGGGACCCACGTTCCGGTTCGGCATTAGCCTCGGACCATCCCAGCCGACGCTTACCTAGGCCGCGCGCGCCCCCTCCCTGGCCGCCTTTTCGAATCGATCGATGCACGAGTCACACAACACCTTGGACTGGTGCTCCGCCGGGATGATCGCGCGCCAGACCTCATCGGGAAGCAATCGCCCGACGCCGGGGTTGCCGCAGACTTCGCAGCAGAGGACCGCCATCGTCTTGACCCGCCTCATCCGCAAAGCCTCGTTTTCCGCGTGAAACCCTTGCGCGAGCTGGGTTCTCTCACGGGAAAGAAACTCGCCGTCGGTTCTGAATGGGGTACGTCTGGAGGCTACGATTTCCGCCTTCTGAGTCGCGGGGCTGGCAGAAATCCAAGTCGCGATATCTCCAACCTGAAAGCGTGCTTTCCCGGAAACCGAGTCGTTCAGGATGATCCCAGTACCTTCGTTTTCGTCCCCGACGATCGGTAGGACCCAAATGGCTTCTGTGCGCGTTTCCGCTTCGTCTGGATCTGCCGGGTAGAGGACCTTGACCAAACGCTGCCGGAGCGGGTCTTCGTGCATTCTCCCCTCCTTACTTCTGTCGATGTAGATGGCTATGAGCA
>VBML01000127.1 GCA_005878915.1 Methanobacteriota archaeon | reverse complement strand
GAAGATCGCGAACCCCGCGTTGTTCACGACGACGTCAATTCGTCCCGCAGCATCGAGCACCCGCTGGACGCCCCGCCGAACGGAATCTTCGTCCGCGACATCGATCTCCATGATTTCCAGGGAGGGCGAACGACCACGGAGGTGCTCGACGTTCTCAAGCGTACGGCCCGACGCGAAGACTCGGTACCCGAGCCCCGCAAGGGTCGTTGCCGTCGCCTCGCCGATCCCGCTCGAACTGCCCGTGATGAGCGCCACCGGGTGCGTCCCTGCGGTCATGGAAGTCACGGGTCGTCCCACGCCGGACCGCTAGAAGTCCCTTTCCCGGTGGTTCGTGATAACGACCATCGGCTCCCGCCGAAGGGTGTCGACGCATGCCGATAGCCGCTACGACAAGTTATTTGTATGGGGAGGTCGTGCGAGCCCGTCCGAAGAGAGCGAGGGCGGCGTACCATGCAACGCGACCAGGCCCGGACGAAGTTTGTGAAGCGAGTCACGGATTCCCGCCCCACCGGCTTCGACCGGTACGTGGAAGACCTGTTGAGAATCGAGAGGGCCCTCGCGGACACCGGTCCGCGGGGAGTCGCGGGCACCATATCGTACATGAATCTGATCAGCCGGTATCCGAGGGAGACGGAGGCGATCGCCCTGGAGCTGGGGACAACCGTCCTCGAGCCCCTGGACGACGAGAGGATCGATGAGGTCCTCGGGGACCGATTGCGTCTCGCGTCGGAGCGGCTCTTCCGAGAGAGCCGGGTCGCCGGCGAATTCGGCGGGACGGACTAGGCCGCGGGCAGTTTTCCACATCCGGCGGGGAAGTTTATCTAGACGGACGCGGGTCTTCTTCGTCCCTTGGTCGATCGAAAGCTGCTCCATCCGTTCACTCTCCTGTCCGAGCGGGCTCAGAGCCTCGTCAGGGACCTCGGGTTCTCGACCCCCACACCTCCGCAGGTTGCCGCAATCCCGAAAATCCTTGGCGGGGCGGATGTCCTTGTCATCGCGCCGACGGGGAGCGGGAAGACGGAGGCCGCCCTCCTCCCCGTGCTCGACCGCCTCGCGCAAGGGGAGCGTCAGGGGATCGGTCTGTTGTATGTGACCCCTCTGCGGGCCCTGAACCGGGACATGAAGGGTCGCCTCGAGCGGTTGGGCTCGGGACTCGGTCTGGACGTCGACATCCGCCATGGGGACACGCCGCAGAAGGACCGACGGCGACAAACCGCAAAGCCCCCCGATGTCCTCATCACGACGCCCGAGACCCTCCAGGCGATCCTTCCCGGGAGGGTGATGCGCCGCCACCTCCGGGACGTCCGCCACGTGATTGTCGACGAGGTTCATCAGCTCGTCCAAGATCGGCGGGGCACACAGCTCGCGATCGCCCTCGAGCGGCTCCAGGACGCGACGACGGTCCCGTTCCAGCGCATCGGCCTCTCCGCGACCGTTGCCGAGCCCGCGACGGTCTCACACTTCTTCGGCGGCGGGCGGCCCCTCGAGATCGTCGAGGCGTCCCGGGAGAAGCTCATGGAGTTCCGCGTCGAGTGGCCGAAGCCCAACGACGAGGACTTCGAGACCGCGCGGGACCTGTATGTGAGCCCGGAGAACGCCGCATCGATCAACCTGATGTCGGATCTGATGGGGGAGGTCCGGTCCAGCCTCGTGTTCGTGAATGCCCGGGACATGGCGGAACTCCTCGGCCATCGATTCTCCCTCGTGACTCCGGACATCGGCGTCCACCACGGATGGCTCCCGCGAGAAGAGCGGGAGCGCGTGGAGCGGGAGTTCAAGGCGGGACGCTTGAAGGCCCTCGTGTGCACGTCGACCCTCGAGCTCGGGATCGACATCGGTTCCGTGGACCTCGCCCTCCAGTACATGTCCCCCCGCCAGGTGACGAGCCTGATCCAGCGCGTCGGGCGCGCCGGGCACTCCCTGGACCGCGTCTCGAAGGGCGTGACGGTCACCGTGTCGAGCGACGATACGTTGGAATCGCTTGCGGCGGCCGAGGCGGCGAGAGAGCGAGAGCTGGAGCCGCTGAAGGTCCACCGACACGCGCGGGACGTCCTCGCCCACCAGATCGTCGGGTGCGTCCTCGATGCGGGCGGGCGGGCCTCCCTGGAATCGATCACCCGACTGATTCTCCGCGCGGACCCGTACGCAGACCTCCCGAAAGACGCGTTCGGCCGGGTCGTGGATTTCCTTCTGGACCTGCGGCTCCTCCGGAAGGATGGCGAGGACCTCGTCCCCACCGCCCGCACGCGGGGATACTACTTCGAGAACCTCTCGACAATTCGCGACGAGCGGCGATACATCGCCATCGACGTCGCGACGCAGAAGCCCGTGGGGGTCCTCGGCGAGGAGTTCATGATGCTCCGCGCCCGCCAGGGCTTGCACTTCATCGTGCGCGGACGGACGTGGAAGATCCTGAGGATCGGTGAGGACGGCGTCCTCTATGTCGACGCGGTGACGGACCCGCTTGCCGCGACTCCCGGGTGGGACGGGGACATGCTCCCGGTCCATTACCCGCTCGCTGTACGGACGAGCCGACTGCGGCGGGACATCGACGAGCGCCTCTCTCACGCGGGGGCCGAGGAGGTCGCGGAGGCCCTTGCGAACGATTGGCCGCTGAACCGGACGGGCGTTCGGCGGCTCGTGGACGAGATCGCGGAGCATCGGAGGACAGGCGCGCCAGTACCGTCCGACCGGCTCATCCTCGTGGAGGGGTTCGACCGGTTCCTGATCGTCCATGCGGGCTTCGGGGAGATCGTCAACGAGACCCTCGGGGACCTTCTCGAGGAACTTCTCGCACGAAAGAGCCTCGTGCGGTTCTGGTGGGCGACGGCGCACCGCATCCTCTTGGAGCTGGTCATCGACACGAAGGACCTCGATCTGGAGGAGATCGCGAACGACCTGTTCCGCATCGACGAGGCGGAGCTGGAGCGGTCCCTGGACATCCTTACAGAAGAGCACTTGCCGATCGGGTACTACATGAAGTTCATCGCGGAGCGGATGGGCGCGATGAAACGAGGGCTGATGGTCGCGGCGGACGAGCTGAATTCGATCGAACTCCGGTTCCGGAGGACGCCGATTCGCGAAGAGGGCCTGCGAGAGGCGATGCTGCTGCACACGGACTACGCCGCGGTGCGGGACATCTTCCGGAAGGTGAGGACCGGCGAGACGCGGGTGGAGACGTTCCGCTCCATCACGCGCCCGACGCCGCTGGGGTACCACATCCTCCGGCGATTCGTCGAGGCCCCCGAGCTGTTCTCGCCGGAGGGTGAGCGGGAGGCGAGCCTGGACCGGATGCGCGCGTCGCTCCAAGCGGCTCCGGTGAACTTGTTATGCTTCCAATGCGGAACGTTCCAAGAAGGGGGGCGGATCTCGGAGCTTCCCGAGAAGCCAACGTGTTCGAAGTGCGCCTCGAACCTCCTTGGCGTACTGACGTGGTCGGCGTGGACGATCCGGGATGCGCTGGGCAAGAAGATGATGAAGCTCGATCTGCCCGAGGACGAGCAGAAGGCCCTTGCGCGCGTCCGGCAGACCGCGGACCTGGTCGCCGTGTACGGCAGGAAGGCCGTGATCGCCCAAGCCGTGTACGGCGTGGGGCCTCAGACCGCGAGCAAGATCCTCGCGAAGATGCACGATGATGACAAGGCGTTCTATGAGGACCTCTTCGAGGCCAAGTTGCGGTACATCACGACCCGCCAGTTCTGGGATGAGCGGCCGAAGAACGAACCGGCGACGAAAACGCTCTACATGGGAGGATAACCCCGCGCGCGTGATCGCGACCAGTCGTGATGTCGCTCGTGCAGTTTCGGTCGCGAGGGGCCTTTAAGCTCCGCGAGGAGTTTCGTCCGGACGGTGGTTGGTCGATGCCGGGCCGTGCGAAGGTCGCGATGATCGGCGACGGAAACGTGGGGTCGGCTCTGACGAAGGGGCTCACGCGTGCAGGGTACGACGTGCAGGCGGTGGGCCGGGTGCCCAGTCGCGTGCGGGAGCTCGCGGAGTGGGGCGACATCATCGTGCTCGCGGTTCCCTTCGGCGAGCGGGAGAATGCCGTGGAGGAAATGGGCGATACGATTGAGGGAAAGCCGCTCGTGGACGTCACGAACGCGCTCGCAGGGGGGAGCTATGCGGGAGGCGTGGACAAGAGCGGGGCCGAGCAACTCCAGGAGATGGCTCGGAAGGCGAAGGTCATCAAGGCGTTCAACACCGCGTTCGCTCCGACGATGAGCACGGGGCAGGCGCACGGTGAGCGGATCACCGCCTTCATCGCGGGCGATGACGCGGAGGCGAAGGGGATGGTCCAGCGGATGGCGACGGACATCGGCTTCGATGCAGTGGACGCCGGGCCGCTACAGAACGCGCGATGGCTTGAGGCGCTAGGGATGCTGAACATCCAGCTCGCGTACGCGATCGGCATGGGCAATGCGATCGGGACGCGACTCATCCACGACGCGAAGCCGCAACGGCGCCCGTAAGTCTCCGAGTCCAAGAAGCCCGGAGGTCCTCACAGGACGACCGTGCTCTACGGCGGGCGATTCTCTGCTCACGAGCTTGCGGCGGGCACCGCGTCCGTCGCGCGTCCCCGCGGCGGCTGCGCCCCGCGGACCTCTGCGACCGCAATCTCGCCGGGAGCGCGGAGCGCGTACGCTTCGAGGTACGGTCGGAGGTTCTGGAGGATCCGGGCCTCGGCCTTTCGAAGATGCTCGCTGAACGTGGAGGACGACAGCCCTGCACCGTCCGCGAGCCGCTGGATGTCCGTCCCGCTCGGGAGGGAGTAGTACCCGTGGCGGAGGCCGAGGAGGACCGCGTTCGATTGCTTCGAGGTGAGCCCCGCGAACACGTCCGAGGCGGGCATGAGCATCATCTTCTCCATCTGGAGGTTCTCGATCGGGCGCGTCGAGACGATCCGCAGCTCCCCGATCTTTCGGATCTCGCGGAACATGTCCCGCAGGGAGCGGTCGCTCCACGCGATGACCCTCCAGGACTCCCACCCCTCGCGGTACACGATCGGGGGGATGTCCCAGACGCCGGTGGACGAGAGGATCGACGTCACAGAGCGGCTCCCCTGCGTGGAGCACATGTGCGACTCCGTGACCAGGATCACCCCGTCCCCGGTCGCGTACACCTGTCGCCCGCCGAAGCGGGAGACGACCGCGTCCCGGAACGACTCCAGCTGCGCGTCCGGCCCGGACGCCTGGAAGATGTCGCGGTTGTGCACGCACCAGTGGAAGATCCGGAGGGCCGGGACCTTGCGCGAGAGGTTGCCGACCGCGCAGTCGTGGCGCACATCAATCGACGCAGCGAAGAGGGTTCCTTCGGGCTCCGTGGGGATCGCCATAAGGATCGGTTAGCCACTGTGCGGCGGGGGAATAATGATTTGCCCGCTCCAGGGCGGGTGATCAGGGGAGGACGAAGATCGAGTCGGTTCGAGTGCCGCTGACGCGCGCACGACCGACCCCATGAGGAGCGATGACGACGAGGACCTGGTGGATTCGCGGTCAGTGGCCGAGCCACTCGACGACGGTCGCCTCGCCCTGGCCGACGCCCACGCAGAGGGTTGCGAGCCCGTAGTATGGCCGCGTCTCCTTCGGAGCCCGCCGCCGCATCTCATGGAGCAAGGTGCACATAATCCGCGCGCCGCTGCACCCGAGCGGGTGGCCGAGGGCGATCGCCCCGCCGTTCACATTCGTGATCTCGTGGCGGAACCCGAGCTCCCGCATCACCACGAGTGCCTGGATCGCGAACGCCTCGTTGAGCTCGATCAGCCCGATGTCCTCGACGCGCAGCGTTGCACGGGCGAGGGCCTTGCGCGTCGCAGGGATCGGGCCGAGGCCCATCGTCCGTGGCTCGACGCCCGCGGCGCCGGAGGCGACGATCCGCGCCATCGGCCACAGGCCGAGCTCCTTCGCCTTCGTGTCGCTCATCAGGAGGAGCGCCGCCGCACCGTCGTTCACGCCGCTGGAGTTCCCCGCGGTGACGGTGCCTCCCTCTCGGAACGCCGGCTGGAGTTTCGCGAGGGCCTCGAGGGAGGTGTCCGCCCGCGGGTGCTCGTCACGGGTGACGAGGACCACGCCGCCCTTCTTCTGCGGGACGGGAACGGGAACGATCTCCTCCGCGAACGTCCCGTTCTCCGTCGCGGCGATCGCCCGCCGGTGGCTCTCGAGGGCGAACCGGTCCTGCTCCTCCCGCGGGATCTTCGGCCCGAGGAGCCGCAGGTTTTCCGCGGTCTCCCCCATGGAATCGTTGCCGTACTTCTCTTTGAGCCTCGGGTTCGGGAAGCGCCACCCGAGCGTCGTATCCCAGGCGGTGAGGTGGCTCATCGACCCGTCCGGGTTCTTCGGGATCGCGTACGGCGCGCGGGTCATGCTCTCGACGCCGCCGGCGACGAAGACGTCGCCCTCCCCCGCCTTGATCGCGCGGGCCGCGGCGTTGATCGCCGCGAGGCCGGAGGAGCAGAGGCGGTTGAACGTGACCGCGGGGACGGAGACGGGGAACCCCGCGAGGAGGGTGGCCATGCGCGCGACGTTGCGGTTGTCCTCGCCCGCCTGGTTCGCGCAGCCGAGGTAGACCTCCTCGATGATGGCGGGGTCGATCCCCGCGCGGCGGACGACCTCGGAGACGACGAGGGCCGCGAGGTCGTCCGGGCGGACATCCCGCAGGACGCCGTTGTGCCGCCCGATCGGAGTGCGAACCGCTTCGACGATCACAGCTTCCGGCATGCGAATCCCCGCCCTGTACCCCAAGCTCGCATGGCCTCTTGGGGTTTTGGAGACTTCCCGTTGGCCCCTAGAAGAATCCTTCGACCCATGGGGCCGGGCGCCATCTGCTCACCGTCCACAGTCTCGGTGGCATAGACCCGTCTGACCGTCGCCCTCCATTGATCCTCTGCGAATGGTGGCGAATTCGGCGACAATCGGCACGCTGTGCAGATGGTGTCCTTGGACCGAGCAGGCAGCATTTGCCCCCACGGGTTCGCGCCGAAATGGACGGCACTAGATGCCGACATTACTCGAAGAAGAAGCGAATTGAGCGTGCGAAAAAAGCGTGCCACAACGCGTTTACACCGCTCTCGCCTGCGCGGACGCTGGGGAGGTTAATCCGTGAAGCGAGCTAGTCGAATTGGTATTGCGACGTGTGTGTGTCTGCTGGCCTTGGCCATGGCCATGACGTCTGTCCTGGGATCGAGCGTCCACCTGAAGGGCGGGCAGAAGGCGAAGCCATCATTCAATGACCTGGGCCTCCGGCTGAGGGCAAGCGGGGAACTTACCGGACTGGGGTTCGGCGATGTCAACGTCGACATGACGGCCACCGCCGATGTAAAGTCCACGTGTACGAACCAAGGGGGAAATCAGGCGCCGGGACAGAATCCTGCACCGATCACCGTGATGGGGAGCACATCGATTCTCAACAACCAGATCAAGAACGGCAATGTTCCGTTCACCGTCACTACGAATGCGCCGACGACCCCCGTTCCCAATGCGCCGGGCTGCCCGAACAATAACTGGAGGGAGGACATCAATGACCTCTTATTCCGGACTGCAACGATCACAGTCGAGCAACCGGCAGGGTCGGGGATGATCGTGCTGACGGTCGATTGTACGTTCACTCCTGCCACCACCGGTGGTCAGGTCCCCTCGGGCAACGTGGCTTGCGTGAGCCATTAGGAACGACTGGAGTCGTGGCGCGGGACACAACCAGGCATGAAGTGCGGGCTCCAGCGTGAGCCCGCCGTTTTCCCTTTCCCGCCGCCGAGCGTATCTCGCAAGGTGTTGCCCTAGAGAATTTCGGAGGGAGCACGCGAGGGGGGTGCGGACCGCACGTCGCGGAGGGCCCCGTTGTGGCGGCCGATCGGGGTGCGAACCGCCTCGACAATCACAGCTTCAACCAACCGGAACCAGCCCCGCATCCCCCAAGCTGTCTTGGGCTCTTGGCGTTTTGGACCTGTCCACCGACCGGCGGGCTGCGACCTCACCAACGGGAAGACCTCGGGCGTTTAGCGCTTTCATCTTCATATAAAGGGCCTCCCTGAAAGCCTCAACTTCAGCCGACAACGGAGCCAAGCTGCGCCCGCCTCGGGCCTGGCCGTGTTTCCCTCTGGTGACGGATGAACTGTGCCACGACGTTGGCTTGCTTCCCCTTGAGGCGGAGATGCGGCCCAACAAGCAACAAGAGATGTTCGATCATTCCTCCCGTCCAGATCAACTGGTAGGCATGCTTCCAGCCAGCCTTTCGAGCGGGCTGGTTCGCGAGGATTCCTCCGTAGGTCCGACGCACGGATTCCAACACAGTTCGGTCTGTGTTGCTGACACTTGCCCTTGCCCTGTACCTGATCTTGCGGTTCTTTCTGTCTCTGTACTTCGCAATCATTAGGGATCCTTCCCCATCGATGAATCCCGCCAAATATTGCGGGGAGACGGCTTGCGTGTCCCCTTCAAGACGACTCTTGTTCTCCGGAGGCCGGGAGACCATACCATTTGAACCTCTTCGGTTCAGAGTCTTAGCGCGCCTGTGGAAGGCTTCACGGACCTCCAGTTCTTCGCTCGAGAGAGGAAGAAGTCGACCTTGTGAGTCTCTCTCCCTCTGGCCGTGCTTTACATGCTGGACGAACTCGAGGAGAGTTGCCGCGATCTCCGCCTTAACAGGGAGGAAGGGCGCGAGGCTCTGCACCAAATTCCCAGCAGCTGCATTGGTCCAAATGAGCTCATGCCATGGCTTCCACTTCGGATTCCTTGGGAAGCCGCACGCCAAGGTTCCGCCCCACTCTTCTCGCAACCCCTCCAACACCTCTCGGTTCGTGTTGTAGACTGCCACTCGCACCGAGTATTCAACTGAATTGCCCTTGCGAAATCGCCGAGCGAGCGACAAGCTCCCTTCGCCGTCGACGAACCCCGCAAAGTACTCGACAGAAACCAGTGTGCGGGATGAAGCTGGATAGGTTATGTAGACTTCCGAGGGAGGTCCGTGAAAGTACTAAGTACGGCGATCTCCACCTTGGCCTTTTTGAGCACGAAACTTGCTCGCCTCGAGGTCAAGCTCGAAGTCCTCTTCCTTCACCTCGCCGGGGCTGAAGACCTTGCCCGCCTCGAACTCGAGCTTCTTCTCTCCCTTCTTCTTCCGCTTCTGCGGTCGCGGCTCAGATTGCTGCTGCATACTCTTCTAGCTCCGTTGCGTATGGATCGTACAGGTCTATCCGCCGCCGGGTCCCGTCGTTCACGACCAAGAGGCTCCAATCAATCGCTTCGATATTGAACTTGTCGCACAGATTCCGCCGGAGTGCCGCACGTGTGTCCTGGGGAGGCTCCTGGATCGCGCGGAGGATCTTGTCGTCCGTCGTCACGCGGTCGAGGAGACCCTTCCGCTGTCGCTTGTAGAACAGGGACCGCTCCTCGCCAATCTCCGAGTACTGCTTGCACGCGCTCATCTCGACATCCGGGCCCGCGCCGTCCGCCGTCGCCTCCTGGATCGCGTAGTACCGGTCCAGCCACTCGATGCGGCGGGCGAGATGCTTCGACGTCTTGCTCTCCAAGCCGTCGAGGACCTCCTCGAACAGCTTGAACGCGCGGCGGTCCCCGTCGTCCTCCAGGAGCCCCTCGATCTTCCCGAGGTAGTACCGCTGGATGTCGATCGGCGAGACGACGGACCCGCCGTCCAGGTGGATCTTCCACTTCTCGGGGTCGCGGATCTCGACGTTGCGCCACACGTCGTCGACGACGCTCTTCAGCTTCGGCGCGTCCTTGAGCTTGTTCTCTTCCATCAGTCTCAGGACGGAGGACGTCACGAAGTGCCGGAGTAGGATCGCGGTCTCGTTCATCAGCGCGTCCCC
>VBML01000126.1 GCA_005878915.1 Methanobacteriota archaeon | reverse complement strand
GACGTGTTGTTCTTGAACGCGTGGATCTTCACGCCGCCCGCGGTGTACTTGTCCTCCATCACCTTGCGCAGCCAGTCGAGGATCTTCTCGCCGGCCTTCTCCCACGTCACGAGGTCCCAGGGGTTCGACACCTCGCATGTGCTCACCTCGAAGTGCCCGACGTCGTAGTACGCTCGCGAGCCGTTCTTGATGAACTCGCCGG
>VBML01000125.1 GCA_005878915.1 Methanobacteriota archaeon | reverse complement strand
CCTTCTTGCGGTCCGCCTTCTTCATCGCGATCACGCGCTTCACGAAGTTCTTCTTCGCGGTCTTCACGATCGCGCTGATGATCGCCCCGCTGACGATGTCCATGCGCTTGACCGTCTTGATCGCTTCCTTCGCCTCCGCGTCGAGCTTCACCTTCACCCACTTGTTCTCGCCGAAGAGCTCGTCGATCACGTACTTCCGCAATGCGTGGATCGCCGGGCCGTGGCCTCCGTGCTGCTCCTCGAGCTCCGCGGGGACCGGGAGGTCCTCCGTGACGTAGACCTTGGCGATCTCCTCGGACGCTTCGCGGGTCGGGCGGGGGATCTCGATGATCTCGTCGAACCGGCCCGGCCGGAGGAGCGCGGGGTCGACGAGGTCCGCGCGGTTCGTCGCGCCGAGGACGAAAACGTTCTCCATCTGGATCAGCCCGTCCATCTCGCTCAGGATCTGTGCGATGATGTTCTTGTGGACGCCGGAGGTGTCCATCATCCCGCGCACGGTGAACAGGGCCTCGATCTCATCGAAGAACACGATGCTCGGCGCCCGCTCGCGGGCCTGGCGGAAGATCTCCTTCACAATGCGCTCGGACTCGCCGACCCACTTCGAGAGGACATCCGCGATGCTGACGTTGAAGAACGTCATGTCGTTCTCCGTCGCGATCGCCTTCGCGAGCATCGTCTTCCCGCACCCGGGGGGACCGTACAGGAGGATCCCCCGCGGCGGGACGAGCTTGATCTGCTCGAACAGCTTCGTCTCCTGGAACGGGAGCACGACGACGTCGCGGATCCGCTCGATCGGCTCGGAGAGCCCGCCGATCATGGCGTACGTGACGTTGGGCTTCTCGCCGAGGAGCAGGGACTTCACCTCGAGGTTCGGGAGGATGTCGAGGATCTCCATCGTCGGCGGGAGGACGCTGATCTGGAACCCGGGCTTTAGCTTCTTGAACACGGACTTGTCGCACTCGACGAGGCGCTTCTCCATGTCCCCGTCGATGCTCACGACGAGCTTCCCGTCGAGGAGGTCCATGACCTTCCCGATCACGCCGGAGTTCTTCGTCGCGCTGCCCTCGACGATCGCGTACGTCTGCGGGTGGACCCAAACGTATTGTCCTAGTCCAAGGCTGGACTTGTCGACGAGGCCCGTGGAGACCTTGAGGAGTTCTGTCGCGCGCGCGACGACGACCTGGTTGCCGTCGAGGTCGGTGCCCTCCTTCCGGACGACGTACGCGTAGAGCAGCGGCGGCTGTTTGATCTTGTTGAACTTGTCCTCATACGCCTTCAGGCGGTACTCCCGCTCCTCGATC
>VBML01000195.1 GCA_005878915.1 Methanobacteriota archaeon | reverse complement strand
CGTCCCGGGCGAACCGGCTCGTGAACACCCAGATGGGGATGCGGGGGCGGTGCCTCTCGATGAGGCCCGCGATCTCTCGCAGCTCGTCAGCGGAGAGCTGTGGAGATCCCAGAGCGAGGATGTCCGCCTCCTCGCCGGTCGTGAACTCCCGCTGTACGTCCTTGAGGGCTCGGTCATCAACGACGATTCGAGGGAGCCTCTGAGGGCGGGCGCGACGCCACTCAGGAGTAACCCGTTCGACGTGGAACATCCCGCAGTCACCGGTAGACGCAAGAGACGCGGAGAGCCACTTCAGGTCCGCCTCCGTCCCCCTCAGATTGCGGAAGTACGGAATCCCGCCCCCGACCTCCTTCCCGGCGAGAAGTCCCAGGAGGGAGAAGCCCACGCCTCGAACCCGCGCTCGCACGTCGATGACGGTCGTCGCCCGCCGTCCATCATCGAGGTGGAGGCCATAGTTCGGCGTGAACCCTGTGATCGCCGCGGCGAGCGCCGATGGCCCGCCCTCGCGGTTCGTTCGCGCCCCGATGACAGAGTTCGCGAAGCACGCGGCGGAGCTCTCCGCCCAGGCGACGTGGTCGCCGAACGAGGGCCGGTTCCCGATCAGGTACGGAGTGCAGCTGAAGGACGCCCGAACGCCGATCGCGCGGTACGCGCCTGCAATCCTCCTTTGCTTCGCGGCGAATTCCTCTGAGACCCCCTGTTCCCGCCATCGCTCGGGGTCCATTCCGAGGGGATTCACCGTGGTGGGGACAACGACCGTCCCGTCCCGGGCGACGTCCTCGATGAATTCCAAGCCGGGATCCCCGATCATCTTGTAGGACGATCCGGAGATGTGAGCGGATGTGATCGGGATGAGCCGATCCGCCCCGTAGACCTCGCCGAGGGAGAGGAGCAGCCGCATCGCCATCCGCTCGGCCCGTGTGCCGCGGTCCCGCAGGGCCCGCTGGCGCGCGGTAATCCGCACCTCACACCTCCTGGAGATACCGAAGGGCGACCTTCACCGCGTTCGATTTCTTCGCGGGGTACGCCGCGACCTTCGCTTGGACTGCGACGACGTCGTCCACCCGCGCGAGGTCGATGCTGCCAGCGAACGCTTTCTGCTTGTCGAAGCGCAGATGGAGGACCCCCTCGTCGTCGACGCGCTCCTGGAGGGTCTCCACGATTTCCGGAATTGCGCCCGCCTCCTTCAGCCTCCGCCAGAATTTCGCAATCTCCCCTGAATCCTCCAGATGACACGTGATGAGCACGATGGGGTTGCCGTAGTGACCCTCGCTGCGCTTCATCTGCAGGACACCCCAGGGACTCAGGCACCGCATCGCTCCCTCCACCCGCGTCTCCTCCTCCGTCGCGTGACAATACGCGCGGAGTTCCACACTATGGAACATGGGAGGACCCGCCGAGGACGGATTCGAGGACCTCCTTCGCGCGCACCCGGAACTCCGTGAGGTCCCCTCCGTTCACAATGAGGTGGTCCGCGGTGGCGATCACGTCCCCGAGTCCCCAGCGCAGCTCCCGCGTGTCCCGCACGAGAAACTCGTCCCAGGTCGCCGGTGCATCGCTCCGCTTCCTCTGTCGGAGCCTCTCGAACCTCATCTTGGGCGAGGCATAGATCGCTACGACCTCAACGCCCTCCCCGAGCCGTTTCCGGAACGATTCAAGCTCGCTCGATCCACGGAGCCCGTCCACGACAATCCGATCGCCCCGGAGGCGGGGGATCGTCCGTTCGGCCCAGATGCCGTATCCGAATCGTTCGCGTTCGGCGTGGGCGAACCCTCCGATGGCTTCGTCCGAGGCGCCGATGCCCTTCCTCGCCGCCTCCTCCCGGACGGTGTCACCCATCCGCACCACGGGGAAGCCTCGCTCCGTCGCGACCCGGATGAACTCCTCCTTTCCGCACCCGGGCATCCCTGTGACGCACAGGACCTTCACGCGGGTGGGAAGGAGCGGGCGACTTAAGAGTTTCACGCGCTCGGTCAACGCCTTTCGCTTACAGGCTCGGATCGCAATCCCGGATCGGTGGTCGACTCACCATCCGCCAATAGAGGCGGGGAAAGGAGTTCTTTCCGAGTGAAGAGCGGAGCGAAGGGCGTCCCATGCCGCACGATGATGGCGTCTACACAAACTACTAATAAGCTCCAAATCTAAGGTCCCGACAGAGTGCCCCGAGGCTTGTTTCCATGCCCCTTGACTTGGACCTGAAGACGCTCCGGTTCGGGACGGAGTTGATCAAGCGGGGCTTTGCAAAGATGCAGAAGGGCGGGGTGATCATGGACGTCACGACCGCCGACCAAGCGCTCATCGCCGAAGAGGCCGGCGCCGTCGCGGTCATGGCACTCGAGCGGGTCCCCGCGGACATTCGCGCGGCCGGCGGGGTTGCCCGCATGGCCGACCCGGTGCGGATCCAGGAGATCATGGACGCCGTCACGATCCCCGTGATGGCGAAGTGCCGCATCGGTCACATCGCAGAGGCCAGAGCCCTGGAGTCGATGGGCGTGGACATGATCGACGAGTCCGAGGTGCTCACCCCCGCCGATCCATTCTTCCATGTGAACAAGAAGCAGTTCCAGGTGCCCTTCGTGTGCGGATCGAGAAACCTCGGCGAGGCCGTGCGGCGGATCTGGGAGGGCGCGGCGATGATCCGGACGAAGGGCGAGCCGGGGACAGGGAACGTGATCGAGGCTGTCCGCCATATGCGGCTGATGACCACCGCGATCGCGGACCTCAAGACCCGCACGAACGACCCCCTGCTGGCGATTGCGGGCCGCTTCGCGACTTCGTACGTGGCCTTGCTCAAAGAGATCCGCGAAGC
>VBML01000194.1 GCA_005878915.1 Methanobacteriota archaeon | reverse complement strand
ACATGCGGCGGCCCTTGGTGCGCTGGAGTTCCGCCTCGCGCGGGGGCCTCGGCGGCCGCAAGGCCGCAATGACGTTCATCTACGTGACGATCGTCCTCGACACCCTCGCGTTCGGAATCTTAATCCCGGTCCTCGCCCCCCTCGTCGTCTCGTTCACCTCGAGCGAGGCGGAGGGCGCCCTGATGTTCGGGCTCCTCCTCACCGTCTGGAGCCTGATGCAGTTCCTGTTCTCGCCCCTCCTGGGGGCCCTCTCGGACCGCTTCGGCCGCCGGCCCGTGCTGATCCTCAGCGCGATCGGGCTCGGACTGGACTACATCGTTATGGCCCTCGCCCCGAACCTCGCGTGGCTGTTCGTCGGGCGGGTCTTCTCGGGGATCACCGCGGCGAGCTACCCCACGGCGGCGGCCTACGTCGCGGACGTGACCCCGCCGGAGCGTCGCGCGGCGGCGTTCGGGATGATCGGCGCGGCCTGGGGCGTTGGTTTCATCCTCGGCCCCGCCTTCGGTGGCGTCCTCGGAGGGGTCGGCGCCCGCCTTCCGTTCTGGGCCGCGGCGGGGATGTCCCTCGCGAGCGCGGGATACGGCTTCTTCGTGCTTCCGGAGTCCCTCCCCGCCCTAGTTCGCAAGAAGTTCACGTGGCGGCGGGCGAACCCGATCGGATCCCTCACCCTCCTCCGCTCCCACCGCGGGCTCCTCGGGCTCGCGTCGTCCACGTTCCTCAGCTTCCTCGCGTTCCAGGTCCTGCCGAGCGTCTTCGTGATCTACGCCGGCTCTCGATACCAATGGCACGAGATCCAGGTCGGCCTCACGCTCACCATCGTCGGTGTGTGCAACATCGCGGTCCAGGGGGTCCTCGTGAAGCGCGTCATCAAGCGGGTCGGGGAACGAAGGACCCTGTACACTGGGCTCCTCGGGGGAATGGCGGGGTTCCTCGTCTACGGCCTCGCGCCTTTCGGGTGGGTATTCCTTCTGGGAATCCCCGTGTTCGCGCTCATCGGCCTCTCCCAGCCCGCCCTGCAGAGCCTGATGAGCCGCCGCGTGACCCCCTCGGAACAGGGCCAACTGCAGGGAGCGAATGCGAGCATCCTGGGCCTCACGGGCATCCTTGGGCCGATCCTCTTCGGGTGGGTGCTCTCGCAGTCCCTCGGACTCACAGCGGGGGTGGACCTCCGGGGAGCCCCGTTCCTCCTCGCGGCGGTGATCATGCTCGCCTCGGCGGCGGTCGCCGCTCGGGTCACGCGCGCGGAGACACCCGCGTCCGCTCCGGGGGTTCCCTCGCCCGTCCCTGACGGCGCCGATCCGAGGGAGCCGCGCCCAACGGAATCGCCAGGCGATCCGATGGAAGAGCCCTCGCGCTATGGGTAGAGCGGCAAGGCTTATCTGAGACCTCGCCCGTCGCGCGATTTGACGGGGACTCACCGCGGGGGATCGGATGGCGACGAAACGCGGAGGCGGATGGTCTGGGCCGACGTATCGGATCCGGGTCTCCTTCCGCGTTCCCCTTGCCTTCGCGCTCAAGTGGTGCACCGACTTCTCTTCGGACGATGGAAACCTCGAGGGAGAGTCGTACCGCCGAAAGGTCGTCCAGAAGACCTCGCGTCGCGTCGTCTTCGAGGACCTCGAGGAGACGAAGGACGGCTGGATGTGGTCGCGGGACGTCGTCACCCTGCGTCCCCCGGACCGGTGGCACATGGACGGGGTTGGTAACCACCGGGACGTGACGGCAGACTACGTGTTGACGACGCTCGCGGACGGCCAGACCCAGCTCGACCTGCAGTGGAGGCGACGACCGAGGAATCCTGCGGCAGCGAAGCTGACGAAGTTACAGCGCGAGACGTCCGCGCTCCAATCGTGGAGACGGTTCCGGACCGCGATGGAGCGGGACTACAAGCGCAGCCGATTGCGAACGACCAAGTGAACGCGACCGACGCCGCGTAGTTCTGCGTAATCGCTACGATCACATCGTAAACCGCAAAGGTTTCTTACGCTCCGATGACTCCCGCAGCCGGCTCGCATGACAGAGGCGACGACGAGATTCGTTCGTGGCGACGGGGCGTTCGTCGACGACATCTCCCTCCCCGGGATGCTCCATCTCCGCGTGATCCGGAGCGTCTACGCTCGCGCGCGACTCGTCCACGTGAAGGGCGGGATCACCCACGACGACATCCCCGGGACCTTGAGTTCCGTGGGGGAGGGCGCGACCTCCGCGAAGGGCGTCGTCCCGCACCCGGTCCTCGCGTCCGGGTCCGTGAACTACGTGGGCCAGCCCGTCGCCGCCGTCGTCGGGAGGACTGCGTACGAGGCCGCGGACCTCGCCGGGTCCGTCGATGTCGAGTACGAGCCCCTGAAGCCCGTCGTCGACCCGGAAGCCTCCGAGGGGGCGAGCCCGATCCACCCCGGAACGACATCGAACGTCCTCGCGAGGACGAAGATCGGCGCGGACTTCCGCCCTCCGAAGAGTGCGATCGAGGTCGAGGGGACGTTCGCGAACGAGCGCGTGGTCCCGAACCCGATGGAACCGCGCGGGGTCGTCGTCAACTATGACGGCTCCATACTCACCGTCCGCGCGTCCACGCAGTCCGTCCACAGCTGGCAGGAGGGATTCGCGGGGAGCCTGGGGCTCCCATCGAAACGAATCCGCGTCGTCCAGATGGATACCGGCGGCGCGTTCGGGACGAAAGGCGGGATCTATCCGGAGTACGTCATCGCCGCGCACGTCGCGATGAAACGGCGAAGACCCGTGAAGTGGATCGAATCGCGCAGCGAGCATCTCGCCGCGACGTTCCAGGGACGCGGCGTGCGAGCGCGGATGAAGCTCGTCGCGGACCGCCGCGGGCGGATCCTGGGCCTCAAGGGGGACATCCTCGTCGACGCGGGGGCGTACGGCCAGGGGATGGGCCGATGGGCCCCCGGCTGGATCGGGTACCAGCTCACGGGCCCGTACGCGATCCGGAAGGCCCTCATCAAGGGGACCGCGGTGTACACGAACAAGGTCCCGCTCGGCCCGTACCGGGGCGCGGGGCGTCCGGAGGCCGCGTTCTTCTTGGAGCGATCGATCGACCTCCTCGCGGACGAGCTGAA
>VBML01000124.1 GCA_005878915.1 Methanobacteriota archaeon | reverse complement strand
TCCGTGGTGATGGCGAACTCGAACCAGAGCGACCCCCAGCTCCGCACCCCGCACGGGCTCCAGACCACGAACGCGGCGCGGGCGATGCTCCGGATCAGCGGGTTCCCCGCGGGCGTGCCGCTGTTGCGGTTCCTTACCCTGTACTCCTTCAGCCTCCGGAAACGGGATCTCACCGCGGAGGACGTGCGGATCAAAGCGCGGAGTATGCCGCAGATCGCGGACCCCGTAGCAGCGTTGTACAGCACGTTTACCGACGGCGACTACGCGGTCGCCGGTGCACTCCTCGCCCGCATCGCGCTGGACCGGGGGATTCCCGCCACGGCCCAGGTCGTCCTCCGGTATGTGCTCGGCGATCTCGGGAAGCTCGGCCACAACCTTGCCGCGGCGGTCTCCTTTCTGGATTCCGCGGAGGCCCTCGGGCTCCCGCGGGGGCTCCTCCCGCTCGCGAACCTCGGGTTCGTGATTGCGGAGTCGATGAAGGGGACGCGACCGGTTGCTGTCCCGCCGCTCGAGTCCCCCTCGGCCTCCCCGTCGCCGCAGGCGCTCGCCGATGCGGCGGAGGGCGGGGCGTTCGATCAGGTCGAGGCCCAGCTCCGAGCCCTGCTCTCGGCCCGCCGAACGGACGACGCGGTCCGTCCGCTCCTTATCGCCGCCGCCACAGATCCGGGATTCCTCGGCCACACGCTCGTCCTCGCGCACGCGATTCGGCGTGCAGCCCCGCGCCTAGAGCCCGCGGAAAACTTCCTGTTGTTCTGGAAGGCGTACCGCACCCTGGTCTCCCGCTTCGGCTACCCCGGGTTCCTCCGCCTCGGGCCCCCGGCACCAATGGAGCGAGACGCGGTCCTGAGCGCGCTGCGGGCGAGCCTTCAGTACAAGACCCCGCCGGCAGAGGTGACGATCCGCCAGGCGCTCGAGGTCGGAGTGCCGCTAGACGAGGTGCTTGCGACGGTCGTGAACGCCTACGGACACTGGACCGTTGGAGAAAAGGAGCACACGATCATCCTCCTCGACGCCGCCCTAGAGACCGCGCGGTTCCTCGGGAGGGACGAGGCCCTCCTCCCCCTCGCGGTCGCCTTGATGCGCCTCCCCTTCTGACGCATTGTCGCGAGGTTTTACGTCCGCATCGGCATCTCACTGGCGTGGTGGATCCTCAGGTTCTCCTCTTCTACGATGCGGACTGTGGCCTGTGCACGTTCTTCCGGACTTGGGTCCACCGCGTTGACCGCCCTCATCGGATCCGATCCATCCCGATTGCATCTCGAGAGGCGGACCCGTACCTGGCGCGGTTCGACGCCCACCGGCGATACGGATCCATGCATGCCATGGGCCCGGACGGGGAGGTCCGTAGCGAGGGGCGCGGTCTCCTCGTGCTCCTCGGGGGATTGCCGATGCTCCGGGGGCTATCGAAGGTCCTGCAAGAGAGGGATCGTGGAATCGTTCTCGCGGAGATCGCGTACTCGGGAGTCGTACTCCTGAGGGACGCCCTCGCGGCCTAGGCTACGTCGCTGCGGGCTCGCGGAGCGACTTCAACAGCTTCAGGCTCTTCTTGAACACTCGGTTCGGCCCCGCCGTCTCGATGATCCCGAGGGAGGCTGCGAACCGCGGGTCGTTCACGAGCCAGCGGAACGGGTCGATTCCGATCTCGCCTTTGCCAATGTGTTCGTGGCGGTCTGCGTGGGACCCGATTCCCTGTTTCGAGTCGTTCAGGTGGAACGCCCTGACGCGCCGTGTGCCCAGTACCGCCTCGACGTGGCCCATGAAGCCATCGTAGCGATCGGGGGAAAGGAAGTCGTACCCCGCGGCCAAGGCGTGGCAGGTGTCGATGCACACGCCGAGGCGGTCGGTAAACCTGGACGCTTCGATGATCTCGCGCAGCTGCTCCCATGTGCCCCCGAGCGTCGACCCTTGACCAGCGGTGTTTTCGAGGAGCGGGGAGACGTTCGGCGCGTCCGCCCTCGCCATCGCCCAGTCCACGCTCTCCGTGATCTGGCGGAGGCCCCACGCCTCGCCCTTCCCCATGTGGGCCCCGGGGTGAAAGATCACGTACGGGATGCCCAGGATCTGCGCCCGCTCAAGTTCCTCGACGAACGCGGTGCGCGCGAGCTTGCGCATGCGGGCCGCCGTCGCGGAGAGGTTGATCAGGTAGTTGCCATGGGTCGCGGTCCCCACAATCCTCGCCTTCTTCAACCCGTCCCAGAAGGCCTGCACCTCTTCCGGTGCGATCGGCTTCGTCCTCCGGAGCGTCCTCGGGCTTCGGGAGAAGATCTGGATCGCTTCGCATCCGATGTACTTCCCCGCCTTCGCGGCCTCCACGAATCCGCCGGAGATTGAGACGTGTGCGCCGAGGAGCATAGGCCGCCGCGGCGAACCGCGTGGCGGCGGAAAAAGAGTTCGGCGGGGCGCGTTCAGCGCTCGGTGGCTTTCCTCGCGCTTACGATTTGGGTGAGATTTGGGTGAACCGTATTAAGCCGGGGCGCCGGTGGAAAGTCTCGCCATGGCCTACGTCGCCGAGGTCGACTCGAAGTTCGTCGGGATGTTCTTTCACCTACGGCGAGTCGTCCAGATCCTCGCGAACGGGGGGTTCAAGTACGCGGTTCCCAGCGGCGGGGCCATGGCGCCGAAATCGAAACAGGCAAGGGCCCGTGCGTAGTCTCCGCTTGACTTCCACGCGTCTCTCGTCCTGGGGCGACACGGTTCCGGTCACTCCGAGACGGGTCCATGGGCGAGCTTCACGGCTTTTGCGACAATGAAGGCGAGGGTGACTTGACGAGGCCCGCGCCCGAAGGAGTCCGCGAGCCCCTCCCACCTCCCGTCCCCCACCCACTTCTTCACGATCGTGGGGCCGAGGACCCTCTCGGCGTCGAGAAGGTCTGCGCATTCCACGACCGTTGAATCGAGCCCGAGGAACTCCGCAATGAACCCGTTCTCCGTCAACAGGTCGCGGATCTGGTCCGTGCTGAATGCGTGCCCGGAACCTCGGCCGTTCTCCCGCCAGTGGTCGGTGTGATGCGTCCCCAGGATGAGCTTCCCCCCCGCGCGGAGGTGCCGTGACGCTCGGAAGATGATCGCTTCCGACATGCACAGGTGAGCCGTGACGAAATCGAGCGGACCGGGGTGCCACGCGTTCCAGGCGGTCGTCTCCGCATCCCCCATAACGAACTCGACACGGCTGAAGCCGCGAACGCCGGCGTACGCCCGCGCCTCACGTAGCCGCATTTCGTCCCGGTCCACACCAATCACGTGGTGGGCCCATGGGGCGATCTCCCACACGACGCGGCCGGTCCCTGTGCCGATGTCCATCACCGTCCGGTGGCGGTAGTCCTCCCGGCGAAGCTGTTCGAGGAACATCACGCTCATCCGGTCCCGCTCGCGGAGATACTCGAATGCGGGAATCCTCCGCGACCGCCGGACGACGTCGACCATGGTTCACCCAAAGAGACGCGCCGCGAGACTCCCCTCACGTTTATATGTTTCCCGGGCATCGGTGGCGGGGGCCCGCGATGGACATTCCAAAGCAGTTGATGTTCATCGGAGGGAAGTGGGCCGAGCCCACCAGCGGCAAGTTTGCGCCGATCCTCGACCCCGCCACGAACCGGCCGATCGCCGAGGTGGCGACCGGTGGCAAGGACGATATCGATGCGGCCGTGCACGCGGCGCGCACGGCCTTCGAGAATCCGGAGTGGAGGGGAATCGACCCGAGCAAGCGCGGGCGGCTCCTCTTCCAGCTCGGCCAGGCGATCCGTGATCGGTTCGAGGACATCTCCCGAATCGAGTCGCAGAACGTCGGCAAGCCGATCCGTGAAGCGAAGGGGGACGTCGCCTACGTGTACAAGCTCTTCGAGTACTACGCGGGCCTCGCGGACAAGATCCAGGGGGATACGATCCCCGTCCCCGGCCAGCGGCTCGATTACACGGTGCGGGAGCCGGTCGGTGTCACGGGCCACATCGCCCCGTGGAACTATCCCCTCGTCCTCGCGTGCCGCGGGATTGCGCCCGCCCTCGCTGCGGGGAACACCGTCGTGCTGAAGCCGGCATCCCTCACGCCGCTTAGCGCCCTGAAGCTCGCGGAGCTCACGGCGACCGTGGGGTTCCCTCCCGGTGTGTTCAACATCGTGACGGGCCCCGGCTCTTCCGCGGGCGCTGCCCTCGCGGGCCATCCGGACGTGGACTCGATGACGTTCACCGGGTCCACGGAGACCGGGAAGCAGATCATGCAGCTCGCCTCGCGCAACGTCACGCCGGTGACCCTCGAACTCGGAGGGAAGAACCCGCAGATCGTGTTCCCCGACGCGAAGATCGACAAGGCCCTCAAGGGCGTCCTGTTCGGCGCGTTCCAGAATGCGGGCCAGATGTGCTGGGCGGGGAGCCGGTTGTACGTCCACGATTCGATCCGAGATGAGTTCCTGCGCAAGCTCTCGGAGAATGTCCAGAAGATGAAGCTCGGACCCGGACTCCGGGAGGACACGCAGATGGGCCCCGTCGTGTCCAAGCAACAGGAGGCCGCGGTCCTCGAGCACATCGAGGCGGGCACCCGCAGCGGTGCGACCGTCCTTGTCGGCGGAAAGCGGGCGGACGCGGGAGAGCTGAGAGAGGGAAACTTCGTCCTCCCTACCGTGTTCGACGACGTCGATCCTTCGATGCGGATCGCGCGCGAGGAGATCTTCGGGCCCGTGCTGTGCGCGTTCGACTTCACGGACGTCGACGAGGTCGTCGCGCAGGCGAACGCGACGGACTACGGATTGATGGCGGGCGTGTGGACCCAGAACCTCCAGACCGCCCTACGGGTCGCATCCCGCCTCGAGGCCGGCATGGTGAACATCAACGAGTACCCGATCACGTTCCCGCAGACCCCGTTCAGCGGGTTCAAGCAGTCCGCCGTGGGGCACGAGCAGGGAATTGACGCGGTGAACTTCTACACCCGCGTGAAGACCGTGAACGTGGGCCTGGAGTAGGGAGATGCCCGCGGAAACCCGGCGCACCCCGCCGGTGTTCGTGCAGCCCTTCGTGGAGGAAGGGCTCGGAAACACCGCGTACCTCGTGGGTGCGCGGGACTCGAAGGTTGCCGCGCTGATCGACCCGCTACGGGACGTCGACCGCTACCTGGAGGCGGCGGACGGTCTCGGCGTGAAAGTCGCGTTCGCGCTCGACACCCACCTCCACAACGACTTCGTCTCCGGATCGAGGGAGATCGCCGCCCGCACCGGCGCGATCGTCGGTGCGAGCGCGGAGGCGGGGCTCACGTTCGACCATCGGCCCCTGAAGGACGGAGACACGCTCCCGCTCGGGAGTCTCAGCCTGGGAGTCCTCGCGACACCCGGGCATACGCCGGAGCACATCGCGTACGCGATTGGAGACGCGCCCGGTTCCCCGCCGCTCGCCGTGTTTACGGGTGGAGCCCTCATCGTTGGCGGGGCCGCCCGCACAGACCTCCTGGGCCAGGAGACCGCGGTGCCTCTGGCGAGGAACCTGTACCACACGATCCACGACCGCCTGCTGAAGCTCGCGGACGGCACGGCGATCCTGCCGACGCACGGGGCGGGCTCGTTCTGCGCCGCGCCCGCGTACCCCGAGCGAACGACCACGATCGGTCGAGAGCGCGTCCGGAACCCCCTGTGCAAGCCGCAGTCCGAGGAGGAGTTCGTGCGGCGTGCCCTCCAGGGCCTGGGGTCGTACCCCGCGTACTTCGGGAAGCTTCGTCCCGTGAACCAGGAGGGCCCCGCGGTCCTCGGCGGCCTGCCGGAGCCGTCGCCGCTCTCCGCGGCCGACGTCAACGCGTGGGCGCAGGGCGGCGGCGTCGTCCTCGACCTCCGGTCCCCGCCGGAGTTCCTCCAGAGCCACGTGCCCGGCGCGTACGGGCTCTGGGGCGAGTACCACCTCGCGACATGGGCGGGCTGGCTCCTCCCATTCCGCGCACCCCTCGTCCTGGTCGCCGACGCTGCGGAGGATCGGCAGGAGGCCGTCCGCGAACTCATCCAGATCGGGTTCGATGATTTCCGAGGGTACCTCGAGGGCGGGATCGGTGCGTGGAAGGCCGCGGGACTTCCGGTCGAGAGCTTCCCTTCGATCTCCGCCTCGGAGTTGCGGGAACGCACTCGCGGGGGCGCCGGCCCCCTGGTCCTCGATGTCCGTCAGGATGACGAGTGGGTCGATGGTCACATCCCGGGGGCCGTCCACATCGAGAACGGCCGCCTCCCATGGGACGACCTGGACCTCCCGAAGGACCGACCGATCGTCGTGCACTGCGGCTCGCAGAACCGCTCACCGGCGGGAATGTCCGTCCTCGCGCGCCGCGGATTCCGGAACCTCACGCTCCTGCGGGGCGGGTTCTCGGGGTGGGCGCGCTCCGGATTCGAGATTGAACCCGGGGACCCGTCGTGATCCGACGTCACCTCATCCGAAAGCCTTGAGTCCGGACGCCCGCTTCCCGCGGCGATGATGTACGTCTCGCGGACCGCCGTGATCACAGGGGACGTCGCGATCGGCAAGGACTCGAGCGTGTGGCACGGAGCCGTTCTTCGTGGGGATCTGGATTCGATCAAGGTGGGAAGACTAGTGAGCATCCAGGACAACGCGGTCCTCCACACCGATGTCGGGAACACCATCGCGATCGGGGACCGGGTGACCGTGGGACACGGAGCGATTGTCCATGGATGCACCGTGGGGCCCGACTGCATCGTGGGGATGGGCGCGGTCATCACGAGCCGGGCGCGCATCGGGGCGGGCTCCATCATCGGCGCCGGCGCCGTCGTCCCGGAAGGGGCCGAGATTCCGGAGAAGAGCATCGCTCTCGGCGTTCCGGCGCGTGTCGTGAAGCCCGCGGAGGAGGGCCACAGGATGCGCATCGAGCTATCGTGGCGGACGTACGCGGAGCTCGCAAAGGCGTCGCTCCCCGCCAAGCGGGAACGAACGGGCAATCCGGCGCAACGAGTCCGGTTCAAGCGCGTTGACGAACTCCGTGGGAAGTTCTGAGGGTAGCCATGCCGTTCGAACTCGAGATCCGTCCGCGGTTCCGTGACATCGACGCGATGAACCACGTGAACAACGCCGTGTATTTCACGTACATGGAGCAGGCCCGCACGGAGTATTACCTGAAGCTCTCAAACCGGAAGGCGCTGCAAGAACTGGAGTTCATCCTCGCGCGCGCGAGCTGCGACTTCCGGTCGCCCATTCGGTTCGGAGAGACCGTTGTCGTGCGCGTCTGGCCAACGCGGATCGGGAACTCTTCGTTCACTCTGCACTACGAGATGAAGATCAAGGAGGACGGCCGACTCGCGGCGGAGGGGGAGAGCGTCCAGGTCGCATACGACTACGCCGCGAAGAAGACCACGGCCATTCCCGCCGCCTTTCGTCGAGGTCTCGAGTCGGAGATGCCATCCGGGTAGGCCGGAGTCGGTACTTGGAATTTCGGCGCGTCACCCCATCGACCGTAGGGTCACACTAGGGTTCGAAGCTTCTCCGGGTCCGACGTGGGCATGGAGCAGGTGGTCCCCTGGCATACGAAGGCAACGGGCCCCCCGCTCGCCACTTTCGAGGATAGCATCGGCGCCACGGGGGCGGGAACGTATGCGTCGTTGCGCTCGACCACGAGGACCGTCTTCCCCCCGCCAAACGTCGTCGTCGCGGAGTCGAGGAGGGCCTTCGTCCTCACGTCGTTCCTCGGGCCCACGATGACGACCTGCGCGGGCGGATGGAGCCACAGCTCGGCCGCCAGGAAATACGCGCCCCCGAAGATCCCGCCCATGCGGGAGCCCTCGCCCGCGAACGCGCGGACAAGGTCGTCGTGTCTAGCCCGGTAGTCTTCCTTCCCTGTGAAGTGGTGGAGCCGCTGGAGGACGACGCCGGCGATCCCGTTGCTCGACGGGCTTGGGGAATCCTCGACGGGCTTCCGTTTCAGCGCGAGGACGGAGGCCGCACTCCCTCCCGCATCGTGCGTGAGGTCGAAGAACCCGCCGCCCTTCGCGTCCCAGAAGTGATCGATGGCGAATCGCGTCACGGTCTCCGCCTGCCCGAGCCACTCGGGGTCCTGCGTCGCCTCATAGGCGTCGAGAAGCGCCGCAGCGAACCAGACGTGGTCCTCGAGGAACCCAGTGATCCTGCGCACGCCGTTCGCCCACTGGTGGTGCATCCCCGTCTCGGTGTCCCACAGCTTGTCCCAGGCGAGCCGGAGAGTCTTCAGGGCGAAGTCCCGGCAGTCCTCCCGCCCGAGGTACCGCCAGGCCTCCAGATACGCGACCGCGTACATCGCGTTCCAGTTCGCGTACACAGTCCGATCGACGAACGGTGTCGGGCGCCTCGCCCGGGCCGCCCGCAGTTTCTCGAGTCCGCTCTTCAGGAGGGCATCGACCCGCTCGATCGGCCAGCCGGTCTCCTTCGCGATCTCTGCGGGCGTTTTGTCCGCGTACAGGACGTTCTTCGCTGGGTTGTGGTGCATCTCCCCGCGCTCCCCGATATCGTACCGCCATGCAAGGGCGGTCGTCTCCTCCTCCGTGCAGATTGCGCGGACCTCCTTCAGGGTCCAGGTGAAGAAATCGCCGTCGTCCCCGGGGCCGACGTCCGCGTCCTGGCTCGCGTAGAACCCGCCATGGACCCGGTCGCTGAGGACCTCGTCCGTCCATCGGATGATCCCCTCCGCCGCTACTCGGAACAGCGGGTCCTTGAACACGGCCCACGCCTTCGCGTAGTTCGACAGGAGGGCGGCGTTGTCGTACGCCATCTTCTCGAAGTGCGGGACGATCCACATCGCGTCCGTGGAGTACCGGTGGAAGCCCCCGCCGACATGGTCGTACACGCCGCCGCGGGCCATCCCGGTGAGGGTTCGGGTGATCACGTTCCGAAGGCCGTCCTCCTTCGTGCGATGGTAGCGGGCGAGCAGGAACTCGATCGTCCCGGGGTGGGGAAACTTCGGGGAGTTCCCGAACCCGCCGTTCACGGGGTCGAACTCACCCTTGAGCCCGTCCACCGCGCCCTTCAGGAGGGGCTCATCGACCTCCACCTCATGGACGTGACTCCGGCGGCGCTCCGCGAGCGCTTGGTGGAGGCTCTCCGCGGTGTTGATCGCGTCGGCCCGCTCTTTCTTGTAGTGGTCGGAGACCGAGATGAGAATCCGTCGGAAGCTCGGGCGTCCGTAGAGGTCCTTCGGCGGGAAGTACGTGCCCCCGTAGAACACCTTCCCGTCCGGGGTGAGGAATGCCGTGAGGGGCCACCCGCCCTGCCCGCTGATCGCGTTCACCGCGGACTGATAGCGCGAGTCAACATCGGGTCGCTCGTCGCGGTCGACCTTCACGGGCACGAACCGCTCGTTGATGAGCTTCGCGATCTCCGGATCCTCGTACGACTCCTGGTCGATCACGTGGCACCAGTGGCACCACACGGCTCCGATGTCGAGGAGGATCGGCTTATCCTCGGCCTTCGCCCTCGCGAATGCCTCCTCGCCCCACGGGTACCAGTCGACGGGCTGGTGGGCGGCGCTTCGGAGATAGGCGGAGGGCTCCCCTAGGAGGCGATTGCCCTTCCGTCCCGTGGCGGCCACCGCGCCAACGATACCGCGAGCGGGTTAAGGGCTTTCCGTGCAGCGGTCGGCACCGCGACCCCGACGAGGGACGTCGCGCCCGCCGCTCTCGGCGGGCAGTTCACGCCCGAGATTTGACAGCAGCCGGACGCACCGACGCCCATTTGCGTGCCGAAACTATTTACCCCATGGGGATGCTCCCGCGCCGCTTCTGCTTAGGTGGAGGCGGGGGACATGGCACAACCAAGTACAGGCGGGAGTGGGCCGGAGGGTGTGACTATGGGGCAGGCGGCCCCAAGGGCCGGAAGGACGCTGATCACGGCCCTTCTCGTGTTGGTCATCGCGGTCCTCGTCACGGCATCCGCGGTGTACTACGGGTTCCCGCAGAAGGTGCAGGTCCCGGTGCAGCAACTGCCCGCGTGCGCGGACGGTCAACCGAGGGATGCGAACTTCAACTGTCCGGCACCCGTGCCCTTGAAGGTCATCGGGCCATGGTCCGCGGCGGAGAAGGATGCGTTCCTGCCCGTGCTCGACCTGTTTCGTCGCGAGACGGGGATCAGCTACGCATACGCCACGCAGCGCCAGGAGGATCTCCAGCAGAGCCTCCCCCTGGACTTCAGCGCCCACAGGACCCCCGCGGATGTCATCTTCATGCCGAGCTCGTTTGTCAAGCAGTATGGAACCCAAGGGCACGCCGTCAACCTGCAGGGGACGATCGTCGAGGCGAACTACGCGCCGGGAGCCCTCGACCCCGTGAAGGTCGGGACCTCGATCTACGGCGGCGTGTATACGGGAAAGGTGAAACCTGGGTTCTGGTATCGACATTCGTTCTTCGCGGCGCACGACCTGCGACCCCCGACGACCTGGGTGGAGTTCACAGATCTGCTTGCCGCGATTAAACCGTACGTTAGGAACCAGGCCATTATCAGCGGCGACGGTGTCGGTTGGCCGCTATCCGACGTCACGGAGCACTTTATCGCCACGTACGGCGGGCCGAGCATGCATCGGCAACTGACCGCAGGGACGCTCGCATGGACGAGCCCGTCCGTGAAGTCCATCTTCACGAACTACCTCGTTCCGACCCTCGAAGCGGGCGATTGGAGCGCACCGCGGGAGTGGACGGCAGGCGTCACGGAGTGGTGGAACGGCGACTACGGGCTGTACTTCATGGGGAGCTGGATCACGGGCATGGTCCCGGACCCAAGCGACCTCGGGGTCTTTTCCCTCCCAGGCGCGCCGGGCCCCGTGGGGATCGTGTTCGGCCCGGACTACTTCTTCGTGCCGACATACTCGAGCAAGCTCGCCGAAGCGAAGCAGCTCGCGGCCTTCCTCGCGGGGACGAAGGCGCAGACGATGCAGGTTCGGCAGGGCGGTCACCTCGCGACGGTGACGGGTGTGCCGATCACCGCGTATCCCGTCGTGGACGCGGGGGTCGCGAGGCTGCTCGAGGGCAAGGAGATCCTATCCGACCTCGACGACACGATTGGCGGAACGTTCCAGACAGTGTTCTGGAGCAAACTGCAGCTCCTGTGGGCGGACCCGACACAGCTCGACACAGTGCTGGCGGACATCGAAGCTGCGGCCCCATGAGGCCTGAGAGGGGCCCATCGGGCCCCCTCTCCTCTCTTTCCAAGGGCGTGCTGCGGGCGTCGTTCTTCGCCCCGGCATTGGGCTTGCTTCTCTTCCTCGTCATCATTCCCGTGGCGGAGACGATTTTCATCAGTTTTTTTTCGCCGAACGGGAGCTTCGTCGGACTCCAGAACTACAGGGACGTAGTGACGTCCACAGATACGATTGACCTGCGGGATAGCCGGATCCCGTTCGGCACGGCGATCCACAACTTGCTGTGGGTTCTGATCCATCTCCCCCTATCCCTTTCTTCGGGGATGTTTCTCGCGGTAATCCTCCAGAGGGTCCGGGGATCCTCGATTGTTAAGTCCATGATCTTCCTGGGGATGGTCACGCCCCTGATTGTGGGAGGGGTGTTCCTTCGCTTCCTCTTCGACGAGAAGGCCGGCATTGTCCCCGCCGTGTTTCGGTTCCTTGGCGTCACGGCCCTCGCCCGACAGTGGACCGCCTTCCCGGACACCCTGCTCTTTGGCGTCATTCTCGGATCCGTGTGGCTCTGGACGGGATTCAGCCTGATCGTCTATTCCGCGGGACTGACAACCATTCCCAAGGACTATTTCGACGCCGCGAAGATCGACGGGGCGTCGTCCTGGCAGACGTTCCGCCGCGTCACGTGGCCCCTCCTCCGGCCCATGACCCTCGTCGTCGTCACGATGACCGTCCTATGGGAGCTGAAGATTTTCGACATCGTCGTCACAGCCGCAGGCACGCAGGGTGGCGTCGGCGGCGCGGCGGATGTCTTGGGTCTTCAGATGTTCCGGTACTTTGTCAATCAGCAATACAACAAAGCCGCCGTCGTCGCAACGTTGCTGACGATTACAACGATCCTCTTGGGTCTTTGGACACTCCGCAAGATGGTCCCCGGCCTCGGGACCGGGCGAAAGGGCGGCTCCCTCCGCTCGCGCGTGGCCCGACGAGTCGCGTCGCTGTTCGCAGGGATCGGGGCACCCATCCGGTCCCGGCTCCGCAGCATTCGATGGCCGGAGATTCGTCGTCCACGGATGCCGTTTAGGCTTCGGCTGCCGCGACGCGCTCGGACGGTTCTCGTCCATGTTGTCGCGTGGTCGATCGGCCTCCTTTGGCTCGTGCCCTTTCTCGGCGTGTTGATGGCCTCCATCCGGCCCTTCAGCGAGATCGTGTACGGGTGGTGGCAACCGTCGCCGTTCACCGCGAGCGCGGACCACTTCGAACAGGTCTGGAACCACCCCACATATCCCCTGTCCTCGGGGTTCCGCAACTCCTTCATCGTCGCGATCCCGTCGACCCTCATCCCCATGTTCGTGGCCTCGGTCGCGGCTTACGGGTTCGCGCGGTTCCGGTTCCCCATGCGAGACTACTTGTTTCTCTCGATTGTCGTCCTGATGGCAGTCCCCCAGCAGATGGTCGCCGTGCCGATCTTCCTCCAGATGAACAGCCTCGGGCTCCTCGACAACCACCTGAGCCTGATCCTCGTTCACTCCGCCTGGGGCCTGCCGTGGATCCTCCTCTTCATGCGAAACTTCTTCCTCACCCTCCCCGTCGAAGTCGAGGAGGCGGCCCGCGTCGACGGAGCATCTGACTTCAAGATCTTCTACCGGATTGTGCTCCCGATGGCACTCCCCGCGCTGGCCGCCGTCACGGTGCTGCAGTTCATGTGGGTCTGGAACGACTACTTCTTCGCGCTCATCCTGATTTCCCCGTTCTCCGATCAGCAGCTGGCGACGCAGCTCGTACCGAAGTTGGGGATCGGTCAGTACAATGTCGATTGGGGGCTTCTCTCCGCAGCGTCCTTGCTCGTCCTCCTCGTTCCCGTGCTCGTGTATTCGCTTCTACAGCGGTTCTACATCCGAGGGATGGTCGGGTGGACAATCAAGGGCTGATCGACGCGGGCTCCCTCCCGACGATGTCGAGGAGCGCCCCCGCGGCCCACGCCTGAAGCGGGTTCGCCCGCGTCCCGTGAACAGGTCCCGCGGAGAGGTCCACGAGATCATCTCCCTCAACCGCGTACAGCTCGGGGATTTTCCCGAGCTCATCGTATGCCCGCAGGAGGGCGCCCTGCACCCTCGCGGCCCCCTGGGCGAACCCGTGCGCGAGGAGTCCGCGGTAGATCATCCAGTTGTCGTGGGGCCAGACGGACCCGAGGTGGTATCCGTACGGATCGAAATCGGGCTCCGAAGTCGCGTGGGTCCGGATTCCGTATGGGGTCCAGAGGTCGTCCGCGAACAGGCGGGTCGCGACGAGACGCGCCCTCTCCGGGGGAAGGATACCCATCACGAGAAGGTGCCCGGGATTCGAGGTGGCCGCCCTCCGTGGCCGTTTCTCACCGTCGATCGCGAGGGCGTAGAAATTCACCTCGGGCAACCAGAAGTCACGATTCACCGCGACGCGGAGCGAGGCGGCCCGCCTCCGCGCATCCTCCGCGAGGTCGGGCCTACCTTGTTGGCCCGCAAGAGAGGCAAAGGCCATGTGGGCCGCGTACACGTATCCCTGGACCTCCACCAGGGCGACGGGCGGGCGTATGGACAGATGGTCTTCCGAGCCATCCTTCCATCCTTGATGGAAGAGTCCGTGCGGGTTCTGTCGTTCGTATTCGGCGTATCCGTCCGCGGCACGGTCCCCGCAGCTCACGATCCACCGGTGCGCGTTCACGAAGGCATCCCACAGTTCCGAAACGAGGCTTGAGTCCCCGGTCCGCCGGGCGTACGCCTCCGCGACGACCAAGAACAGCGGTGTGCTGTCGACGCTCCCATAGTACGGGAACTCCCAGTGCGGGAGCTCCATTCGGGACGCCGCGTCGAACCGATGCTCATGGAGGATCTTCCCCGGCTCCTCCTCTGCGGGCGGATGGACCCGCCGACCCTGGAAGCGGGAAAGTATTCGGAGGGTCGCACGGGCAATGGACGGGTCCACCTCGAGGGTTTGCCAAGCGGAGATCAGGGAGTCCCGCCCGAACAGGGTATGATACCTCGGGGACCCCGCGAACAGATAGCCCTCCGGGGCTCGGAGCCGGCCGAGATCCTCGAGGAGAGCGCGCTTCACGTCGGGAAGCGCCGCGGCCCCCGACGTACGGGTCATGCGAGGGCCCGACCCGTCCCCCGATCGAAGAGGTGGATCTTCGGCGGGGGGAACCGGACCCAGAGCCGGCTCGCGTCGCCCACCTGGAAGTCGGGGCCAACGACGACCTTCAGGAGGTGGTCGCCCGCCTTGAGGTCGAGAATCACGACGTCCCCCAAGGGCTCCGTCGTGTAGACCTCCATTCCGACTCCGTCGTTCTCCCGCGGCGGGTCTCTCGACACGGGGACATCTTGGGGCCGGATCGCCACGGTGACGCCCTTGGACGACGCGGACTGCGCCGCCGCGAGGAGGTCCTTCGAGATGGCGATGCGGAATTCGCCGGCATCGAGGACGCCGTCCTCCGAGACATCGCAATCGAACATGTTGATCGGCGGGCTCCCCACAAACCCTGCGACGAACCGGTTCGCGGGGTGTTCATACACCTCCATCGGCGGGGCGTGCTGCTGTAGGACGCCCCCCTCCATCAGGGCGATGCGGTCAGCCATCGTCATCGCCTCGACCTGGTCGTGGGTCACGTAGATCGTCGTCACCCCGATGTCCTTCTGGAGCTTCTTCAGCTCCGCGCGCATGTGGACCCGGAGCTTCGCGTCGAGGTTGCTCAACGGTTCGTCCATGAGGAACACCTGCGGCTCTCGAACGAGGGCGCGGCCCAGCGCGACCCGCTGGCGCTGCCCGCCGCTCAACTGACTCGGCTTCCGGTCCATCAGGGGCTCGATTTGAAGGAGCTTCGAGGTCCGCGCGACCCGCTTCGCGATTTCCTGTCGCGGGAGCCTCGCGTTCTCCAGAGGGAACGCCATGTTCTTGAACACTGTCATGTGCGGGTACAGGGCGTAGCTCTGGAACACCATCGCGACGTTTCGCTCCTTTGGGTCCAGGCGGTTCACGAGCCGGTCCCCGATGTAGATCTCGCCTTCGGTGACGTCCTCGAGCCCGGCGACGCAGCGAAGCGTGGTCGTCTTCCCGCAACCGGAGGGGCCCAGAAGCACGACGAACTCCCGGTCCTTGACCTCTAGGTTGAGCCGGTCGATGGCGACGACGT
The DNA here is from genome assembly GCA_005878915.1 of Methanobacteriota archaeon. Taxonomy (GTDB): domain Archaea; phylum Thermoplasmatota; class Thermoplasmata; order RBG-16-68-12; family RBG-16-68-12; genus EA-19. The sequence goes on along the minus strand of VBML01000124.1, from coordinate 587 downwards.
CTCCGTACCGCTTTATGAGCTCCCGGATGGCGACCCGGGCCATGACCCCCTCAGGCGCGACGAACGGTGAAGGCCTAAATTACCCTTCGCCATGCCTCACTCCTCCGGTGGTGGTGTCAATATGCAGGAGGTTGCCGTTGCAGACAAGCGACTCTCTCCCTACCGCACGATAATCGGTGAGGCGGCGTTGTCGGAGATCCTCGGCCTCGGGGACAAGCTCAGGGGGAAGAGCGTCGCCCACGTGAGCGCGACCCCGTATGGCGGGGGCGTCGCAGAACTCTTGCAGAGCGTCGTCCCGCTCCAGAGGGACGCGGGCTTGGATGTGCACTGGTACGTCCTCTCCGGCTCGGATCCGTTCTTCGCGGTGACGAAGGCGATGCACAACGGCCTGCAGGGGGGAAAGGTCGAGATCACGCCGGAGATGGTCTCGACATACCGGAGGACGAATGAGGCGAATGCGTCGGAGTTCGAGGACGACTTCGACTTCGTCGTGATCCACGACCCGCAGCCCGCGCCCTTCGTCTCCATGTGCGAGCGGAGGGGTGTCTGGGTCTGGCGGTGCCACATCGACCTCACAGACCCGAATC
>VBML01000123.1 GCA_005878915.1 Methanobacteriota archaeon | reverse complement strand
AAGAGGCCGCGACACGCGACGTGTCGTTGAAGTCGTCTCTCCATCCCAGGAAGGTCCCTGCGTTGGGCAGCATTCCCGCCGATGATTGCCGACCCGAGACGTCACCTCGGAAGTCGATCCCCAGCCTCCCAACAGACGCAATAACCGATAGTCCAACGACGAGCACGACGACGGTCGCGCGCAGCAATTTCGCCCCCTCCCAGCCCGCTATACATTCTCCTCGGTCTTAGCTCTTTTGCTTCACCCGAACCCTGACGTTTGTCAACGCCAATCCCGCCGGTTCTCCGCCAAAGATATTTATAGCGTCCCCCGATATTCGGCCCGGCGTCCGACGAAGGTCGGACGGTCAGAAGGGCCAGGATGGGATGGGCATTCCGACGGCTCAGTCCGCGCCTTCCATCGCGGTGATGTCGTGTTTCTGAAAGAAATCGAGATGGAGAACTTCAAGTCGTTCGCGAACCGCGTCCGCGTCCCGTTCCTGCAGGGGTACACGACGGTCACCGGACCGAACGGGTCGGGAAAGTCGAACATCGCGGACGCGATCCTCTTCGTCCTCGGCCCGAAGAGCGCGAAGGCGATCCGGGCGAAGCGGCTCACGGACCTCATCTGGAACGGAGGGAAGGACCGGAAGGGCGCCTCGCACTGCGAGGTCTCCCTAGTCTTCGACAACTCGGACCGCGGGATCCCCATCGAGGCGGACGAGGTGAAGCTCACGCGGTACGTCGCGCTCTCTCAATCCGTCCCAGACGGCTACAACTCGTACTTCTATGTGAACGATCGGAAGGCGAGCCTCGACGAGTTCGACAGCCTCCTCGCCCATGCGCGCATCAGCGCGGAGGGGTACAACCTCGTGCAGCAGGGGGACGTCCAGCGAATCGTCCAGACCTCGGATGCCGAGCGTCGGCGGATCCTGGACAACATCGCGGGGATCACGAAGTTCGACGACGACATCGCGCAGGCGGGATCGAAGCGGGCCCAGACGGAGGAGAACCTTGGGCGGATCCAAATCATCCTCGATGAGATCAAGAAGCAGATCCACCAGCTCTCCGCGGACCGAGAGGGCGCCCTGAAGTACCGGGAACTTTCCGCGCGGTTGAGCCTCGGTCGGGCCCAGCTCGTGTACAAGAACCGCGAGATTATCGAGCAGGAGATCACCTCGACAAAGGGGCAACTCGCCAAGTATCAGGCGGAAAACGAGAGGCTCCTGAAAGAGAAGGCGGACCTCGCGGCCCACCTCAAGGAGGTCGCGGCTCGACTGAGCGAACTGGAGACGAAGATCGCGGACCAAGGGGGCGAAGAGGCGAAGCAGCTCAAGGACAAGCTGGACAGCCTCCGGATCGAGCGGGCCCGCGCAACGGATGGGTCCGCGACCGCGGCCGAGGAAATCCGCACGCTCAAGGGCGACATCGCGGGCGCCCAAAAGGAGCGGGCGAGGGTCGCGAAGGAGATCGAGGCCCTGGAGCGCGAGCGCACGGCTCTGCGAGCGACCCTCTCGTCCCTGCAAGAACAGCTCGACGTGGCGGATCGAGACCTCAAGGCCGTCGACGAGGCCGCTTCCAAATCGGACTCGAAGGTCCTCCAGATCCAGAAGGACGTCGTGTCCTTGAGCGGCCGCGTGGACGCGGCGGAAGAGAAGGCGAAGGCCCTCGTGCTCGAGGGGGACCGAGCCAAGGAATCCCTCGACCGCCTTCGGAACGAAGTCGTCCAGCTGGGGGACATCCTGAAGACATACCAACTGGAGCTCGACGACGCGGAGTTCCAGTTGAAGGACTTGAAGGGCGGGTCAAAGGCCGCGACGAAGAACCTGTCCAAGCTCCAGCAGGAGTTCTACGCGAAGCGGAAGGAAGAGGACGAACTCTCGAGGCAGCAGGCCGAACTCCAGACCGCGATCCTCGAGCTCACCCGGCAATATACCGCGATGAAGGCGGAGTCGGAGGTCGCGGAGAGCCTCAAGCGGGGCTACACGACCGCGGTCGCCGCGGTCCTGGAAGCTCGGGACACCGGGAAGATCAAGGGAATTCACGGGACGATCGCGCAGCTCGGGCACGCGGAGTCGAAGTACGAAACCGCGATCCTCGTGGCGGCGGGGAACCGGATGCAGGCGGTCGTCGTCGACGACGACGCGGTCGCGGCGCAGTGCATCGATTACCTGAAGAAGAACCGGGCGGGCCGAGCGACGTTCCTGCCCCTTAGCAAGATGCTCGTGGGGAGGCCCCGCGGGAAGGCAATCCTCGTGGCGAAAGAGAGCGCCGGGTTCGCCATCGACCTGATCAAGTTCGATGAGAAGTACCGAGACGCCTTCTTCTACGTCCTCGGCGACACGATCGTCGTCGAGACGCTGGACCAGGCCCGCCGGTACATGGGCGGGGTTCGCCTCGTCACCCTCGGAGGAGAGCTGATCGAGGCGAGCGGCGCGATGATCGGCGGGGATCTGGAGAAGACGCCCGTCCGGTTCGGCGCACCGGACCGTCGTGAAATCGACGCGACCGCCGAGAAGCTCCGCGCGGCGACCGACGAGGCGGGGCGTGTTTCCGCGCGGCTCGCGGAATTGCGGAAGCAGGTCATGGCGCTGGAGGGGGAGCTGAAGGAGGTGGCCGGCCAGACCTCGGCCGCGGACGTTCGGGCCTCCACCCTCGAGACGAAACGCAGGGAGTTCGCCACGAAGGTCGCGGCGATCCGGGAGGACCTCGAGGCGAAGCAGAAACGGCTCGCGGAGACGGAGAAGACCGCGGGTCGAATCGAGGAGGACCTCCGGCGATTCAACGAGGAGCTGGAAGGCCTGAAGGCGCAGCGGGAGGAGAAGAAGAAGGCCCTCCTGCAGGCTGCACCGCAGCAAGTCTCCGCGCGGATGAAGGAACTCATGGCGAACCGGTCGAAGGCCGGGGATGAGGTCACCGCGGCTCGAGCGAAGCTCGAAACGCTCGATGCACAAATCAAGGTCCAGGGGGAGCGCCGCTCGGAATTCGACACCAGGGTCGAGCGATTCCTCGCCGAGAAGGCGGAGCAAGAGAGGCGGGTGAAGGATCTCGGGGCAACGCTCGAGAAGGTCGAGAACGAGATCCGTGGCCTCGAAAAGATGGACGCGAACCTCTCGAAGGAGATGCACGGCCTGCAAACCGATCGAGACGCCGCGTACAAGGAAAAGACGGAGCTCGAAGGCGAGGTCGACAAGCTCGGACACAAGATCGAGACGAAAGAAGACTTTGCAATGAACCTCCAGACCGGACTGCACGCCCAGGAGGAGACCCTCGCGCGGGCCGAGCAGGAGCTTGCTGCCCTCGGGCGGAAAATCGAGGGGAAGCTCCCTACACTGGACGAGCTCAAGCGCACGATCGCGGAGTGCGAGGCCCAGATCCAGGCTCTCGGTCCGATCAACATGCGCGCTCTCGAGGACTACGAGGCGCAAGAGAAACGGTGCGCCGAGCTCACGGAGGAGTTCAAGCGGCTCGAGGCCCAGCGGCAAGAGCTGATCAACCTCGCGGGCGAACTCACGGAGAAGAAGAAGGAAGGGCTCGGAAAGGTGTTCTCCGCCATCAACGAGAACTTCCGGCGGGTGTATCGGGAGATCAGCGAGGGAGGCGAGGCTGAGCTCCTCCTCGAGAACGAAAAGGACCCGTTCCAGGGCGGGCTCCTCATCCGAGCGAACCCGTCCCACAAGAAGGTCCTCCGGCTCGACGCGCTGAGCGGGGGAGAGAAGAGCCTCGTGTCGATGGCGTTCATCTTCGCGATCCAGGAGTTCGACCCATCGCCCTTCTATCTCCTCGACGAAATTGATCAGAACCTGGACGCGGTGAACGCGGAGCGGGTCGCGAAGATGATCAAGAAGAACTCGAACACCGCTCAGTTCGTTCAGATCTCCCTCCGGAAGGTCACGCTGAAGGAAGCGGACCACATCATCGGGGTGACGATGACGCCCTCGGGCCACTCCGACCTCGTGATGAAGGTGAACCTCTCCCAGGTGGAGGACGAGAAGCCCTCGGAGGCGGTGACAGCATGAGCGAAGCGTATGAGACGGTCTTGAACCACCTCCTGTTCCACAAGGCCCTGATCAGCGAGGAGGACGGCGGCGAGCGGATCACCCGCTACGTATCGATGCTCGGGGAGATCGACCAGGGGATGCACGTCGCGGTCCGCGATCCGTTCGAGAAGGCGATCGCGGCGGCCTTCGAGCTCGTCCTCGAGAAGCAGCTCGACCCTTGGGACCTCGACCTCGCGCAGTTCACGCGAATGTATCTCGAGAACGTCCATGGCGGGCCCATCAACTTCGTCACCGCGGGAAAGCTCGTATTCATGGCATGGTCGATCCTCAAGTTGCAGAGTGACCGCGTCCTCGTTAACGCGACCCCGGCCCCTGCGGAGGAGGCCCCCGCAGATTGGGAATTCGCCGGGCTGCAGGAGCCGGAGGACCTCGACTTCAATGAGGCGGTCCTCGCGGCGGGCCGAGTGCCGATCGCGGAGGCCATCCGCCGAACGGGGCGAAGGGCGGTTACCCTGATGGAACTCATGGACGCGTTCGACGAGGCCCGGCGGGACGCGGAGGCCCAACTCGAGCTGAATGCGTTGCGAGAGGCCGCGGTGAAGGCCTTCGCCCCGAACTTTCACGACAAGGTCCACACCGAGGATCTCTCCGAGGACATCGGCCTCACGTGGAGCCGGCTCGCCCGCTTCAACGGGAGTGCGGCCCCCTTGTCGCGCCTCACTGCCCCGCACGACCGGTGGGACCTCATCACGATCTTCGTTTCCGTCCTCTTCCTCGCGAAGATGGAGAAAGTGAAGCTGTGGCAGGAGGCGTACCCATCGGGGGATGTGTACGTGCAACGCATCGCCCGTGCAACGCCCTTGAGTCGCTCCGATCTTGCCTCCGTGCCCGTCTCCGAACCTTCGGGCCCTGGCGGGCCCGTATCCGCCCTAGCTGCACCGGAGGGTGAGCCGTGACCGACGAGAAAGGAATCGTCGAAGCCGCTCTCTTCTCCGCAGGTCGGCCCGTGTCGGTCGAAGACCTCGCGCAACGGACAAGTGTCGAGCCCTCGAAGGTGCGGGATCACCTGAAGGCCATCGCGGAGGACTACTCCTCCCGAGCCAGCGCCATCGAGATCGCGTCCGTTGGGGGGAAGTGGACGATGCAAATCCGGACGGAATACGCGAGTCGCGCCCAGGCGTTTGCGCCGCCGGAAATCGAAAGGGACCTTCTGAAGACCGCCGCGCTCGTCGCGTACCACCAACCGCTCCTCCAGAGTGAGCTGGCGGAGATGATCGGCTCAAAGGTCTACGAGCACGTCCAAGCGCTCGCAGACCTCAAGCTCGTGAACAAGAAACCGAGCGGGAGGAGTTTTGAGCTCACGACGACGCGATACTTCGTCGAGTTGTTCGGGCTCAAGGCGTCGGACCGCGACGGGATTCGCAAGCTCCTCGCCGAGCAGGCGGGGGTGAAGTTCATCCCAAGGCCATCGCCGACTGGGGCGTCGGGGGAAACCGCGCCGGAACCGCCGCCCGTCTCCAGCCCGGAGGAGCCCACGGCCCCCGCGAAGCCCACGCCAGGTCCGGGAGCGTCGATAACCGGCGGCTAGCGTTTAAATACGTTGAACAAAGTAAGTGGAACCAGGTCGCGCCAATCGATGAGGGCAACCACTCACCATCATGTTTGGAGTGAGCGTCCGTGAGCGGATACCTAGGCGACATTGGCCTCCGCCGGCAGCTCGAAGAGAAGGTCCGGCAGGCCACCCGAGTCCGCGCGGACGCGGAGAAGGCGTTACAGGCCGCCTCGGGCCTAATCGGCGCGGCCCGTCGCATCGACGCCGTCACGACGGAGGCGGACACGGCGCTTGCCGAGGCCACCTCCGCGATGTCCGCGAAGGATTACAAGCTCGCCCTGGACAAGGCGGTCGTCGCCCTTGACAAGGCGAACCGGATCTACCAGGACCGGGTCAAGGGAATCGTGAACGCGAGCGCGAGCCTCGTTGCGATGGCGAAGGGCTTGGGCTCCGAGGCCGCGGAGAGCGAGGCGGCCATCGCGCGGGCCCGAGAGGCGCTCGGCGCGGAGGACTTCGAGACGGCGATCGACCTCGCGAAGAAGGTGTGGAAGCGGTGCGAGAAGGTCCTCCAGGAGCACCTGTCCGGCTCCTTTTCCCGGGCCCAGAGCCTGATCATCGCGGCAAGGAACCTGGGTCGCGACACCGGGACCGTGGAGGACCTCCTGTCCCGCGCCCGGTCCGCGATGGAGTCGAACGACTTCGAGATGGCGATGGGGTTCACGAAGGAGTGCCTCGAGACGGTGACCGGGGAGCTGCGGGCGGAACTCGACCGTTCGTTCCTCGATGCGGAGGGGCTCGTCAAGACCGCCCAGGAGGTCGGGGCGGACGTAACGAAGATGGCGCAGCTCGTCGAGCGCGCCCGCGCGGACATGGAGAAGCTCGAGTTCGAGAAGGCGTTCAACGCCCTCAAGCAGAGCCGGGCAGAGGGGGAGAAGGCCCTTCAGAAGGGGCTCGACGGCAAGGCCACGCACTTCGCCCAGTGGATCGCAAGGGCGGAGCATCTCGGGGCGGACTCGACCCCCGCCCGGGCCGCGTTCCGCCAAGCGGAGCAGGCGATCAAGGAAGGCCGATACCAGGACGGCGCGACCTTTGCCCGTCAGGGATTCCAGCAGCTCCAGGCGGCTCAGTTTCAACGAGTCCTTGGCGTCATGAACCAAAGCCGGGACAAGTTCGTCGCGGCCAAGGGCCTCGGCGCCGACCTGTCGGCAGCCGTCGCCCTCCTCCAAGAGGCGCGCGGAGCCCTGCAACAGGGGAACTTCGAGGGAGCGGTGGAGGCGACGCGGAAGGCCGACAGCGATGTCGACCGCATCGTCGCCGATTTCCGGAACGTCGAGGGCTCCGTCCGTGAGCTCAGCAAGGCGATCGCGGAGACGGAGACGATGGGCGCGACCGTCGCGAACGCGCGGCGCCACCTCGATCGGGCGCGCCAGGCGCTGCAGGAGAAGGACTTCACCGTCACGCGGGACTCTGTGAAGAAAGGGCGGGAGGAGCTCGACCGGGCGGAGTACGACCGCACGATGGAAATCGTCGAGAAAACGGAGTTCGTCCTGACCTCGGGGGAGCGCCTCGGCGCGGACCTGTCCGAATCGAGCAAAGCCCTCGAAGAGGCGATCCTTGCAACGAAGGAACGACAGTATCATCGGGCGATGGAACTTGCGCTGAAGAGCCGCGGGCTCGCGGAAGGGGCCCTCCGGAATCGCCTAGAGGCCGGCATCACCGGCTTGAAGGCCTCCCTCGAATTCCTTGGGGACGACGCGACCGCGGTGAGGAGCCTCCTCGGCAAGGCGGAGAGCGCGATCGCAGCGAAAGACATCGACGGGGCGTTCGGATTCCTTAGCGAGGGAAAGAACCTCTCCGAGAGCCGGACGAAGGACCGCGCGACCCAATATCACGACGCCGTCCGCTCGGCGGTACAGCTCGTCCACGACCTCGGCTCGGAGGTCGGTGGTCTTGACGCCATCATGAAGGAGATGAACGCCGCCCTGGCCGACGGCCGGTACGGGGACGTCATCGGAATGCGGGAGCGGGTGGAAAAGGACATCGCGGCCGCATCGGAATCCGTGTTCAACCTTGTGAAGCAGAAGGTCGTGCAAGCGAAGAACATGCGGATCAACATCGACGAGATGCGCGAGGTCCTGAAGGGGGCAAAGATGTCCCTCGGCGTGGAGGACTACGTCGACGCATTGCGACAGATGAAGGAGGCAAACGAGCAGGCGAACAAGGTCCTCGATCTGTATCGCACGACCCACAACGCGATCTCCAGCGCTGCGGCCCTCGTCGCCGAGGCGAAGAAGAGAGAGGTCGACGTGACGAAGGTCCTCGAGATGCTCCTGGAGGCCAAGAAGGCGTTCGAGCGGCTGGACTTCGAGCGGGCCCTGGAACTCGCGAACCGGTCCAAGGTCGACACCGAGAAGCTGATGGTCCTCTACAGCTCCGCTCAGCGGCTCATATCGAGCCGCGAAAAGCTCGATGTCGCAGTGCGCATGGGAATCGATGCACCCCACCTCCGGGAGATGCTGAACAACGCGAAAGAGGCGATGAAGTCCAAAGAGTACGAGAAGGCCCTCCAGCTCTCCGAGCGCGCGGAGAAGACCCTCAACGAGCTCGTCACGGACAAGATCGCCAGCGTCGTGACGCCGACGGAGGCTCTCCTTGGGAAAGGGGAGGGCGCCACCGTCTCGCCGATCCAGGACAAGCTCATCCGCATCCGGAGCCTCACGGACGCGCGGCAGCTCGGACAGGCCGCCGACCTCGCTCTCCAGGTCCGGGACGATGTGGAGAAGCTGAAGAAGCTCGGCGAGCAGGCGGGGGTTGCGATGAAGCAAGCCCGCGATGCCGTCGCCGAAGTCGAGACGATGAACATCGACCCGACGTCCTCGAAGCGGCTCCTTGAAAAGGCGGACCGCGCGTTCCAGTCGGGCCGGTTCGATGAGGCCCTCGAGCTCGCGCACAAGGCCGTCGCGGAGATCGAGACGGAAACGGAACAGAACGTTGCCACGACGATGCGACGCTTCCAGGAGTCGATCGACAAGGCGAAGCGGGACGGCGTCGACACCCGAACCGCGGAGAAGCTCTTCGAGCGTGCGAGGGAATTCCAGCGGTACGGGAAGTTCCGGCAGGCCCTCGCGGCCGCGATGCAATCGGAGAGCGAGACGGAGCGCGTTTCGCTCCAGCAGGACATGGCGTCGAAGGCGATCCAGACGATCGAGAAGCGGATGGGGGCGTTCGGCCGGCCGCTGCCCGCGGTCGACGCACTGGTGGCGGAGGCGAAGGCCGCGTTCCGCTATGGGGACTACGTGAAGGCCCTCGACCTGGCCATCCAGAGCGGCGACGAATTCACGCGACGTCGGGAGACGGCGGAGAGCGCGATGGAGGTGAAGACCCGGGCCGGTCAGGTCATGACCGTGCTCACCGAGATCGGTGCTGATGCCGTCAGTGCACAGAGGGTGTACCGGGAGGCGGAGTCCGCCCTCGATCGAGGCGACGCGGACACCGCGAGGAATCTCTACCAGCAGGCCCTCGACGCGGGCGTGACCGGGGCTCGGACATCCCTCAACCAGAGGCTGCAGCGCGGACGCGCCCTCGCAGACCTTGGGCAGCGGCTCGAGGTCGAGACGACCACCAGCATGAAGCGGTTCTCGGAGGCGAAGGGGCAGATTGAGAGCGGGAATTTCGAAGAGGCCTTCCAACTCATCGACGCGGGCGTCAAGGACGCACAGGCGGCCATCGGCGCCAAGGTCTCCGACGCCCTGACGAGTGTGGAGTCGACGGTCCTCCACGCCAAGCGGATCGGAGCGGACGTCGGTGACGCGGAGGCGCAACTCCAGCTCGCGAGCCAAGCCCTCCTCGAGGGTGAATTCGAAAAGGCCCTTCAGCTCATCGAGCAAGGCTCGCAGCGCGTCGAGTCTCGACGGATGGTCGAGAAGAGATTCGTCGAACTCACGTACAAGGCGGAGTCCACGATCCGCAACGCGAAGAAGTTCGGGATCGAGGTGAAGGACGCGGAGCGGGTCCTCCAGACGTCGATCCAACTCAAGAAGACCGACATGACCCGGGCCATCTCCGCAGCCGAGGATGCGTACCGCGTTGCGTGGGAGGCGATCGAGGGCTTCGCACCGAACATCCAGGGGAGCCTCGAGGTCGAAACGCCGCGGCTCGACCAATGGTCCGGCGCGACCCTCGTCCTTCGGAACACGGGGAAGGCCCTCGCGAAGGACGTCCGGATGCGAATTCTCGGCGACGCCGAGGTCGAGGGATTGCGGGACCTTGCCGCGATCCGGGCGAAGGGGGAGGAGCGGATTGCGATCAAGATCCGGATGACCGCCGCCGGAGTCATCCCCCTGATGATCCAGGTGTCGAGCCACCGCGTGATGGACGACAAGGAGTACACCCAGGAGATGATCGCCCAGATCGAGGTCGTCGCCGCGGCACAGGCCGAGGAGAAGAAGGCCATGGTCGCGGAGTACGAGAGCCGGTGCCCGATCTGCAAGGGGCAGATCAAGACCGGGTTCACGATCGTCAAGTGCTCGTGCGGGCGCGACTTCCACGAACTCTGCGCGTCCCGCGTCGGCCGGTGCCCCGTCTGCTTCCGCCCGATCGAGACATCGGACAAGAAGAGGAAGCTCGCCTTCCACACGGGCTAGGCGAGCCGGCCCACCTTCGCCTCCACGGGTTTCGCGACGTCCCCGGAGCGCATCATCCCCACGACGCGATCGATGTCGCCGGACATCGAGCGGTCCTGCGTCAGCTTCGGAACGGAGCCGCGGATCACCCGATGGGCAATCAGGGGACCGACGCCGGGCTTCAGCGGCTTCCGGAACTCGAGCCCTTGGGCCGCGCAGAGGTATTCGATCGCGACGATTCGACGCGCGTTCTCCAGGATCTGGCGGGCCTTGAGGGCCGCCCCCTGGCCCATGGAATTGTGGTCCTCCTGGTTTGCGGAGGCGGGGATCGAGTCCGCCGACGCGGGGTGGGCATAGACCTTGTTCTCCGAAGCGAAGGCCGCGGCGGTGTACTGAAGGACCATCATCCCCGACTGGAGCCCGCCGTGCTCCGTGAGGAAGGGCGGGAGCTCGCTGAGGTGGGGGTCCACGAGGCGGGCGATCCGCCGCTCCGAGAACGCGCCCAAGACGGTGAGCCCGAGGCCGAGGAAGTCGAGGGCCATCGCGAGGCTCTGCGCATGGAAATTCCCCCCGCTCACACTCTCGCGGGTGTCGGCGAATATCACGGGGTTGTCGGTGACGGAGTTGATCTCGATCTCGAGGACCTGCCGGGCGTAGTGGATCGACTCGAAGCAGGCCCCGAGCACCTGGGGAATACAACGGAGCGAATACGGGTCCTGGACCCGGTGCGGGCCCTTGTGGCTCTCCACGATCTCGCTCTCCCGGAGGAGCTTCACCATGTTCCCCGCCACGAGCTGCTGGCCGACCTGCTTCTTGAGTCGGGAAAGGCGCTCGTCGAACGGCGCGGGGCTCCCGCGGAGGGCCTCGAAGCTCATCGACGCCGCGATCTCCGAGTCCTTCAACAGCTGGAGGGCGTCCGCGACGAGCAGGCTACCGAGCCCCGCCATCACGGCGGTCCCGTTCAGGACCGCGAGCCCCTCCTTTGCCTCGAGCCGCAGAGCGGTGAGGCGCGCCGCCCGGAGGGCGGCTCCCCCCGCCACGCGCTTCCCCTGCACGTCCACCTCGCCTTCCCCGATCATCACGAGGGCGATGTGTGCCAACGGAGCGAGGTCCCCGCTCGCGCCGAGCGAGCCTCGAGAGGGGACGACGGGATGGATTCCGTGGTTCAGCATCCCGAGAAGGAGCTCGACCACCTCCGGCCGGACCCCGGAATACCCCTTCGCGAGGGCGTTCGCGCGGATCAACATCGAAGCGCGAACGTCGTCGTGCGGGAGGGGCGGACCCGCCCCCGCGGCGTGGCTCCGGACGAGATTCTCCTGGAGTCGCAGCGCGTCCCCCTTGGATATCGGGACGTTCTCGAGCTGCCCGAATCCGGTGGTGACGCCGTACGCGGGCCGCCCGCTCTTCACGATCTCGAGCAAGGCGTTCCGTGATGCCTCCATCCGCCGGACCGCCGCATGGCCGAGCTTCACGGGCTCGGCATTGCGAGCGACTCGGACGACCTCCTCTACGGGTGCAGATCGTCTTCCTCGGGACGAGCGGCTCGTGGCCGACCCCGAAGCGAAACGTCTCGGCCATCGCGATCAAACGCGGGCCCGAAACCCTCCTGTTCGCTTGCGGGGAGGGGACGCAGCGGCAGTTCATGCTCTCGAGCCTGTCTTTCATGCAGGTGACGCGGGTCTTTCTCACGCACTTTCATGGAGACCATTTCCTCGGGCTCCCCGGGCTCATTCAATCGATGTCGATGAACGGACGGGAGAAGGAGCTCCTTGCGTTCGGGCCGCCCGGCATGGAGGACCTCGCCGACGTCCTTGTGAACATCGGGCACTTCACCTCCGCATTTCCGGTGTCCGCGAAGGGGCTCAAAGGCGGAGACGAGGTGGATTGCGGGGAGTATGTTGTGAGGGCCGTCGATACGTCCCACACGGTCCCCGCCCTCGGCTACGTACTGGAGGAACGCATCCGTCCGGGGCGGTTCAGTCTTGAGCGAGCGACCGCCCTTGGGATTCCCGAAGGCCCGCTGTACAGCCGACTTCAGGAGGGACAGCCTGTCACCGTCGGGGGGCGGACCGTCACCCCGGACATGGTGCTTGGCCCGCCGCGACGTGGCCGGAAGATCGTGTACACGGGTGACACCCTGCCCTCGAACCGAGTGCTTGAGGCCGCGCGAGACGCGGACGTCTTGATCCACGACGCGACCGCAGACACAGCCCTGGAGGAGAAGGCGAACCGTTACGGCCACTCCACGGGCCGCCAGGCCGCCGAGATTGCGCGAGATGCGAACGTCCGAGCCCTCATCCTCACCCACGTGAGCCCGCGGTACGAAGACACGTCGACCATCCTTGCGGATGCGAAGTCTGTGTTTGCGAACACGTTCATGGCCGAGGACTTCTTCGAGTACCCAGTGCCGTACCCCGACTGACGAGCTCACAGGAGTTTCATCAGGTCCGACTTCGTCACGATGCCGGTGACGTCCCCCCGCGTCGTCACGAGGACCGCGTTGTAGTGCCGGAGAAGGCTCGCCGCCAACTCCATCGGGGCCTTCGCGTCGATTTGCGGGAAGGGGGGATCCATCACGTCCTCGACGTGGATCCTCGCCAGCTCGCGAGGCTCCTTTCCCGCCAGAATCAGGTCCGTGATCGTCTTGTCCGAGATACTCCCGACGTTGCGGCCCATGTGAAACACAGGAAGCTGGGAGAACTTGAACCGCCGCATCTCCCTCGTGGCCTCCTCCAGGGAAATCTTCGCGTCGATGAACTGGACCTTTCGCGTCTGGACCTTCTCGACGAGGGCCCGCTTCTCCTGTCGCTGCATCTCCGTCTCAAGAGCGTTCATGATCCGCCGGACGATGTCGTAGCTGGGGCTCATCTGCCGCTTCTCGACCTTCACGACCGTGGACTGTGAGATACCGGCGAGTCGGGCAAGGGCGGTCTGCGTGAGGCCGAGCACTTTCCGAGTACGGGGGATCTCATCGATGTCCGGCAGCACACCGTCACCAATGTTCGGGCGGTTCATATTCCTTTTGGAATTTTCGGGCCAAAGAGATATTAATAATCGCGTCCCCATCAGAGGAGTGTGCGCGCGCTGGATCCCCACAGAATGAGAGGACTCGGTGCGATGCCCGCAGAAAAGCATATATGCGGAGCCCCGTGTTGCGCCGGGCCAGCCGGGGTTTTTCTGTGAGCCGAAGCGTCTTCGTCGAGGAACTTGTTCACACTCCCATTGAGGAGCAGAGCACGGAAATCGTCGAGCGGAAGGGGGTAGGGCATCCGGACAGCGTCGCGGACGGTCTCGCGGAGGCCGTCAGCCGGGCCCTCTCCAAGATGTACATCGAGCGGTACGGCCGGATCCTGCACCACAACACGGACCAGGTCGAGGTCGTCGGCGGGCAGAGCGCTCCCAAGTTTGGCGGGGGCGTGTTCCTCGAGCCCGCGTACATCCTGCTCTGCGGGCGGGCGACGACGTCGGTGAACGGGGAGCGACTGCCGTATCGCCCCGTCGCGATCCACGCGGCCCACGACTATCTCGAGAGAGC
>VBML01000191.1 GCA_005878915.1 Methanobacteriota archaeon | reverse complement strand
ACGATGCGGATCGCGTTCGGCCAGACGGACCTCCGCAAGGTCGCCATGCAACAGGAGGCGCTGACGCGGGGACTGAGCGTCCTCACCCGCCGGATCTCCGTGGACCTCATGAAGGGGGCCCCGCTGGGCATGATGAGCCGGTTCCATCTCGTCCGGATCCTCCGCGACGGGAGCATGCTCATCGTCGGGCTCCTCACCGGGATGCTCGTGCTCATCGGGTCCGCGAACCGCCTCTCCGACGCGCCAATGTCTGAGGTCTCCATCCTCACGACGGGGTGGGCCGCCCTTATGATTCCCATGATCCTCTCGTTCAACTGGAATGCGACGGAGCGGCCGAACCTCTGGACGGTCGCGATGGCGCCGCAGTACCTCAGCACGTACTTCCGCGGGTTCTACCGCGCGGTCGCCCTCGTCACCGTCGGGGCGGGGATCATCGGCGCGGTCGCCGGGGCGGTTGCGACCCCATTGGGGATCGTCGCGGCCTTGGTGATGGCGGTGGCGTCCTGCGGGATCGCGGTGAGCCTCATGGCCGCGATCCGGATTCCTTCGGACGCGTTCTCCCTCAAGTCCGTCCTGCCGTTTCTCATCGTTCCCCCGATCTCGATCGCGATTGGCGCTCCCGTCGTCGCCGTCGCCCTCCTGATGGGGAGTTTCAATCCGGCTGCGTGGGCGCTCGCGATCGGATATGCGGTATTCGTAATTGCGATCTTCGACCGCGTCCCCGCGCGGGCCGCCTCCCGATTCCAACTGTAGGCCCGGCAACCTTTTTACAGCGCCGCCCTTTGGCTCCAACGGGCCGTCGTAGCTCAGTCTGGTAGAGCTCCCGGCTGTTAACCGGGTGGTCTCCGGTTCAAATCCGGACGACGGCGTGCCCATCCGTAGAAAATGGACTTGGCCAAGCAGTGCATCGGAAAGCGCGTCGGTCGCGTGTGCTTAGCAGTTTCTCAGGACAGCAGCGGTGCCTACGGGACGCGGCGCCCCTTCCGCCCGCCATGGCGAAAGCGGGGCTCCTTCGGCCGCGCATCCTTCGGAGGTCGCTCCTTCTTCCTGCGATTCTCCGGCTTCCCCCGGCTCACGGACTCACAACTCCGGGGCCATCACGCCCTTCGCGAGCCACGCGATGAGGAGCAGGGTGAGCATCATCACCGACGCGCCTATGGTAATCCCACCCTGGAACGACGCGCCCATGGAGAGCAGATAGCCGCCGAACACGCCCAGGGTTCCGGACATCGAAAACACGGTCACGACATACGCGCGCCATACGACCTTCGCCGCGCGCGTCCGCCGGGCCATGGATCGGTCCTGCACCGAGTCCATGCGGTCTCGGTAGCCCGAGAAGGGCGGCGACACCCGCACGTACGCCTCGGGGACTCGGACCTTGCGCGGCGTCCCCGGCCATTGCGGGGGCCGGTATGGCATCTCGGTTCGCGTCGGCGCCGTCCGCTCATCGTACTCCCGCCGAAGGAGAGGGTTCGAGAGTATCTCGTACGCTTCACTGACCTCAAGGAACATCTCCTTCGCGCCCCGCTGCTTGCTCACGTCCGGGTGATATCGCTTCACGAGGCGGCGATACGCGCGCTTGATTGCGTCCGGTGGGGCGGAGGACTTCACCCCGAGGATCTCGTAGAGGTCGCGGCCCATCGCATCTGCGGAATGCGCTTCGCAATCGGATAAAGCTGCCGTGGTCCTTACCACTTCGAACCATTAAGTAGCGACGTGCCGTTCCCGGACTCCGCGGGCCCGTAGCTTAGCCTGGGGGAGCGTCTGGCTCATAACCAGATGGTCGTCGGTTCAAATCCGGCCGGGCCCATTGTCAATTCGTTCCACCGAGGTGCATCTTTTTATCACACTGAGGTCTAGGCGAGAGTCCCCACCATGGAAACGCTCGGCCTGCACCCGCGGATTCTCGAGGCCCTCGGCACGCTCGGGTTCCAGGAATTCACGGAGCCCCAGCGACGTGCGATCCCCCGGATCATGGCGGGGACAAGCGCGCTCGTCATCGCGCCCACGGGGATCGGCAAGACCGAGGCGGCGATCCTCCCGATCTTGCACAAGATTCTCACCGAGAAGCCCGCGCCGGTCAGCTGCCTGTACATCACGCCACTCCGGGCTCTGAATCGGGACATGCTCCGCCGGATGACGTTCTTCGGCGAGCAGCTCGGCCTCCGCGTGGCGGTCCGCCATGGGGACACCCCCGCCAAGGAGCGGGCGGAACAGACCCGCCACCCGCCGGACATCCTCATCACGACCCCGGAGACGTTCCAGATCCTGTTCACGGGCCGACATGTGCGGGACCAGCTCCGGACCTTGCGATGGCTCGTCATTGACGAGATCCACGAGCTGGCGGGCGACGATCGCGGGGCACAACTCGCGGTGGGCCTGGAACGGCTTGTCGAGCTCGTTGGGCACGACGTCCAGCGCATCGGGCTGTCCGCGACGGTCGGGTCACCGGAGGAGGTGGCCGCGTTCCTCGGCGGCGTGGGGCGGGAGGTCGAGGTGATCAAGGTCCCGATCCCGAAGGGAATCCAGATTCATGTCGAGTATCCGGTCGCCTCCATCGACGACAAGACAACCGCGGAGCGCCTCCACCTGCAAGAGGTGCAGGCCGCGGCGATCCGGCGGTGCAAGGAGGTGATCGACTCCCACCACTCCACGCTGTTCTTCGTGAACACGTCTGCACGTCCTCCCTCGAGCTGGGAATCGACGTCGGGTCTGCGGACTTTGTCTTGCAGTACAACTCCCCCCGCGAAGTCTCCCGCCTCTTGCAGCGGATCGGGCGATCCGGCCATGGCGTCGGGGAGGTGTCCGATGGCCTCGTCGTCGCGACGCACGAGGACGATTTCGCCGAGGCCGTGGTGATTGCGCGGCGTGCCCTCGCGGAGGAGCTGGAACCGATCCCTGTTCGTCAGGACGATCTCGCGGTCCTCGCGAACCAGGTGGTCGCGATGGCGATGACCCGCCCGTCCATTTCGATCGACGAGGGCTATGCCGTCGTCCAGCGGGCGCATCCGTTCCGCGGGCTCAAGCGAGTGGACTTCGTGGAGGTCGTCGAACAACTTGCATCCCTCCGAAGGATCTGGTACAAGGAGGACCGGTTCGGCCGCTCGCCCGCATCGCGCCTGTACTTCCTCGAGAATATCTCGATGATCCCCGACGTCCGGACGTATCGCGTGGTCGATGTCAGCTCCCGCCGCATGATCGGCACGCTCGACGAATGGTTCGTCGCGGAGAGCGCGAAGCTCGGCGCGACGTTCGTGATGCGGGGGACGACATGGCGGTTCGTGGAGTTCAAGGAGGACCATCTCCTCGTCGAAGCGGTGCGGGAGATCGGCGACGTCCCCAGCTGGATTGGTGAGGACATCCCCGTCTCCTTCGCGGTGGCGCAGGAGGTCGGCCGCCTTCGGGGGACGCTAGACTTCAGCGGATATTCCGGGGACGCCGAAGGCGTTCACCGCTTTCGGGAGTACATCGCGGGCCTCGGAGGCAAGCCGGTGCCCACAGATCGGCGGGTGACGATCGAGGTTGCTCGGGACCTCGTCGTCATCAACGCATGCTTTGGGAGCCGGGTGAACGAGACGCTCGCGCAGCTGATCTCTTCGCTGATCTCCGCGAGGTTCGGGCAGAGCGTCGGCGTCCAGTCGGACCCGTACCGGATCGTCGTGGAGGCCCCGCAGTCCATCCCCGCGGAGCGGGTCATCGAGATTCTAAAGCCGGAGGACCCGGACGCATTGGAGCCCCTGCTCCGCGTCGTCCTCAGGAATTCCGCGTACCTTCGATGGGCGTTCGTCCATGTCGCGAAGAAGTTCGGCGCCCTCCGAAGGGAGGTTGACTGGGAGGCCGTCTCGATCCCCCGCCTCCTGAAGGCATTCGAGAACACCCCGCTCTTCGAAGAGGTGCTGAACCGGATCTTCTGGGAGCGGATGGACCTGCCGCGGACGGCGGACGTCCTCCGGAAGATCAAGGCGGGCGAGATTGCGGTCGAGGTCACGCAGCTTTCGAACGTCGGCCGGGCCGGGCTGGAGGGGAGCATGCGGCTCGTCGCCCCGCAAAAAGCGGATCACGCCACGCTGATGGCGGTGAAGGCGCGCCTGGAGAAGGAGACAGCCGCCCTCCTGTGTTTGAACTGCCGCACCTCGTGGCGGTCGGTCGTAGCCGACCTCCCGGGGAAGATCACATGCCCCACGTGTTCCGGCGTGATGGTCGCGGTCCTGCGCCACTACGAGCGGGACCGGGCGAAGGAACTCGACATCGATACGCCGTCGACGCAGGATCGCCCGATGGTGAAGAAGCTCTTCACGAATGCCTCCCTCGTGATGGGCCATGGAAAGCGGGCCGTCCTCGCCCTCGTGGGGCGGGGGGTCGGGGAAGAGACCGCGGCGCGCATTCTGCGGGGTTTTCACGAGACGGAAGACGACTTCCTCCGCGACGTTCTTGCGGCGGAAGTGAACTACGCGCGCACGAAGCGGTTCTGGGACTGAAGACGTCCGCTCAATCGGGCGATCTCGTCGAGACCTCGATCGCGCGCGCCGCAGAGAATGTGCGAGTTCACGCGGTCAAGTCTCGGAGACGCCGCGCAATGACCTCAACGCGCCCGAGGGTCCGCGCGACCTCCTTGCGTGCCGCCGCTACGAGGTCATCGACCGGCTTGAGGGAGTAGACATACGCGAGCTTCTTGTTCGCGGTGACGAAAACTTTCCGGATCAGAAGGCCCCGCTGCAGGAGGATCTGAAGATTCTCCCGCACGCTCCGTTCTGAGCTCTGGACCTGTCGGACAATCTGATCGACCGCGAGTGAATCCCGCGCTCGGGCGAGTGCCCCGATGATGAGCCCCGCCGTTCTCGGAAGCCCTAGGGCGTCCGAGAGCGCGCGCGCGAGGCTGGACGGATTGAACTTCCGGGCCATTCCCTGACCGGTCAGCTAGAGGCATGACCATATATGAAAGTTTTTCTGCATACGTTACGGTCCAGAAGAACAACGTGGGAACCCTTAAGGGCCCCCCCTGCAATGCCGCGCCAGACGTTTTGTACCTTCTCGGGGGGGCAAGTTCCCATCGTTCGATACGATTCCGCGGGAGTGAAGGTTGTCCTCACATCCCCGCGCGGGGAGATGAGCCGCTACAACGGGGACCCGTTCGGCGCGTTCATCGCCGTCTTCCCCGAGAAGGTGATTCCCCGCATGATCCTTCGCCCGGAGTGGTTCAAGCCCGAGGACAACCCAGATGGCTCCGCCAAGTTCCTGCCCTACGGGCTTCGGAAGGTGGAGGCCCTTCTCCTGAGGCATTTCGCGCAGGAGGATGTCGTTTGCTGCCACCCCGACAACCTCGAGCAGTTCGTCGGCCCGAAGACGAAGGTCGTCGGGATCACCTCGATGGACCCGATGGGCCTCGCCTACGTGTCCGTGACGTACAACTCGATGATCGCGGTGCCGGGCGAAAGCGTGGACGCGATCGAGTTTCGACGGGTCGTTGAGAACCCCGCCCTCCGTCGGTACGACCCGACGATCATTCTTGGCGGGGCGGGCGCCTGGCAGGTCCGTCACGCCGGTAAGGTCGAGGAATTCGGCATCGACGTGCTCGTCCACGGAGAGGGAGAGCTGACCGTCCTCGACGTCTTCAAGAAGGCCGCCGCCGGGGAGCCCCTCCCGAAGGAGGTCCACGGCAGCAAGGTCCCGATCGAATTCATCCCTGCGATCGAGGGGGCCGCGAGCTACGGGGTCGTCGAGATCACCCGCGGGTGCGGGCGGGGATGCCAGTTCTGCTCGCCGACGAATCGTCGCCGCCATTCCCTCCCGATCCCGCACATCCTGAAGGAGGTCGATGTGAACGTGAAGGCGGGGTCCCGCTCGATTTTCTTCGCGACGGAGGACCTCTTCCTGTACGAGTGCGGCCCGAAGTTTGAGCCGAACGGCCCCGCGATGGCCCGCCTCATCGAGGCGGTCGGAAGCGTCCCCGGTGTGGACTTCATCCACCTCAGTCACATCGCGATCGCTCCCGTCGCCTACGACCCGAGGGCAGTTGAGATGATTTCGCCGCTCCTGTTGGAGAAGACGCGGTACAACCACTCGTACCGCCACGAGTACAAGGAGCCCTTCGTCACCGCCCTCTTCGGGAT